>JBLINN010000047.1:0-17402 GCA_047639325.1 Paracoccaceae bacterium | reverse complement strand
TCAGTACTGGGATACAAAAGCCCCTTGGCCTTCGAACGTAAAGCAGCGTAAAATGAGAGCATTGGACCGGAACCAAACCGTGACAAGTCCAGGCCCGATTGATCTCGACATAGCGATAGTCTCGCTCCGGCTCGTAGCCAATCATCTGGTAGGCGCGCAGCAGGCTGCCGAAGCGGTTCCGAATGGCGCTGGACGACGGTAGGTTGTCCTGGTCATCGATGATCAGTCCCGACAAGACGCCTTTCTTTTTCAGCACGCAGCGCAGCGCTTCGAGCAGTTCGGTGCCCGTGAAATGCTGGCTGCGCGCGTCGACGATTTCGCGTGCGCGCAGGAACAGTGCTTCTTCCACGATGGCGGGGTAGGCACCCTCTGCCCGGATCCACATCTCGCGGGGATTCACCACCCGGTGCTGCTTCAGCTTGAACGACACCTTGTTGTAGACGTTGTTGCTGATGTATTTTTCGTTGGTTAGGACTTGATGGATGGATGTCCGCGTCCATGGTCGTCCGAGATCCGTCAGGTGCCCCTCGGCGTTCAGGGTTTCCGCAATTTCCCGCTCCGAACGGCCATCTTCGACGAACATACGATACATGCGGCGCACAACATCCTGTTCCTGATCAGGGCCTGGAACAAGGATGACGCGATCGGTTTGAAGGCTCTTCTGCTCGCCGCGGGACAGCGCGCCCTTTGGGTTCCCGTGTTCGTCGATCAGCACCCGGCGTAGGCCGTATCCAGCCGCACCGCCTTAGCGGTAGGTCTGGCGAAAACCCCGTCACAGCAATCAAGGATGCGCAGGCGCTACCGCCGCGCCACTGCGTTGACTGTCGCACCCTCCACCAGCGGCTCGGCCACAATCCGGACCTGTCTGGCGGGCAACAACAACAGTTGGCGATTGCAAGGGCGCTGATTACCAAACCAAAACTGTTGTTGCTGGACGAACCGACCGAAGGGATACAACCCCCAACATCATTCAACAGGTCGGGCGGGCCATCTCTTACCTGCGGGACCAGGGTGATATGGCCATTGTTCTGGTCGAACAGTATTTCGATTTTGCCTATGATTTGGGGGGGCAGTTTTATGCGCTCAGGGGCAGTGTTGTGATCTTAAATGGGACAAGGGACGAGGTGACAAGACCCGAACTTCTAGCGATGGTTTCCGTGTGAAAAAGATGCGGGGGAACAAAGGGCCGGGTTCTGTGCCGCTAAACTGGCAAGGTTTGCCTACTGAAAGACCAACTTGGACCAATCCGATTTACTCGATTGGCGTGCGCTGACCGGCAGACGGCCCGAGACAGACATTAACAGAACAGCTCAACCTGCCTGTCCCATTCTGCAGGAAACGGCTCCAGAAGGACCGCGAACTTCATCTCCGACGGTGCAAGTCTTGCTGGTGTCATTACATTCGAAACCGTCAGGTCTCGGCCAACCAATTGATGATTGGGTCTATTTGGTCGGGAGCGTTCAAAGTGGGCGTGTGCCCGACACCGTCAAACTCGATAGCCTGGGCATGCGGCAAACGCTCGAGCATCTTTTCAAGCAGCCTTGAAGTCAGGAAATCCGATTTTTTTCCACGCAGGATCAGGACCGGGCAAGTGATCTTGTCCCAATATCGCCAAAGGGCAAAATGCATGAACACCCAGTATTGGCGAAAATTCTGCATGATCTCGGGATCATTGTGCATCTTGAAACCATCGCCGGCCGCGACCGCGCTGTGCAGGGCCATTCGGGCCCAGTCGTTGTCGTTCATCGGGCCAAACGGTGACAGGGTCGTGCGCAGATGCTGCTCGACCGCTGCCAGATCGGGAAAGTGTTTTGTGGCCCCCATATATCCGGTGATCCTGCGCAGGGCCGGATAGGGGATTTCCGGGGCGACGTCGTTGATGATGATCCGGCGTATCGGTGTATTCTTGATACCCGCCAGAGACATCCCCATCAGGCCGCCCAAAGATGTGCCGATCCAAGTAAATTCGTCATAGCCAAGTTTGGCGGCCAGCGTGGTGATGTCCATATTGTATTGCAACAGGTTGTAGTCTGCCGGATCGTCCAGCCAATCGCTTTGACCGCGCCCGGCCAGATCCGGGCAGATCACCCGATGGGTTTCGGCCAGCCGTGTGGCAAGCGGGTCAAAATCGCGGCTGTTACGGGTCAACCCATGCACACACAATATCATGTCACGCGCCCGTTTCGCGCCCCAGTCTTGATAGGCGATCTGGTGAAACCCATGGCGTGAAATACAGCGCACTTTGTCTGTGCGCGGCTTGATCTGGGGATTTGTGCGGGGTGTCGCCGCTGTTTCGGTCTGGGGGTTGGAATGGTTGATGTCGGTCATAGGTTCCCGGTTACTACCGCGCTGGCACTGACCCGCGTGCTAAGGTCGCGTTTTGCCAGTTCGGCCCCAAACCTCAGGCGCTGGAACGGGCTGCGGGTATATCGGGTTGCCGAGCGGTAATATTTCTTTTCAAGTGATGCAATGACATCCTTGTGGGCTTTTTCAAGCGCGGGGTGAAGCGAAAAACCATCATACCACACAACGCAATCCACCTGACCTTCGCGCCCTTCACACATCTTTGAAATCTTTGCGGCCATAAGATCCAGATCTTTGGGGTCTGTCATTGTGTAGCCGCGAAAATTGACCTCCAGCCGTTGGCTGAGCGGGTCAAAAGTTATCCGGTCCTCTAACCCCGCCTCGAATATTTCGGCCCTCAGACCCATCGCTTGGGGCTGGAAAATCCGTGGGTCCATCGGGCGGACCGTTCCGATCACCGGCGTGAACCCCATATGCGGCAGGATATCGCGGTCGATATCGATGCCCGGCGCGACTTCGATCAGCTCCAGACACTGCGCTCCGGCGGTAAACACGCAGCGTTCGGTGACATAAAGCACTGGCTGTCCGGTTTCGGCAGCCAGTTCGCCCGAGAAAGTGATTTGCTCAACCTCTGCCACAAACTTTTGCACGCGGCCTTCCTGAAGGATGTGTAGGTTGCCATCCTCAACCGCAACCCTGAGGCCCCCTGCGGTGAAGGTGCCGGCCAGCACCAGCCGGCTGGCGTTCTGGCTGATGTTGATGAACCCGCCCGCGCCGGCAAACCGCGAACCGAATTTCGAAACATTGACGTTGCCCAGCCGATCGGTCTGGGCCATGCCAAGGCAGGCCATATCAAGCCCGCCACCATCATAAAAATCGAACTGCGCGCTTTGATCGATGATGGCATCCGGGTTCAGCGCCGCGCCAAAATTCAACCCGCCCTGCGGCATTCCCCCGATCACGCCGGGCTCTGCCGTTAGGGTCACGCAATCCAGCAGCCCCTCTTCGGCGGCGACGTTGGCCACCCCTTCGGGCATGCCGATGCCCAGGTTCACAACCCCGTTCATCGGCAGTTCCAGCGCTGCGCTGCGCGCCACGATCTTGCGTTCGCTCAACCCCATCGGGACGATCTGATCCAGCGGCAGGCGCAGCTCGCCCGAATAGGCGTGATTGTAGGGTGTCGCATAGGTTTGCAGGTGATTTTCCGGGGTCGAGACCACCAGACAATCAACCAACGCACCCGGAATGATCACCTGCTTGGGTTTCAACGAGCCGTGAATGGCCACCCGTTCGACCTGAACGATCACCACTCCATCGCAATTATGCGCCGCCATCGCAGCGGCAGTGGCGTCAAGTTTCAGCGCCTCGCGTTCTATTGTTGCATTGCCCTGCGTGTCGCCGGTGGTCGCCCTAAGCAATGCCACGTCAATCTTGAAGGACTTGTAGAACAGCCATTCCTGACCGTCGATGATTTGCAGGTCGACAAGGTCCTGGGTGGTGCGCGGATTGATCCGACCGCCCGATTGGCGGGGATCGACAAAGGTGCGCAGCCCGACCTTGGACAGCATGCCGGGTTTGCCACCGGCGATTTCGCGGTACAGCTGGCTGACGCAGCCAAGCGGCAGATTATAGGCCTCGATCCGGTTCTCGACCGCCATTTTCGCCAGCTTGGGCACCAACGCCCAATGCCCGCCAATCCCGCACTTGACCAGCCCGTCATGGGCCAGCCGGTTCAGCCCCTTGTCCTTGCCATCACCGGGGGCCGCTGCAAAGACCAAGGTCAGATCACGCGGATGCCCGGTGTCCAGAAACCGTTTTTCCAGCGCGATCAGCAACTCGTCCGGGGTGCCCACGCCAACAAATCCCGAAATGCTCACGGTGTCGCCATCGCGGATGACCGATACCGCGTCGTCTGCGCTGACCTGTTTATTCGCCATCTCTATTGCCGCTGCATCAGCCAGTCAAACACGCCGTCGCCGACAATGCCCTGGCTTTTAGAGCTGACATAGACCCCGACATGACCACCTGGCAGGGCAATCTCGGTATAATCCTTAGTGCCGACGTATTTTTCCAGCGCGCGCGAACAGGGCGGCGGAATGATGTGATCCTGCAGCGCATACACGTTCAGAACCGGCATCGTTACGTTGGCCAGATTAACGCGCTGGCCCGACAGTTCGAACGTGCCCTGGATCAGCCGGTTTTCCTTGTACAACTCGATAAGCCACTGCACCGCCGCCGCGCCCGGATGATGCGGCCGGTCGGCCAACCATTTTTCCATCCGCAGAAAATTCAGCAGCTTTTTGTCGTCCGAAGCGGTCTCGACCAGATCCATATTGTATTTGGTCAGGCTGCGGACCGGCGTCATCATCTGGAAAACACTGGCCATGATTTCACCGGGCAGGTTGCCAAAGGCCTGAACCAGCCGGTGAATGTCTTCGTCTTCCAGATTGCGGGTCCACAGGTTGATAAAGCCGTGGGCTTCATCCGCGTCCGTTTCATCGCCGTGAAAATCAATTGGTGTGATGGTCAGGATCAGGTTTTTGACCTTTTCAGGGTGCAACGCCGCGTAAAGTGTTGAAAACACCCCACCCTCGCAAATGCCCAACAAGGTCACGGCATCGACCCCGGCGGTTTTGCGGATATGGTCGACACAATCATCCAGATACCAGTCGACATAGTCATCTATCGTCAGATACTGATCGGCGCGGCTTGGATGGCCCCAGTCCACAACATAAAGGTCAACCCCGCGCGCCAGCAGGTTGCGCACAAGGCTGCGGTCTTCCTGCAGATCGGCCATGGTATAGCGCCCGATCAGCCCATAAGCGATCAGCACCGGTCCGGTCTTGACCTTAACGCCTTCCAGCGGCTGATAATGATGCAACGTCACCTTGTCCTGTTCAAACACCAGCGTCTTGGGTGTTGCACCCACATCCACGTCCTCGTCGCGGATGTTCGACAGGGCTTCGGCGCTGCGGGCGAATTTGGCGCTGAAATCCAGCGCTTCTTTCAGGGCCAGGGTGGTTTGTGTGTCGTCGGATGCCATTGCGAATCTCAATCTTTCCTGGTTGGGGCAGGCGTTTTCACTGCCGCCTTGCGTGCAGGCTGTTTCATGGCCTCAAGTTCTTTTTTCATCCGCCGCGCGTCACGGCGCAGGGCATAGACCGTTTTGTGCAGATCATCGATTTCGGTGCGGGTCGGGATTGAATGGGTTTCGCACCAGACTTCGACCATGGCGCGTTCGCGCAGGCGGTAATCGACCCCGGCGCGCAAAAGCTTGCGCTGGGCGTTCAGAAAATCGCTGGTGCGCTGCGAGGCGATCAATTCGTCATTGGAAATCTCAAGCCAATTTTCGGTAACGGCGCGCGGCCCTTTTTTCCATAGCTCCGGATTGGCCAGCATATCCCGGGAAAACCGTTCAAACGCCCGGGTCCATGCCTGTCCGGTGACCATGCGGTATTCGGCGCTGGCTTCGCGCAGTGCGACCCATTCAGAGGTTGCCTTTAGTCCCTGGCGTTCCAGCATACCGATATCGGCAAATTCCGGGCCTGCCACCAGCTTTTGGATCGTCTGGTTGATCTCGTCCGAACCGGCATAAAGAAATTGCCTTGGGTCCATCATCTTTTGCAGAGTTTCCTGCGCGATACCTTCGCCTGCGCCCGGTGCAGCCATTTGCTGCCCGAATGTGGCAATCCAGTCCTGGCTTTGCTGACGGGCCTGATCCCAAATGGCCTCGGCCGAGCCGGTCAGATCATGCGCACCAGCTGTTCCGGCCAGCCCCGAGATCTGTTTCCAGAATGGTTCTTGTGCCTCAAATATCTGGGTCTGCGCCCGCACCCAGGCACTGAAAAGCGGTGTCAGTGAAAACGGATCATCGGCCATGGTATGTCCTCACAGGGCTTGCGTATAAATTTGCAGGGCGGCGTCATAGGTCATTTCCCGCGGGTTGTTGATCAGCAGACGTTCCTGCTTCATCGCATCTGTGGCCAGCAAGGGCAGGTTGTTGTGGCTTACACCAACTTCGCTTAGCCTTGATTGCATCCCCAGTTCGGGGCCAAGTTTCTTGAACCCCTCAATCAGACCGTCGGCCTTTTTGGTATCGGACTTCCCGGCAAGTTCGGGGAAGATGATGGGGGCAAGTTCAACATACATCGCCATCGCGTCTGGCATGTTGAATTCCAGCACGTAGGGGAGAACCAAAGCGTTGGACAGCCCGTGCGGCACATGAAAATGCCCGCCCAAAGGATAGGCCAGCGCGTGTACGGCGGCCACCGGCGCATTGGCAAAGGCCATGCCTGCCAGCATCGACCCAAGCAGCATCTGGCTGCGCGCGTCGCGGTCTTGCGGCGTGAAACAGGCTTTGCGGATATTGGCGCCCAGCAATTCCAACGCCTGTTTGCCAAGACAATCAGACACCACGTTTTTCAGCCGCTTCGAGGTGAACGCCTCGATCGCGTGCACCATTGCGTCAATGCCGGTGGCGGCAGTGACCGCCGCAGGCAGGCCCACGGTCAGTTCGGCGTCCAGAATGGCCCAGTCTGGCAAAAGCTGCGGCGCAACCACGCCTTTTTTCTCGCTTGTTCCAGTGGTGACAATCGAGATCGGCGTCACCTCGGACCCGGTTCCGGCGGTGGTCGGGGCCAGAACCAGCGGCAAGCGTTCGCCTCGTACCAGATTGACACCATACATCTCGCTTAGCGGCTGATCGGTGTTCAGCAGAACCGAGATCAACTTGGCAGTATCCAGCGAACTGCCGCCGCCTACGGATGCCACGCCGTCAACGCCCGCGGCGCGCGCTTGTGCCACCGCGTCAAGGATCATCGCCTCGGGCGGATCGGGCTGCACTTGCGAATAGACCCAAACCTCGACCCCGGCCTGTTTAAGGCCGTCCAACGCGGCATCGGCCAGCCCCAGTTCCAGAATGATCGCGTCCGTCACAAAGGCAATTTTCCGGCAACCGCGCGCAGCCATGATTTCGCCGATTTTGGCAGTGGCTCCGACTTCGGCCAGAACCGACCGGGTGGTTTGAAAGCTGAATGATTTCATAAGTTTTCCAATCAGATCGGCGACACAAGATCGCCGAGTTTTTTCGTAAGAACCATGTTCTCGCGATAGTCCACCGGGCAATCTATAACCGAAACGGTGCCGTCGCCCAAAGCTTCGCGCAGGGTTGGCAGCAGGTCTTCGGTTTTTTCGACGCGGTAGCCTTTGGCACCAAAGCTTTGGGCAAACATCACAAAGTCCGGGTTGTTGAATTCGATGCCTGTCGAGCGACCAAAATGCCGGTTCTGATGCCACTCGATCAGCCCGTATTTACCGTCGTTGAAGATCAGGATCACGATATCGAGCCCCAACCGCATCGCGGTTTCGATTTCCTGATTGTTCATCATGAATCCGGCGTCGCCACAGACGGCAACCGACTTTCTGTCCGGAAAGGCAAACTTTGCCGCAATCGCGCCGGGCAGGGCGATTCCCATTGAGGCAAACCCGTTTGAGATGATGCAGGTGTTGGGCGCTTCGGCCTGATACATCCGCGCCATCCACATCTTGTGGGCCCCGACATCGGAAATGACGATGTCCTCTTTGTCCAGCGCCTGACGTAGATCCCAAATGATCTTTTGCGGTTTGACCGGAAATTCGGTGTCGTTGCTGTGTTCGCCAACTTCGCGAACGATGATCTCGTGCAGCTTGTGCACTTCGGCATCCGCCCGGCGTCTGGTACGCCCGGCGATCCGCTCAAGCGAGTCGGTGATGGTGCCGACAACGCCGGCTTCCAGGATGTAGTGCTGGTCCACTTCGGCCGGGCTTTGGTCGATGTGGATGATTTTTTTGTCGCGATCAGGGTTCCACAGGCGCGGGTGATATTCCACCATGTCGACCCCGATACAGATCACCAGATCGGCCTTGTCGAACCCGAACGCGACATAGTCATGCGCCTGCAATCCAATCGCCCCCAGGCACAGTGGATGGCTGAACGGAATCGTGCCCTTGGCCATAAAGGTCGTCGCCACCGGCACGTTTAGTTTTTCGGCAAAATCCACCAGCGCCTCCGAGGCCCCCTCGCGGATTACACCATTGCCAGCCATGATCACCGGCGATTTGGCCTTGTTGATCATCTCGGCCACTTCCGAGCATTTGCCAACCGGGGCGGTTGGCGTTGCGGCGGATTGCACCTTTAGCGGCAGCGTGTCTTCAATATCGGCCCCAGCAATGTTTTCCGGAAGATCAATGAACGAACAGCCCGGCTTTTCCGCCTGCGCGGTTTTGAACGCCTTACGGATGATTTCCGGAATGATTTCTGGCACGCGGATCTGTGTCGAATACTTGGAAATCGGTGTAAACAGGTTGACCAGATCCAGGATCTGGTGGCTTTCTTTGTGCATCCGCGCGGTCGACCCCTGACCGGCAATCGCAACAATCGGTGCGCGGTCCATGTTGGCATCGGCGACACCGGTGATCAGATTGGTCGCCCCCGGACCCAGTGTAGACAGGCAAACACCGGCCCGCCCCGTCAGGCGGCCATAGACATCAGCAATAAAGGCCGCACCTTGTTCGTGCCGCGTGGTGACAAACTGGATCGGGCTGTCGATCAGCGCATCCATTACATCAATGTTCTCTTCGCCCGGAACCCCAAAGATGTACTCAACACCTTCGTTCTCCAGACATTTTACAAACAGTTCGGACGCTTTCATTTTGGATGGCTCCCATAAGCGGTGATTTGCGATACGTGCCCCTGCGGGCGGTTTGGTTGTATGTCAGACTGCCTGCAGGCCGGGTGTCGGGCCATACTTTTGGCTATAAAAGAACAGACCCAACAAAAGAACGACACCGACGATGTTGACGATAATCGAGAACGGCCAGAGGCAGGCGATCCCGACGGCCATCGCCGCCACCCGCAGGCCGGGATTCAACGGGCGCTCCATGCATCCCTGCAAGCCAGCGGCCAGCGCATAGATACCAAAGACAGCAAAGCCGAACACGGTAAAGGCCGCGCCCCAATCGCCGGACAACAGCGGCGTATAGGCGAAAAGAACCGGCACGATATAAAGGCCCTTTGCCAGCTTCCAGCTTTGCACGCCGGTTGCCATCGGCGGCGATTTGGCAATGGCCGCCGCGGTAAAGGCGGCCAGACATACCGGCGGCGTCACATTGGAATCCTGGCTTAGCCAAAAGACGATCATATGGGCCGACAACAAGGCGGTGACGGCGGCTTCTGGTGGAACCGTCATGTCGCGCAACTGGGCCGACAATTCGAACGGCAGGCTGGCGACAAGGTCGGCGGCCTGATCATAGGGGATCGGCGCATCCAGCAAACCCACCACCTGCGGGTCCACCAGCATGAACAAGACCTTGGCCGCGTCCGGCAAGTTGCCTGCCGCGATCATGTCAATGACCACAAGATCGGATATCATCCCGGCAAGCGCCGGTGCTGACAGTGTTGCCAGCACAATATAGGCCGCCGTCACCGGCAAACCCATTCCCAGCACCAGCGAGGCAATCGCCACCAGCGCAATGGCCACCAACAACACGCCGTTGGACCATTCGGCAATCATCAGGCTGAAGGTGTTGCCAACCCCGGCCGTCGCAATCACGTTCACCACCAAGCCCACAGAACACAGCAAAACAGCCGAGGTGGTCATATTCTTGGCGCCCATTTCCAGCGCCTCAAGTATGGCCCTTGGCCCCATGGGTTTCTTGGTCAGCCAGCTGGACGCAACGACCGTTGCGGTGGCGATGACGGCCGCATAGGTCGGGGTGAACCCCGACATCAGCATCCCAATTAACAGCGTGATCGGGATGATGAAACTGGCGCCGCCATCCTTAAGCGCGTCCATCAGGGTTCTGCCCCCGGACGGAAGTGGCTGCATGTTCAGGCGCTTGGCCTCGATCCGCACGAAAAACGCGACGGACAGGAAATACAACAGTGCCGGAAGGGCGGCGATAATCACGATGTATTCGTAGGAAATCTGGGTAAAGCTGGCCATCACAAAGGCACCGGCCCCCATGATCGGGGGCATCAACTGCCCACCCGTGGACGAGGCGGCCTCGACCCCGGCGGCAAATTTGCTGTTGAACCCGGCCTTTTTCATCAGCGGAATGGTAATCACCCCTGTGGACGCGGTGTTGGCAATTGCCGACCCCGATATCGTCCCGGTCAGACCAGAGGCAAACACCGCCACCAACCCCGGACCGCCGACAAACCGGCCAGCCACAGTGCGGGCAAGGTCGATGACAAAATCACCGGCGCCTGAGCGCACGAGAAAGGCGCCGAAAATGATGAATAGGAACACATAGGTCGAAGAAATCCGTGCGATGGTGCCAAACAACGCGTCATCGCCATAGATTGACCGAAACAAGGTGGTTTCCCAAGACAATCCGGGGAAAGAGAACATCCCGCCGATCCAGGCCCCCCAGACCACCACATAGGTGATCGAAACAATAATCAGGATCGGGATGATAAATCCGGCTGACCGTCGGGTCAGTTCGATCGCGCCAATGATTACCGCGCAGGCCGCGATCCAGTCCAGTGTCGAAAGCCGCACGCCCCGGTCGTAAATACCGTTCTCCGCAAAGGCCAGATAGATGGCGGCGGATGCAGTGATCAGACCTATGGCGGTGTCGATTTTCAGGCCGGTTGAAGTCGTCGCAAACCATTTGTTGCGCACCATCGGATAGCTGAGCGAACACAGCATGGCAAACCCGGCAAAGTGGAAGATATTGCGCTCTAGCTCTGACAAAAACGGAAAAATCGCCAGAACCATGTGGGCCACCGACAAGAATATCGCAAGCGCCGTGATGGCGGTTTTCAGAATGCCTTCGAAACTGCGCTGCTGGTACGCGTAAATGTCTTTTATGTCCTCGGACATTGCCATCCCCTCCCGGAAAAATTGATGCGCTGCGACGGTTTGGACGCCGCAGCGCGATGGTCTGCTTACTTGGCAATAAGCCGATCAGGAATGGTCACGCCGACTTCCTGATAATAGCGCGCGGCACCAGGGTGCAGGGGCAGCGGCAGGCCGGCAATCGCCTTTTCGATGGCCATTGCTTTGGTCGCGGGGTGGATTGCCTGAAGGAAGGGAAGGTTTTCATAGATCGCCTTGGTGATCAGATAAACGTTCTCATCGGACAGATCAGACCGCACGGCCAGAAAGTTGGGCTGCGCAATGGTGTTCACATCCGCCGTCTGGCCCGGATAGGTGCCTGTCGGGATGACATAACGGGTCCACAGATCGCGACCGCCGTCGGCCTTGGCCAATTGCGCGTCGGTAAAATCAAGCAGCTTCACGCCGTCGCCCATGGTGGCCATCATCTGGCTAACCGCACCGACCGGTACGCCGGCTGGTGTTGAAATGCCTTCAACCTGACCGTTCTGCAATGCTTCGGCCGAAGGGCCATATCCGGCATGCATCAGCGAATAATCTTCGTCGGCCGAAACACCCAAACCGCTAAGGATTGCGGTGTTCGATCCGATCGTCCCCGAGTTTTTCTTGCCGATTGCAATTTCCTGTCCCTTCAGCGCCAGGAAATCATCCATGTTGCCGGTTTTGACCGCGTCGCTGGCGACTGCAAAATGCTCAACATTCTGCCACAGCATTGTGACCGAACGCAGATCTTTCTGCGGGCCTTCGTTTTCCAAGGGGCCGGTGCCGCTCGCTGCGTAATACCCAAAAAGTCCCTGCAGGATGGCAAATTGCGCTTCGTCTTCGCGCAGTAGGCGCACGTTTTCACCCGACCCGGCCGAGTTGATGGCGGCCATGGAAATCTTTTGCTTTGGCTGCAGCTTGACCTTGACCAGCGTCGAAATCGCCACGCCAACCGGATAATACGTGCCACCCGTGGATGCGGTGGCAAGAATATAGCTGGCCTCGTCTGCGTGTGCCGCCTGACCGGTCAATCCCATTCCGAAAATTGCTGCCGTTGCCAGCGCCTTGAAATTCAAATGCTTCATTTGGAGTCCTCCCCGTTGATGATCTGCGCCCACAAAGTAGACGCCGTGATGCATTGTTGGGCGATCTGCAATTTCACTCAACGGAAATTGACTTCCTGAAAAAAGTACCTACTTTCCCCGATTAAGTTTTGTTAACAGGGTGTTGCCAGGTTGGTGAAAACACCACCCGTGCGGATTTCCTCAAGGCATCCTGCGGGTTTCCGCAGGGTTACTTACGCTGAAGCCCATATTTGACCAGCTTTTCGTTCAGTGTTCGCCGACCGATTCCCAAATGCGCGGCCACGTCATCCATACTGCCATCGACCTGCGCCAGAACTTCGGCGATAAGCACTCTTTCATAGGCTTCGACCTGGGTCTTCAGCGGCGTTGCCTGTTGCGCGCTGGACTTCCCCAGCCCCAACAGCCCGGACCCGGAAACGCCGCCGCCCTTGGCCGACAGCACATAGCGTTCCGCAACGCGGCTAAGCTCGCGGGTGTTGCCCGGCCACGGGTGGTTCAGCAACGCAGCGATTTCGGACGGCGCAAGTTGCGGCGGTTCCTCGGCATATAGCCGCGCGAACCGCTCTAGATAGGCGTTGAACAATAGAATGATGTCATTGCCGCGCTCTCGTAATGGCGGAATGGCCAGAACGATTGTGCTGATGTCATAATACAGGCTGTCGCGAAATTGTCCGCTGTCCGCCAGTTGTTTTGGGTCGGTCTCTGCAGACGAAATAACCCTGATATCCACGGAAATTTCGGTATCTGACCCAACCGGTGTCACACGTTTGCTGTCCAGTGCGCGAAACAACTTGCTTTGTTCTGACAGGGGGCACTTTTCGATTTCGTTGAAGAGGATCGAACCGCCATCCGCCATGCGCATCGCGCCGCGTTTTGGGGCCAGAGGCGCGCCGCCGGGTGGTTTTGAGCGGCCAAATAATTCTGCCTCGAACTCGCCCGCTGCGATGGCCGGAAAATCAACCGGAACAAAGCGCCGTCCTGCCCGTGGGCTTAGGTTGTGAATTGCACGGGCAACCAGTTCTTTTCCCGTACCGGTTTCACCAATCACCAAAACCGAAACATCTATTTCGGCGATACGGCAGATATCCTCCCTCAGCCGCTGCATCTTGGGGCTTTCACCAACCAGAATGGCATCCAACCCTGTCAGGCGATTCAACTGGCGCAGTAGCGTCGAGTTCTGAACCCGCAGGTCGGCGGATTCAGCCGCCTGCTTTGCCGCCGCCAGAATCCGTTCCGGATCAAACGGTTTTTCGATGAAATCAACCACCCCGGACCGGGTTGCTTCGATGGCCATGGGAATGTCGCCATAGGCTGTGATCATCAAAACCGGAATATCTGGGTCCATTTCAATGATGCGGCGAAAAAGCTCTATTCCGTCCATTCCGGGCATATGAACATCCGTCACCACCACGTCCGGCCTGCTGTTTTGAATGATGTCCAACGCGGTTTTGGCCGAATCCGCCACTTTGGCAGCCCAGTCCGCGTCGCGGAAATATTCGGCCAGGGACTCGCGGATTTCCTTGTCGTCGTCCACAATCAGGACGTTAGGTTGCTGTTTATTCACCGGGGCCTGCCTGACTTATCTGCAGAAGAAGCGTGACCGTGAACTCTGCGCCGCCTTCCTCAAGATTACGAGCAACCAAAGTGCCGTTGTGTTCATGAATGATACCTGTCGAAATGGCCAGTCCCAAACCCATGCCTTCGCCGGATGCCCGGCTGGTGGCAAAGGGTTCAAATATTATGTCGACCATTTCCTGCGCAATGCCATGGCCCTGATCCCTTACATAAATCTCGGCGTGATCGTCGAAAGTCACCATTTCAACGGTGATTTCCGCCTGCTCCAGAGATTGGGTTGCATCCAGAGCATTGCCGATCAGATTGATCAAAACCTGCTCAAGCCGTCGTTGCCCGCCAGTGACCAGAACAGGGTCAGTTGGCATCATCAATCGAATTGTCACGCGTCGTTGTTTCAGCATCGGCGACATTGTTTCATGCGCGCCCGAAATGACCGACAACAGATCAACCGTTTCCATCGGCTCGCCACCACGGCTGGCAAAAAACCGCAGCTGTTTGACGATCGAGCCAAGCCGGTCAACAAGGCGGTCGATCCGCGCGGCGGCGTCCGAGGTTGGCATTTTGCCCCGTGCCACGTTGCGTTGCAGGCCTTTCACATGGGTTTTCATCGCCGTCAAAGGCTGCCCAAGCTCATGTGTCACCGAGGCCGCAAGTTGCCCCATCGCCGCCAGCTTCGCCGAACGCTTCAGGTCCATCTGGGCCTGAAGCAATGAGGCTTCGACCTGTTTGCGTTCTTCAATCTCGGTGTTCAAGTCCAGATTGAGCTGCGCCAGATGGGTTCTTTGCTGTTCTGACAACAGCAACCGTGACCCAAGACGTTCGGTTCGCAGGATCACAAAGACGATTGTCAGTATCAGGAACGCCACTGCCCCATAGGCCACAGACCCAAGTGCGCGCCTTGTGACTTCGGATTGTGGGATCATCACCCACAATTGCCAGTTCAACCAGGCAAGGGGTTCGACAATGCGCAAGTAACGGGTGTCGTCCAGCTTCAGGTTTCGCCCGCCATCCGCTTTGATGTCAAGTGGGATCAGGTCGCGCCCCATGAATTGCCGACGATCCTTGATTGCCTGCAATGTGGGCTGGTCGATCTTGTTGGTGCTTTTATAGCGCCAGGCTTCTTTCCGGGAAATAACCACGATGCCGTCCTGATTTATCACCAGAACCTGGTGTTTCGCATCCCCCCAGATTTTGTGCAGATCGCTCAGATCAATTTTGACAACGCCAACGCCCACGACATCACCCCAGTCATCGCGCAAGGGATAGGAATAGAATATGCCAGGCCGCCCCGTGGTCGCGCCAACAGCAAACTCGGCTGTTCCCTGCCCGTCACGCGCGGCTAAAAAATACCGCCGAAAGGCATAATTCTGCCCCAAAAACGACGACGCACTTTGCCAGTTCGAGGCCGCGATGGTGTCGCCGTTCAGGTCCATGACATAGACCGCTTCCGCGTCGGTCGTAGCGGCAATGCGGGCGAGCTTCTGATTCATATCGCCAATGGAACGCCCCGAAACAAAATCGACAATTTCCACGTCAGAGGCCAGCAGTTCCGGCAAATGCCGCCTTCTGTCCAGTTCCGCCCGGATCGCCTGATTGTAAAGAACCGCCGCTGCCGTGGCTTCGCCGGCCACAGCATTTTCGGCCCGGGACTGAGAGACAAGGTAGACCCCAGTCAGGGTCGCCAGAAAGGCCACGAGCCAGTATGAAAGCAAAGTGATTTTCAAAGCGGCGAACCTTTCAAGCAACAGACCGGGCTGTCACAGGCAGTCTAGTGTCTTCGGTGGCCCAGCCGCAAACCCCGTTTCGGGGTATTCGCCCATTTTAAGGGGATGCGGTCAAATGGTTCACCCGGCCATACCGGGCGCCGACGTGATCACCGCATGTATATCCATACATGACATCCCCGGCGTCGTGGCGCGAACAGGATTCTGAACCGCCCCGGGTTCACCGGAGAGTGTTTTGTTCAAACTTAGGCGACTTTATCAAGGGCATTCAGGTTTGCATAGAAGGCCTCCTCTGCTTCTTGTGGCGTGATGTATCCAATGGCGCTGTGCAGACGCTCTGTGTTGTGCCAGTTGACCCATTTCAAGGTTTCCCATTCGACCCGGGCCATGGATTTTCACGGGCCCTGGAAGTTGATGACTGCTGTTTTGAACAAGCCAATCGTGCTTTCTGCCAGCGCGTTGTCCACTGCCCGGCAGGCGATGCTTGCATCGCTGAGAGGGGTATGAATCCCTGACGCAGCCCACCGCAGGGTCGATGCCGACCTCGGCCAATCGTTCGGTGTATTTGATCGCCAGATATTGGGCGGATTCAAGCGGTCGTCGCAATGGTTCCAGAATGGAGATTGCGATGACGACACACAAACGAGCTTCTGACCGAAATACCCGAGATAAGATGCGCTCGCCTGGTCGCCCTAAGGTGGCGCATCGAGCGCAGCAGGTCTTGTTCTGGCGATTGATTGAGAAGGGTGTTTCCAGCGAAGAAGCCGCAGTTCAAGTTGGCGCGTCTGCCCCTGTTGGTAGTCGTTGGTTTCGGGAGGCCGGAGGTATGGCGCCATCACAATATTCCAGTTCTGCGCCGTCGCTATCGGGGCGATACCTGTGTTTTGCGGAACGTGAAGAAATTGCACTTTGTCGGGCTCAGGGTCTGGGCGTGAACGCTATTGCAGATAAAATTGGGAGAGCAGCTTCCACCGTTTCCCGAGACCTACGGCGGAACGCGGCAACGCGCAGTGGTGGTTTCGAGTATCGCGCGACCACCGCGCAGTGGCACGCTGATCGGGCAGCGCGTCGGCCCAAAGGAACAAAACTGGCACAGTACGACGCGTTACGGCAGTATGTAGAAGACAGGTTATCAGGTCAGATCATAGGCTCTGATGGGGATGTTATCGCAGGCCCTGACGTGCGCTGGACAAAGCGACGTTCGGTGCGGCGCCAGCACCGCAAATGGGCCACGGCCTGGAGCCCGTAGCAGATTGCGCGCCGCTTACCGCTGGATTATCCGGATGACCCCATGATGCGTATCAGTCACGACGCGATCTACCAGTCTTTGTTCATTCAGGGGCGCGGTGCGTTGCGCCGTGAGCTTGTTGCCTGCTTGCGTTCCGGCCGTGCCCTTCGCGTTCACAGAGCGCGGCGAAAGGGCAAAGGAAGGGCATTTGTGTCTGACGAGATCATGATCAGCGAGCGTCCTGCCGAGGTAGCAGATCGTGCTGTTCCGGGTCATTGGGAGGGCGATTTGATCTTGGGTCTGAAGAGTTCTGCCATTGGTACGCTCGTGGAACGCAAAACCCGCTTTACTCTTCTGCTCCACCTGCGACCGATGCCGGGTCATGGAACAGTGCCGCGGCCCAAAACGGCCCAGCACTTGCCGGACATGGAGCAGAGGCTGTGCGTGACGCCATCGCTAAATCTATCCAAAACCTACCCAAACATCTGTGCAAATCACTGACTTTGGATCAGGGTGCAGAGATGGCACAACATGAAAAACTGACCTCCGATACCGGGATCGGAGAGTGTCCGATCTTCTGTGTATGATTAATTTGGTTCATGCTTCCAAACTGAAGGAGCATGAC
>JBLINN010000046.1:0-17521 GCA_047639325.1 Paracoccaceae bacterium | reverse complement strand
CACCTTCCCCGGGTAAAGGTGCGCAAAATGCACACCCTACGAAGACCCCCGCCAAGCCTTTAGAGCGTGACGCGTTACATCGAATTCATTTGCCGGGGTGAACCCGTTGTGAT
The DNA here is from genome assembly GCA_047639325.1 of Paracoccaceae bacterium. GTDB lineage: Bacteria > Pseudomonadota > Alphaproteobacteria > Rhodobacterales > Rhodobacteraceae > NVQY01. The sequence continues at coordinate 17,408 of JBLINN010000046.1, read as the reverse complement.
CGCAAACGCTGCCTCTCCCCGGCAAATGAATACTTGAATCCGATGTAACGCGTCACGCTCTAGATCGCCGAACTATGCCCGGCTTTGCTCAAATCATAGGCGTCAAAGCTGCGCGCGATAATCCGGGTCAGCGGGCGGGCATCCGGCGGGATGAACAACCCATCCTCGGTCAAGATCACCACCCCCGCAAAGGCGCGCTCGGTATCCTTTAGCATCTGGACTATCTGGTCCCTTGGCACGCCAAAACGACTACTGATTTCATCCGCATTGATCCGGAAATCGCACATCACCGCCTCGATCAAACGCGACCGCAGCCTGTCTTCGCCCTTGAACGCATGCCCGCGCGCCGTTGAAAACTGCCCAGCCCGGATCGCTGCCGTATGCGCCGACGTCGCCGGGGCATTCTGCGCATAGCCCTGCGGAAACCGCGAAATCGACGAGGCCCCAACCCCGATCAGCACATCCGACGTATCATCGGTATACCCCTGAAAGTTGCGCCGCAGCGCCCCGGCGTTCTGCGCCTTGGTCAGCCCATCCGACTGGCGGGCAAAATGGTCAATGCCGATCTCGGCGTAATTGTCCCACAAAAACAGCTTGCGCGCGGTCTCAAACAACTCCAGCCGCTCGGCAGGGGTCGGCAACGCATCCGTCGGGATCAGCTGTTGCCGCTTGGCCATCCACGGCACATGCGCATAGCCATACAAAGCCACCCGGTCGGGGTTCAGCGATAACAGTTTCTGCACACTTTCGGTCATCCGCACCCGGGTCTGATGCGGCAGGCCAAACAGGATGTCAGCATTCAGGCTGGCGATGCCCCGCGCGCGAATCATCTCCACCGCATCGCGGGTCACGTCATAGCCCTGAATCCGGCCAATGACTTTCTGGATTTCTTCGTCGAAATCCTGCACCCCAATCGACGCCCGAGTCATCCCGGCACGCGCCAACGCATCCAGACGGGGTTCGTCAATCTCATTCGGGTCGATTTCGACCGAGAATTCAGCGTTCTCGGCAAAGGGCGTCATATCCGCGATCACCCCGGCCAGCTCTTCCATCATCGACGGGTTCAGCAAGGTTGGCGTCCCACCGCCCCAATGCAGCCGCGACAGGGTGACGCCTTCGGGCAAACGCGCTGCCAACAAGGCAAGCTCGGCCTTCAGAACCTTCAGATAGGCCGCCACCGGTGCATCGCTTTGCGTACCTTGTGTCCTACAGGCACAAAACCAGCACAGGTTTCGGCAAAATGGCACATGAACGTACAGGGATATCGAACTGCCCGGGGGTATTTCGGATACCCAATCGCCAAATAAATCCCGCCCCACGTCATCGCTGAAATGAGGTGCTGTCGGATAGCTGGTGTAACGCGGGACCTTGGCGTCAAAAAGTCCCAATTTGGCGAGTTGTGATTTAGTCGTCATTTGGGTAGACTTAGCTTTGTCGAATTCAACTCTCTTTGACTCAGATCAAGTGGGGAAATCTATGACCGTCGCAGGACTATCGCATATGCCCAGTTGCGGCGATTGCCCGATCCGCCACCGCGCCGTTTGTGCGCGTTGCGAGACGGACGAGCTAGAGCAGTTGGACAAGATCAAATACTATCGCAGTTTTGAGGCAGGCCAAACAATCATCTGGTCGGGCGATAAAATGGAATTTGTCGGCTCGGTTGTGTCCGGCATTGCGACATTGACCCAGACTATGGAAGACGGGCGCACCCAGATGGTTGGCTTGTTGCTGCCCAGCGACTTTGTTGGTCGTCCGGGTCGCGATGGGGCGGCTTATGATGTTGTGGCCACAACCGACATCGTCATGTGCTGCTTTCGCAAGAAACCGTTTGAACAGATGATGCTCGAAACACCGCATATCGCCCAGCGCCTGTTACAAATGACGCTGGATGAACTGGACGCCGCCCGCGAATGGATGCTGGTGCTTGGGCGCAAAACAGCGCGCGAAAAGATCGCCAGCCTGCTGTCAATCATTGCCCGGCGCGATTCGTCGCTTGGCGCTGGCGCGTCGCTTGGCACGGGTGGGTCGCCTGCCCAGATGGTGTTTGACCTGCCCCTGACCCGCGAAGCGATGGCCGACTACCTTGGCCTGACACTGGAAACTGTTAGTCGCCAGATGTCCGCCCTGAAAAAGGACAAGGTGATTTTTCTGGAAGGCAAACGCCATGTCACAATCCCTGACATGGGCCGCCTGATGGAAGAGGCCGGTGATGACAGCGATGGCGGCTACCTGCCCTGATCCTAACTATCGTTTAGCGCAGCTTCCGAACTGCCAAAGCTTTGCTGTAACCACTGGCTGACCCGCCCTGCCGGGCTGCTGGCGGGTAAGCGCCGCAAGCTCCACATGCGCAAGGCCCGTGGCAATCGCACCCGCTGATAAAAGGGCGCAACCAAACTGCCTGCTGCCAATTGCGCGCCGATCAATGATTCGTGCCCCATCAACACGCCTGCGCCATTAATCGTCTCTTCAACCGCCAGCGCATACAGCGAATAGATCGGGCCTTGGGGGGCAAAATGCTGCCCAGGCATCACTGATTTGGCCCAGATCGCCCAATCGCTTTCCCAACTGGAATCGGTCAGGCAGGTCATCTGCGCCAAATCTGCCGGGCTGTGCAGGCGGGCGGCCAGATCCGGCGCGCAGACCGGAAAGATCACGTCGTCGCCCAGACTGACCCCCAAATCGCCACCATAGAACAAGCACAAATCATACGGCGTGCGTTTCAGGTTTGGCGGGACCTCCATCGCGGTGATGGAAATCGAAATCTCTGGCGCGCGGGACCGCAGCTGTGGCAGGCGCGGCGACAGCCAGAATTGCGCGATGGCGGGCAAGGCCGCAATATGCACAATCCGGCTGCCCGCCCCAGCGCGCAGGCTGTGCACTGCGCTGCCCAGCGCGTCAAAAGCGCTGGTGAATTCCGGCTGCACCTGCGCCCCCAACGGCGTCAATTCCACCTGCCGCGCGGTGCGCTTGAACAAAGGCGCGCCCAGTTCGGCCTCAATCGCCTTGATATGCGCCGACACGGCCCCTGGGCTGACCCCCAATTCCTCTGCCGCCGCCGCAAACCCGCCCAGCCGCGCCGCCGCTTCAAAGGCGCGTAACGCACCAAGCGGCAGGGATTTTGGACGGGGTGGGGCAACAGCCATGGATTAGCCTCAGTTTCTCTGACCCTAATTTTTCGCAAAACTGGTTTGTGCGCAACTACCAATGCTGGTTCCTTGGCGGCAAAGACAGGAGAACCCCATGCCAAACCTCGCCCCGCGCCCTTGGGTGCCTACCCACTGCGAAACCCGCGTTCAGGATATCGCCACGACGACAGCCGCTGAAACCAGCGCGCAGATCGCCAACCGCATCAGCGACCTGATCGACCTGAACCGGCAGATTCACGATTCCGACTGTTTCAACCTGAACCCGGCCACCAATGTGATGAACCCGGCGGCCGAGGCTGCCCTGTCAGCGGGCCTCGGCAGCCGTCCGTCGCTGGGCTATCCCGGTGACAAATACGAAATGGGGCTGGAGGCGATTGAAGAGATCGAGGTGATCGCCGCAGAACTGGCCGCACAGGTGTTTGGCGCGCGCTACGCGGAAATCCGGGTTGGGTCGGGGGCGCAGGCCAATCTTTACGGGTTTATGGCGCTGACCAAACCCGGCGACGCCATCATCGCCCCACCGGGCGATATTGGCGGCCATGTGACCCATCATTCGGACGGTTGCGCCGGGCTTTATGGCCTGCAAACCCACAACGCGCCGGTGGATGCGGATGGTTATACCATCGACCTGGATGGCCTGCGCGATCTGGCGCATCAGATCCGCCCCAAGCTGATCACGGTTGGCGGCAGCCTGAACCTGTTTGCCCATCCGGTGGCCAAGGTCCGCGCCATCGCCGATGAGGTCGGCGCAAAGGTGCTGTTTGATGCGGCGCATCAATGCGGGATCATCGCGGGCGGCGTCTGGGCAAACCCGCTGGACGAAGGCGCGCATATGATGACGATGAGCACCTACAAAAGCCTTGGCGGCCCGGCGGGCGGGTTGATTGTGACCAATGATGCCGACATCGCCCAGCGCTTGGACGCCATCGCCTTTCCCGGAATGACAGCAAATTTCGACGCGGCAAAATCGGCGGCACTGGCGATTTCGCTGCTGGATTGGGTCGAATATGGTGCGGATTACGCCCAGGCGATGGTCGACTTGGCCCAGGCACTGGCGGCAGAACTGCAAGCGTTGGGCCTGCCGGTCTTTGGCCAAGCGCGCGGGGTGACGGCGTCACACCAGTTCGCGATAGAGGCCGCAGCCTTTGGCGGCGGCCAAGCGGCGTCCAAAACTCTGCGCAAGGCTGGGTTTCTTGCTTGTGGCATCGGCCTGCCGATAGACCCGGTGTCGGGCGACATGAACGGCCTGCGAATCGGCACCCCGGAACTGGTGCGTCGGGGTGTGACCCCCGCTGACGCGCCGCACCTAGCCGCGCTGATCGCCGAAGGGCTCCGATCAAATGACCCCGCCAGCGTCGCGCCACGCACCGCCGCGCTGCGAGCCGGGTTTCAAAGAATGCATTTTGTGCGCAGCTAGCGCGTCTGCCAAGCACCGCAGCGTAGGGTTTGCATTTTGCACACCTTCCCCGGGCCGATCAACAAAGGTGCGCTAAAAGCACCCCCTACGGCGGCACGGGGCGGTGATATTGCTGTTCCCGAAAGCGACCTGCCGCGCCCGGAACCCCGGGACATTTTGGCGCCCATATAGCGCGGCGCGATCAGCAGGCGTTAATGCGCCATGAACACCGGCACGTTGGCTTTTTCCAGCATATTGCGCGTCGCCCCGCCCAGAATCGCCTCGCGGAACCGCGAATGGCCATAGGCGCCCATCACGATCATATCCGCATTGGTATCCGCCGTATGCCGGTTCAGAACATCCGACACCCGGGTCAGCGTTTTGCTCAGCACATCAATTTCGCATTGCACCTCGTGGCGCGCCAGCAACTGCGACAGCATCCCGCCGGGGTCCGAGCGTTCCGGCCCGTGCGTGGGCGGATCAATGATAACGATGCGTACCAGTTCGGCGGCCTTCAGGAACGGCATTGCCTTGCGAATCGCTGTCATCGCCTCGACACTTTCGTTCCAGGCGACCAGCACGGTTTTTGCCTGCCCCTGCGCCTGATGGCCATCCGGGACCACCAGAACCGGCGCGTGACCCTCAAACATCGCGGCCTCGACCACCGCTTCCACCTCTGATCCGCGATCCTCGCCATAAGGGCGTGGCAAGATCACCAGATCGGAAAACCGCGCCCGATGCGCCACATGTCGCCCCAGATCAGCGATCTGCGCAAAACCATCTTCCGCAGACCAGCGAACCCCGGACCGCCCCAGCACACCATTCGCATATTCCAGCGTCTCGGCCGCCTCGGTCTGCGCCCGGCTTAGGGTCTCTTGCAGCACCATCGCGTTGGCACCGGCGTAATAATACCCGGTCTGCGTGCGATCCACGCCCAGACACAACGCCTCGGCATGCCCATCCTGCGCCTCGGCCAGCGCAATCAACTGGTTCAGCGGCGCATCCGCGATTTTCTGGTCCGTCAGAACCGTCAGCAGTGATTTGTAAGCCATTTTGACCTCACTCTTAAAATTGCTAGCATGGCCGCATTTTGTGTGGCCACAACATCATACCCGATGCCTGTCATAGAATTTGCGGGTGTGTGTTGACACAGATCAAGGCAAAAGGGCAGTACGTTCTTCATCAAACGCACAGTCTAGATCCGTCTCGCGCGACAAAGAATCGCGCTGGGCACTTCTATTAGGGACGCAAAAAGGGACGCAAAATGTCGAATTACCTCAAGCTTATTGCGCTTGGCTTGATCGCGCTGGTCGCGATGATGGCCATTAATTATGCGCGTGATACGGCTTATATGGTGCATGCCATCATTATAACGCTTGTATCAGTAGGGCTGTTTATCCGGACGCTGCGGCGCACCGGAAATCCAGTCGTGGCCGGAAATCCAAATGAATACATGGACGGAGTCGTCCGCGCCGGCGTTATCGCCACCGCCTTTTGGGGCGTGACCGGGTTTCTGGTTGGCGTGATTATCGCCTTCCAACTGGCCTTTCCGGTGCTCAACTTTGATTGGGCCCAAGGATACGCCAACTTTGGGCGCCTGCGCCCGTTGCACACTTCGGCGGTGATTTTTGCCTTTGGTGGCAACGCCTTGATCGCAACGTCCTTTTATGTCGTCCAACGCACCAGCGCAGCACGCCTTTGGGGCGGCAACCTGTCGTGGTTTGTGTTCTGGGGCTATCAGCTGTTCATCGTGCTGGCCGCAACCGGCTATCTGCTGGGTGTCACCCAGTCGAAAGAATACGCCGAACCTGAGTGGTATATCGACCTGTGGCTGACCGTTGTCTGGCTTGCCTATCTGGCCGTCTTTGTCGGCACGCTGGTCAAACGCAAAGAGCCGCATATCTACGTGGCCAACTGGTTCTACCTGTCGTTCATCATCACCGTGGCAATGCTGCATGTGGTCAACAACCTGTCAATTCCAGTGTCGATCTGGGGCAGCAAGTCTGTTCAGGTGATGTCGGGCGTGCAGGATGCCATGACGCAGTGGTGGTACGGCCACAACGCCGTGGGCTTTTTCCTGACCGCCGGTTTCCTGGGGATGATGTACTACTTCATCCCAAAGCAAGCCGAACGTCCTGTGTTCAGCTATAAACTGTCGATCATCCACTTCTGGGCGCTGATCTTCCTTTATATCTGGGCCGGTCCGCACCACTTGCACTATACGGCGCTGCCTGACTGGGCGTCGACCTTGGGCATGGTGTTCTCGATTGTTCTGTGGATGCCCAGCTGGGGTGGCATGATCAACGGCCTGATGACCCTGTCGGGGGCCTGGGACAAGCTGCGCACCGATCCGGTTATCCGGATGATGGTGATCTCGGTCGGCTTTTACGGCATGTCCACTTTCGAGGGTCCGATGATGTCGATCCGCGCAGTGAACTCGTTGTCGCATTACACTGACTGGACCATTGGCCACGTGCATTCCGGTGCCTTGGGCTGGAACGGCATGATCACTTTTGGCGCGCTGTACTTCCTGGTGCCGGTTCTGTGGAAGCGCGAACGCCTCTACAGCCTTAGCTTGGTGTCCTGGCACTTCTGGCTCGCGACCATCGGTATCGTGCTTTACGCGTCGTCGATGTGGGTGACCGGTATCATGGAAGGCCTGATGTGGCGTGAAGTGGATGCCAACGGCTTCTTGGTGAACTCGTTCGCTGACACCGTGGCTGCCAAGTTCCCAATGTATGTGGTGCGCGGTCTGGGTGGGCTTATGTTCCTCTCGGGTGCCATCATCATGTGTTACAACCTGTGGATGACTGTCCGTCGGGCGCCGGCCAAAGAGGCCAGCCTGTCCGTCGCAGTTCCAGCTGAATAAGGAGGGCTTTGAAAATGGGTATCCTAGACAAACACAAGTTTATCGAAACCAACGCAACCCTTCTGATGGTCTTCAGCTTTTTGGTTGTGTCCATCGGGGGCATGGTGCAGATCGCACCGCTGTTCTGGCTGGAAAACACCATCGAGAAAGTAGACGGCATGCGCCCCTACTCTCCGCTGGAACTGACCGGACGTGATATTTACGTCCGCGAAGGGTGCTATGTGTGCCACAGCCAGATGATCCGTCCCATGCGGGACGAGGTCGAACGCTATGGCCACTATTCACTGGCAGCCGAGTCGATGTACGACCACCCGTTCCAGTGGGGGTCCAAACGGACCGGGCCTGATCTGGCCCGGGTTGGCGGTCGCTATTCTGACGAATGGCATGTGGACCACCTGCGCAACCCGCAATCGGTTGTGCCGGAATCGGTGATGCCAAAATATGGCTTCCTCGAACGCAAGTTGATCGAGCCGACATATACCCAGGATCTGATGAAGACCCACCGCTTTGTTGGTGTGCCTTATGACGATGCGATGATCGAAAACGCCGCTGCGGATTTCACGGCCCAGGCCGACCCCGACAGCGACTTTGACGACATGCTGGCCCGCTATCCAAAAGCGCAGGTGCGTAATTTTGATGGGCAGCCAGGGGTATCCGAGGCCGACGCCTTGATCGCCTATCTGCAAATGCTTGGTACGTTGGTTGATTTCTCGACCTTCACGCCAGACGCAAGCCGCTAAGGAGGATGTGATGGAAGAATACACTTTCCTGCGGCAACTCGCAGACAGCTGGATGCTGCTGTTGTTGTTCGTCTTCTTTGTCGGGGTCATCCTTTGGGTGCTCCGGCCGGGCAGCAACGCGGTTCACCGTGATACCGCAGACATCCCGTTCCGGCATGAAGACAAACCCGCCAAAACCCCCGTTCAGCCCAAGGAGGCCCGGCAATGAGCAAGAAACCAAATAGACAAAAGGGCGATCCGGAAACCACCGGCCACAGCTGGGACGGCATTGAAGAATTCAACAACCCACTGCCACGCTGGTGGCTGTGGACATTGTACGTCTGTATCGTCTGGGCCATCGGCTATTCCATCGCCTATCCGGCCTGGCCGGGCGTCAAATCGGCGACAGCCGGTGTGCTGGGCTGGTCGACACGGGCCGACGTGGCAGAAGAAATCGCCGCCGTCGAAGAGTCCAACGCCGCCATCAACACCAAACTGGCGTCGGTCGAACTGACGTCGATTGCTGGTGACGGTGAACTGAACGGCTTTGCTGTGTCCTCGGGCGGTGCGGTGTTCAAAACCTGGTGTGCCCAGTGCCACGGCTCTGGCGCGGCGGGGGCCAAAGGCTATCCCAACCTGCTGGATGATGACTGGCTGTGGGGCGGCGATATCGAAGCCATCCACACCACAATCACCCACGGTATCCGCAACGAAGATGACGACGATGCGCGGTTCTCGGAAATGCCCGCCTTTGGCCGCGACGAGCTGCTGGAAGCGACCGAGATCAACCAGGTTGTCAACTTTGTGATGTCGCTGTCCGGCGAGGCACAGGATGCCTCACTGGTGGCCGACGGGGCGGTTGTCTTTGAAGACAATTGTGCCGCTTGCCACATGGAAGACGGCACCGGCGACCGTGAACAGGGCGCGCCAAACCTGACGGATGCAATCTGGCTCTATGGCGGCGATTACGACACGCTGACACAGACCGTTAACAATGCCCGTTACGGCGTGATGCCCAACTGGAACAAGCGCCTGTCCAAAGCGCAGCTGCGTGCAGTTGCGGTTTACGTCCACCAACTTGGCGGTGGCGAGTGACGGGTTAAAAGACACCTTCGGGCTACCCACGGTGGCCCGGAGGCGCGGTGCCGGCTTTTCGATCTGTTCGCGCGTTTCCTGAAAAGTCGGCACCGATTTTCAAAAATATAGAGCGTAAAACCGGCCCGTCTACTTTTTCGTAGGCGGGCCGGTTTGTGTTTGGTGTCTGTACGTCGGGTCAGGCGATGATTATTGGCGATCCTGATCAGCCGAAAGCTCAGGCCGCTGCCGCCAATACGCCGGGGCTGCCCAACGGGGCTTGGCGATTGGTTTGGGGGTCGCCGCTTTGGGGGTTTCGGGGGCGTTCACCCGGGTCGCTGTCATGAATGATCGTGCAAGAATGTCCAACATGTCGGTCTCCAATGTGATCTGCTTACAGGTTGAAAATTGACAGAAGGGGCGATTTCATGCGACTCAATTGGAAATTCCATATTTAAGCTAGGCTAACATATGATCTGGAAGGACATGCCCCCTCTGGTAGCACTCAGGGCCTTTTCTGCCTATGCCGATACCGGAAATCTGGTACAGGCTGGCGCATTGCTGAATGTCAGCCACGCTGCCATAAGCCAGCAATTGCGCGCCCTTGAACGCCACCTAGGCGTGGCGCTGCTGGATCGCGCCGGGCGCAGTCTGTCGCTAACCGCCGAGGGCCAGCAACTGGCGCATGCGCTGGAACTGGGGTTTGGTGCGATCGGTGCCACGATCCGCGACCTGACCCGGTCCGACGCCGACCGGCCGGTGCATGTGTCCTGCACCGCGTCCTTTGCCGCCGCCTGGCTGATGCCGCGCCTGCCGGGGTTTCGCGCCGCGCATCCCGGCATTAACCTGACGCTGGACCCAACCCCGGAACTGGTCACACTAAAGCCCGGCGGCATCGACATCGCCCTGCGCTATGGCCCCGGAAACTGGCCCGGGTTGCAGTCGGAAATGCTGCTGGTCTCACCCATTGCCATCGTCGCGGCCCCAGCCCTGTTGCAGGGCAAAACCCGGGTCACCCCGGCTGATCTGGCCAATTACCCCTGGCTCGAAGAGCTGGGCACAACCGAGGCCACGACCTGGCTGGAAACTCACGGCGTCGCTACGCGGAACCAACCGGGCGCGCGCACGCAACTTCCGGGCAACCTGGTGTTGGATGGGGTGCGCGCCGGGCAAGGGGTGGTCGCAACGGTGCGTCATTTTGTCGAGGATGACCTGCAAACCGGGCGTCTGATCGAACTGTTCAGTGAACCGGACGGGCGCGGATACCATATCATAACACGACCCGGCGCATTACGCCCCACAGCCCGGGTATTTGCCCAATGGTTGCGCCGCCAGAAGGCCGCTGAATAAAAACATGTTTGCACGATGTGCTTTTTGACCCATGTCAAAGTTTGAAGGCATGGCATCTGTGACAACCCTAGCAGCCAATCCCTTAACCGGAGTGATTCCGTGAGCGATACCGATCCAGCCCCCAGCCTATATGCCGCACGGGAACCGATTTTCCCCAAACGCGTGTCAGGCACTTTTCGCAACCTGAAATGGGTCCTGATGGGCCTGATGCTGGGCATCTACTATATCACCCCATGGTTCCGCTGGGACCGGGGATCAAACCTGCCTGATCAGGCGGTGCTGCTGGATCTGGCCAACCGCCGGTTCTATTTCTTCTGGATCGAAATCTGGCCACACGAATTCTATTTTGTCGCCGGGTTGCTGATTATGGCCGGTCTTGGCCTGTTCCTGTTCACCTCGGCGCTGGGTCGGGTGTGGTGCGGCTATGCCTGCCCGCAAACCGTCTGGACCGATCTGTTTATTCTGGTCGAACGCTGGATCGAAGGCGACCGCAACGCCCGCCTGCGCCTGCACCGCCAGAAAAAGCTCGATTTCCGCAAGGTCCGCCTGCGGATGACCAAATGGTTCGTCTGGTTGCTGATTGGTCTGGCCACCGGCGGCGCCTGGGTGTTCTATTTCGCCGACGCGCCCACGCTGATGGTCGATCTGGTGACCGGTAATGCCCACCCCATCGCCTATACCACAATGGGTTTGCTGGCGGTTTTTACCTTCTTCTTTGGCGGCATCGCCCGCGAACAGATCTGTATCTATGCCTGCCCCTGGCCGCGGATTCAGGCCGCAATGATGGACGAAGATACCATCACTGTCGGCTATCGTGACTGGCGGGGCGAGCCGCGTGGCAAGCACCGCAAAAAGGGCGCTGATGAGGTCGAGGAACAGGGCGATTGCATTGATTGTATGGCCTGCGTCAACGTCTGCCCGATGGGCATCGACATCCGCGATGGTCAACAGCTTGAATGTATCACCTGTGCGTTGTGTATCGACGCCTGTGACGAGATAATGGACAGGATCGGCAAGCCCCGTGGCCTGATCGACTATCTGGCACTGGGCGACGAAGAAGACGAACGCGCCAACAAGGAACACAAGAACATCTGGACGCATATCCTGCGTCCGCGCACCATGATGTATACCGCGCTGTGGTCGTTTGTGGGCATCGGACTGGTGTTTGCCCTGTTCATCCGGGCCGATATCGAAATGACCGTCGCGCCGATCCGTAACCCGACCTTTGTCACCATGTCGGACGGGTCGATCCGCAACACCTATGACGTCCGCCTGCGCAATAAGAATGGCGAGGAACGCCAGTTCCGCCTGTCGCTGAAGGGCCACCCGACCCTGCGCATTCAGCTGGAAGGCACCCCGTACGAATCTGTACCGGTTCCTGCTGACACGGCCATGCTTCAGCGTGTATACGTCGTCTCACCCGGCGGCTCTGCCCCGTCCAAGGCCGAGGCGACCAGTTTCCGCTTTTGGGTCGAGGATCTGGGAACCGGTGACCGGGCGCATAAAGACACCACTTTTAATGGCAAAGGAAACTGACCGATGACAGAACGTCAATTCACCGGTCGTCACGCGGCAATGGTTTTTGTCGGGGCGTTTACGGTGATTATCGGGGTGAATATCGCCCTCGCGGTCTTTGCGGCAAAAACCTTTCCGGGGCTAGAGGTGAAAAACTCTTACGTCGCCAGCCAGGAATTCGATGCGCGCCGCTCTGCCCAGGTGGCGCTGGGGTGGTCAGTGCGGGCCGATGCGCGGGATGGTCTGGTGATCTTGTCGATCACCGACGAGAATGGCGAACCGGTCGAGGTGGTCGCCTTGGACGCAACACTGGGCCGGGCCACCCAAATTAAAGACGACGTAAAGCCAGACTTTCAGTTCGACGGCACCGCCTATGTGGCGCCTGTGGACCTTGCCAGCGGCAACTGGAACATCCGCATGACAGCGCGCGCCGAGAATGGCACCGAATTTTCCCAGCGCGTCATCCTGCACGTCCGGGGTTAACCCGGCATGACCGCGCATCTTACCCCACCCCCCGCCGCCGCCTGTCCCGGCTGCCTTGCGGCGCCGATTAACCCGGTGGTGGACCTGCCGGTTGACGCGCGCATCGCGCTGTCCCTGCCGACAATCCACTGTCAGGGCTGCATTTCGGAGGTGGAACGCGGGCTGAACGCCACGCCGGGTGTCAAAAACGCGCGGGTCAACCTGACCCTGAAACGCGCAATGATCGACGCCGACCCCGACATTCGTGCCGCCGATCTTGTCACCGTTCTGGATGGGCTAGGGTACGAGGCACACGAACTGGACCCCGGCACAATTGCCGCCACGCAAACCAACCGCGCCGGGCGCGAATTGCTGATGCGGCTGGCCGTGGCCGGATTTGCGATGATGAACGTAATGTTGCTGTCCGTGTCGGTCTGGTCCGGGGCCGCTGACGCTACGCGCGACATGTTCCACTGGATTTCCGCCGCCATCACCCTGCCTGCCATTGCCTTCAGCGCCCAGCCGTTCTTTCGCAACGCCTGGGCCGCGCTTCGGGTTGGCCATCTGAACATGGACGTGCCGATCTCGCTGGCCATCGGTCTGGCGCTGGCCACCTCGCTGTGGGAAACATCCCTGTCCGGCGAACACGCCTATTTCGACGCCGCGCTGGCGCTGACCTTCTTTCTGCTCGCAGGCCGCTACCTTGATTTCCGCACTCGCGCCATCGCCCGATCCGCCGCCGAAGAACTGGCCGCGCTGGAAGTGCCCCGTGCCATCCGCCTGACTGACACGGGCGACGAAGAAGAAGTCGCCGTCGCCACCCTGACCCCCGGCGACCTGATCCTGGTCCGCCCCGGCGGACGCATGCCGGTAGACGGCGAAATCGTGTCCGGACGGTCCGAACTCGACCGCTCCCTGCTAACCGGCGAAACCCTGCCGGTCTTTGCCGAACCCGGACTGGCCGTCAGCGCGGGCGAGGTCAACTTGACCGGCCCGCTAACCGTTCGCGCCATCGCCGTTGGGCAGGATACATCGCTGCACCGCATGGCCGATCTGGTGGCCATCGCCGAATCCGGGCGCTCTCGGTACACATCCTTGGCCGACAGGGCCGCGCGGCTGTATGCGCCGGGGGTGCACATCCTGTCAGCGCTCAGCTTTGTCGGCTGGTACCTGTGGTCCGGCGACCTGCGCGTGGCGCTGAATATCGCAGCGGCCGTGCTGATCATCACCTGCCCCTGTGCGCTGGGGCTGGCCGTACCTGCGGTGACCACAGCGGCCTCGGGGCGGCTGTTCCGCAAGGGCATGCTGATCAAGGACAGCACGGCGCTGGAACGGCTGGCGCAGGTCGATACCGTGGTGTTTGACAAAACCGGCACCCTGACAGCGGGCACGCCCGACCTGACCAATCTGGGCGATCATACCCGTCGCGATCTGGAAATCGCACTGGCACTGGCCTCTGCCTCGGCGCATCCCTTGTCGGTCGCGCTGACCCGCGCGGCGCGCGACGCCGGGGTGAAACCCGCCGACGTCGGCGATGTCGCCGAAGTCCCCGGTTACGGCACCCAAGGGCGCATCGGAGGCCAACAGGTCCGCCTGGGCCGCGCTGCATGGGTCGGGGCCGGCTCTACCAGCCAATCGGCAGCCTGGCTGGCCGTGGGCGATGCGGCGCCTCAGGCCTTCCTTTTCACCGACGCCCTGCGCCCCGGCGCTGCCGAGGCCGTGCAGGCGCTGCAAGCGGCGGGCAAAGAGGTGCTGTTGATGTCCGGCGATACCACTGGTGCTGTCGAGGCGCTGGCCAACCGACTGGGCATCGCCAAATTGCTGGCCGAGGCACTGCCTGAAGACAAGGCAAACCGCATCCAACAAATGTCAGATCAAGGCAAATATGTGCTGATGGTCGGCGACGGGCTGAACGACACAGCTGCCCTGACAGCGGCACATGTGTCGATCTCGCCCGCGTCGGCACTGGACGCAGCGCGGGTGGCATCCGATATCGTGCTGCTGGGCCAAGACCTGACCCCCATCGCCGAGGCCTGCGACACCGCGCTCCGCGCCACCAAACGCATCCGCGAAAACTTTCGCATCGCCACCGTGTATAACCTGATCGCCGTTCCGCTGGCCGTGGCCGGTCTGGCCACGCCGCTGATTGCCGCATTGGCGATGTCAGCTTCGTCGATTACAGTGTCGCTGAACGCATTGCGGCTGAGGTAACTGATGCAGGTCCTGTCCTACCTGATCCCGATATCGCTGACCCTTGGGGCCGTGGGGCTGGTGGCGTTCATCTATACGGTGCGGTCCAACCAATATGACGACCCCGAAGGCGACAGCCGCCGCATCTTGTCCGATGAATGGGACGATCACCCAAAGCCATGAGGCGCGCGCAACGCCGTAGGGTGTGCTTTTAGCGCACCTTTGCGCCGGTCCGCTGGTAAGGTGCGCTAAAAGCACACCCTACGAGGGCCCAATTGTCGAACAGGACACATTACGCGCCTGTAACCGTCGACACGCCAGATCGGCAGTTTCCCGGGTCATCCCCAGAAAGTTGGCGTCAAATCCACGCGATGTTTTCACCACCTTGCGCAAAGACCCATCCAGCGTCGACATTTCCGCCAACGCCGTGCGCAACAACATCTTTTCCGCCTGATACCGGCTGGTATAGAGCCCCACATTGATACCCCAGTGCTGACCGCCAGAGGTCGACAACCGTGTCACAACCTCTTGCTCGGGGTCGGCCTTAGCTGCAGGCTGGGTCGATGCAAGAACCAGGTTTTCCGGCCGCGCCGCAGGTCGCTTGCTGACAGCCGCCGCCGCCGCACTCACAGCCTCGGTCGTCGTCGCCTGGGCCATAGCCGCTTCAATCCCGGCCTGCAATTTGGCCTGATCGCCCGCCGCTGTCGCCGCTACCGCCACCGCAACACCCGTCGCCCCGGATCGCGCCTTAGGCCTCAGGCTTTTGACCACGGCCCCTGAAACGCGGATCGTCTTGGCCGCGGCCGGTGCATCTGCCCCGGTCGCATCACCACTGGCACCCGCCACATACGCCGGCCTGACCGGCTTGCGCACCGGCGCCCGCGACGGCGCCCGGCGAAAGCCCAGATCCAACAATTCTGCCACTTTGGCATTGCGCGACGCTGTGGATTTCCCACCAAAAACCGTCGCAATAATCCGCTCATCCCCCCGCTGCGCCGAAGCCACCAGGTTGAACCCAGCCGCCCGCGTATACCCGGTCTTGATCCCATCCGCCCCGCGATAGGCCTCCAGCAGGCGGCGATTGGTATGACTAACGGTTTTCACCCCCGCATTCGTCGTGCGGCGGGAAAACAGATTGTAATATTGCGGGTAATCATACAGCAGATGCCGCCCCAGATTGGTCATATCCCGCGCCGACGACAAATGCCCGGCCTCGGTCAACCCATGCGCATTCTTGAACGTCGTCCGGGTCATCCCCAACGACTTGGCCGTCCGTGTCATCCGACGTGCAAAAGTCGCCTCCGACCCGGAAATCGCCTCGCCAATTGCCGTCGCCGCGTCATTGGCCGATTTCACCGCTGCCGCCCGGATCAGATAGCGAAACGCAATCCGCTGCCCGCTCTTCAACCCCAACTTGGACGGTGGTTCTGACGCGGCATGGCTTGAAATGCGCACTTTAGTGTCCAGCGTGATCTCGCCGTTACGAATGGCCTCAAAGGCAATATACAGCGTCATCATTTTGGTCAGCGAGGCCGGATGTAGCCGCGTATCGGCATTGCGCGAATGCAAAACCTCGCCGGTGCGTGCATCAATGACATACGCCGCGTACGGCGCAGCGGCGGCGCTTAACGGCACCAAAACACACAGCCAAATTGCGGTTAATATATACAGCCCAAGTCGGGCCTGGCGAATACGCCGAACCTGCATAGTATTGCCTCTGTCTGCCTCATGCCGCCGATTTTCCAGCTGGCTATTATTTTATGTCTAAACGCTAGCATATCAAAAATTCAAAAGAAACCCGTAGGTTGCGGGCCCCCTGCGAAACCTTTCTGCCCGTTTGGTCAACATCTGGGGGAAACCCAAAACAACACCGCTACACCTTCGATTGTGGCAGGAATGTGGCATCCCACACCGGCGACAACCCGCCAATCAACCGCCGTAGGGTGTGCTTTTAGCGCACCTTTGGCAAACCGCCGCTAGCCGATCTCTGCCAGCAATTCGGTCAGCCCGCCCAAATCCGCCAGGCTGCGATAGCGCGGCGCGTCCTCGGGCGGCTCGGCATGCTCGATCTCCCAGACCAGACCATGCGGCACATATACCCCCCAGCCACCGGCCTCGATCACCGGCACCACGTCTGATCGCATCGAATTGCCCACCATCAACGCCCGCTGCGCCCCATCCCCGTGGCGCGCAAAAATCCCGGCATAAATCTCGGGCGTCTTTTCCGACACAATCTCGACCCTGTCGAACAAATCGCCCAACCCCGATTGCGCCAGCTTGCGTTCCTGATCCAACAGATCGCCCTTGGTGATCAGCACCACCCGATGCGTCGCCGCTGCGGCTTCGACCGCCTGCTTCGCCTGCGGCAGCAGCTCGATCGGATGCGCCAGCATCTCGCGCCCCGCCTCCATCAGCTCGGCAATCACCGACGCCGGCACTTTCTGCTCCGTCACTTCGATGGCGGTTTCGATCATCGACAGGGTAAACCCCTTAATCCCATAGCCATACTGCCCGATAAGGCTTATCCCCTTTGATCCGGCAGCACAGGATGTCGTGATACACGGCTCGCCAATCGGAAATGTTCTTGTATTGTTCCATCCATCCATCCATCCATCCATGCCAGCCAGATGGAAAAATGACAGACCGATGTCCCGCCAGGCGTTCGACGCGCATTTTTCCAATGAGGA
>JBLINN010000045.1:0-17619 GCA_047639325.1 Paracoccaceae bacterium | reverse complement strand
ATTCCCGCCAGTGGGACACCCTTCCCCAACGAAGGGCGCTTATCTGGAAGGATAGCATAAATGGCTATTGAACACCCGGTCACGCGGCCGGCTAATCCGCGTTTTTCCTCTGGCCCTTGCGCCAAACCCCCCACATTTGATGTGTCAAAACTGACCGATGCCGCGCTGGGCCGTTCGCATCGCGCAGCCATCGGCAAGGACAAGCTGAAGGCAGCGATCGAAGGCACCCGCGAGGTGCTGGGCATCCCCGACGATTACAAGATCGGTATCGTCCCTGCTTCGGACACTGGCGCCATGGAAATGGCGCTCTGGTCGCTTTTGGGCGCACGTGGCGTTGAAATGCTGGCCTGGGAAAGCTTTGGCGCGGGCTGGGTCACGGATGTGGCCAAACAGCTGAAACTGGACGCGGTGGTAAAGACTGCCGATTACGGAGAGATCGTCGATCTTGCGTCGGTCAATTTTGACAATGACGTGGTGTTCACCTGGAACGGGACAACATCCGGCGTGCGGGTGCCCAATGGCGACTGGATCGCCGATGATCGCGCCGGGCTGACCATTTGCGACGCCACCAGCGCCGCCTTTGCGATGGACCTGCCCTGGGACAAGCTGGATGTGACCACATTTAGCTGGCAAAAAGTGCTGGGCGGCGAAGCGGCGCATGGCATGCTGATCCTTTCCCCTCGTGCAGTAGAACGGCTGGAAAGCTATACGCCTGCATGGCCCTTGCCAAAGATCTTTCGCCTGACCAAAGGCGGTAAGTTGATCGACGGTATCTTCAGCGGTGCGACGATCAACACACCGTCGATGCTGGCGGTCGAGGACTACCTGTTTGCGCTGGACTGGGCCCGCTCAGTCGGCGGGCTGCACGGGCTGATCGCGCGGGCGGATGCCAATACCAAGGCCATCGCCGATTTTGTCGAGATGCGGGATTGGGTCGGTTTTCTGGCACATGACCCGGCGACTTTGTCGAATACCAGCGTCTGCCTGAAATTCACCGATGCGCGGATTCAGGATGGGGCGGCGTTTGCCAGAGCCGTGGCCAAACGGCTGGAAAACGAAGGCGTCGCCTATGACATCGGCGCCTATCGCGACGCCCCTGCGGGCCTGCGGATCTGGTGTGGTGGCACGGTGGAAACCGCCGACATCAATGCCATGCTGCACTGGCTCGACTGGGCTTTCCAGTCCGAAATCGCGGCGCAACACGCCACCGCTTAAGGTGCGCTAAAAGCACACCCTACGGCGTAACACCAACACCGTAGGGTGTGCATTTTGCGCACCATTCTTCCCCCTATTCCTCAAAGGACCAAACCCATGGCCCCCAAAGTACTCGTGTCTGACAAACTGTCCCCCACCGCCGTTCAGATCTTCCGTGATCGCGGCATCGAGGTCGATTTCGAACCCGATCTGGGCAAGGACAAGGACAGACTGGCCGAAGTCATCGGCAAATATGACGGCCTCGCGATCCGCAGCGCCACCAAAGTCACCGAAACCATCCTGCGCAACGCCGACAACCTGAAGGTTGTTGGCCGCGCCGGGATTGGCACGGATAATGTCGACAAGGAAGCCGCCAGCAAAAAGGGTGTGATCGTGATGAACACCCCCTTCGGCAACATGATCACCACCGCCGAACACGCCATCGCCATGATGTTCGCCGTCGCCCGGCAAATCCCCGAGGCCAGCGCCTCAACCCAGGCAGGCAAGTGGGAAAAGTCGAAATTCATGGGCTCCGAACTGACCAGCAAGACCCTGGGCGTGATTGGTGCCGGCAATATCGGCGGCATCGTCTGCGACCGCGCCCTTGGGTTGAAAATGAAGGTTCTGGCTTATGATCCCTTCCTGGGCCAAGAAAAGGCCGACAAGATGGGCGTTGAAAAGGTTGAACTGGACGACCTGCTGGCGCGTGCCGATTTCATCACCCTACATGTGCCGCTGACCGACAGCACCCGCAACGTGCTAAGCCGGGAAAACCTGGCGAAAACCAAAAAGGGCGTTCGCATCATCAACTGTGCCCGTGGTGGGTTGGTCGACGAAGAAGCGCTGGCCGAGCTGCTGAAATCCGGCCATGTGGCCGGGGCGGGCTTTGACGTGTTCAGCGTGGAACCCGCCAAGGAAAACCCGCTGTTCAACCTGCCCAACGTTGTCTGCACCCCGCATTTGGGTGCCGCCACCACCGAAGCACAGGAAAACGTCGCCTTGCAGGTCGCCGAACAAATGTCGGATTACCTGCTGACCGGCGCCGTAACCAACGCGCTGAACATGCCGTCCGTCACCGCAGAAGAGGCCAAGGTGATGGGCCCTTGGATCGAACTGGCCGGGCATCTTGGGTCTTTTATTGGCCAGATGACCGACGAGCCGATCAAGGCGATCAACATTCTTTACGACGGCTCGGTCGCTGAAATGAACCTTGAGGCGCTGAATTGTGCTGCTATTGCCGGGATTATGAAAAAGGCCAATCCGGATGTGAACATGGTGTCCGCCCCGGTGATCGCCAAGGAACGTGGCATCCAGATCAGCACCACCAATCAGGACAAATCAGGTGCGTTTGACGGCTATATCAAGCTGACCGTTGTCACCGACAAGCGCGAACGCTCGATCGCCGGTACGGTGTTCAGCGACGGCAAGCCGCGCTTTATCCAAATCAAAGGCATCAATATCGACGCCGAGATTGGTGCCAACATGCTGTACACCACAAACGAAGACGTCCCGGGCATTATCGGCATGCTGGGCCAGACAATGGGCGAAAACGGCGTAAACATCGCCAACTTTACTCTGGGCCGTGCCGCCGCCGGGGGCGAGGCGATTGCCCTGCTGTACGTCGATGCCCCGGTCCCGGCGAACGTGACTGCGCTGCTAGAAGCAACCGGGAAGTTCACCCAAGTCAAACCGCTGGCTTTTGAGGTGGCCTGACCGCCCGCAAATACAGACACACGCCGCCCCCATCCGGGGCGGCGTCTTTGCAATCAGGCCTTGAAATGCCGCCGCTGCTGGCCAATCCTGTTTTCAGCACGAAATACAATATCAGGAGAGCCCTATGCCGCTTCACCCCAGACTGGCCCCGTTCAATTTTGAAAAATGGGTGGACGACAATGCCGACAAACTGAAACCACCCGTGAACAATCAGCTGCTGCACAAAGACTCTGGCATGATTGTGATGGTGGTCGGCGGCCTCAATACCCGCGTCGATTTTCACGATGACCCGGTCGAAGAATGGTTCTATCAGGTGCGGGGCGACATGATGCTGAAGATCGCCGAAAACGGCGAATTCTACGATATCCCGATCCGCCAGGGCGAAGTCTTTATGCTGCCACCACACACCCGCCACGCACCGCAACGGCCGCAGGAAGGATCAATTGGTATTGTTGTCGAAAGCCCACGCATGGCCGGGATGAAGGACGCGTTTGAATGGTTTTGCTTTAACTGCAAATCCTGCGTTCACCGCGCTGAAATCTCGCTGCTGGACTCTAGCGGCATTGTCACCGCCCTGCCCGCCATCTACGAAGGCTTCCACAACGACATGGATGCCCGTACCTGCAAAAACTGCGGCACCGTGCATCCGGGCAAAGGCAAGCCACCCGCCGACTGGGTGCAATTGTAACACCGCCCCCCCTCTGACCAACAAGGCGCTTTTCATGACCAACCCGATCTATGCCGTGGGTGATATCCACGGGCAAACCCATCAACTTGACCACGCGCTTGACCTGATTGCAGCCGATGGCGGCGCGGATGCTGAAATCGTGTTCCTGGGGGATCTGGTGGATCGCGGGCCAGATTCGCGCGGGGTGATTGACCGGTTGATGCAGGGGCAGGCCACTGGCAAGCCCTGGCATGTGATGAAAGGCAACCACGACCGGATGTTTGCCCGGTTTGTGCGCGGCGGCATCCTGCATGATCCGCGCACCAGAACACCACTTAGCTGGTTGAACCCCCGTATGGGCGGCATCACGACGCTGGCCTCTTACGGGGTGGCGGATGCCAACGAAATGCCAATGTCTGCCGCCTTCCACGCCGCGCGCGCCGCCGTGCCACAGGCGCATATCGACTTCATCGACCAATTGCCGCTCTATCTGGAACGCGACGGCCTGCTGTTTGTCCACGCCGGTATCCTGCCCGGCGTTCCCCTGACCCAACAGACCGAGGATGATCTGGTCTGGATCAGAGACCCGTTTTTGCAGGCCACCGCCGCCCATCCCTGGCTGGTGGTGCATGGCCACACCGCGTTGGACCATCCGCAACATTTCGGCAATCGCATCGACCTCGACGGCGGCGCCGCATTTGGCAGGCCGCTGCACCCGGCGGTGTTGGAAGGCACCAATTGCTGGCTGGTCACCGACGATGGCCGCCAACCGCTGACGCCGTAGGGTGTGCTTTCAGCGCACCTTACCCGGCCTTAGATCAGCGCGACCAATCCAGCACCACCTTACCGCTTAACCCCGATTTCATCGCCGCAAAGCCTTGTTCAAAGTCATCCACAGCAAAGCGATGCGTGATTACCCCGCTGACATCCAGCCCGTTCTGCAACATGGCGATCATCTTGTACCAGGTCTCGAATATCTCGCGACCATAAACACCTTTGATGGTGATCGCCTTGAACACGATGCGCGACCAATCCACCGGCGACTTGCCCGGCGGAATGCCCAGCATCGCAATGCGCCCGCCCATCACCAGTGCCTCGATCATCTGGTCCAGCGCCGCCTGATTGCCCGACATTTCCAGCCCAACGTCGAAGCCTTGCGTCATCTTCAGGCGGTCCTCGACCTGTTTCAAATCCTGCTCAGCCACGTTCACCGGAACAACGTCGGCCACCCGTGCCGCCAGTTCCAACCGTGTGGCATTCACATCCGTGATCACCACATGCCGTGCGCCTGCATGGCGCGCCACCGCCGCTGCCATAATGCCAATTGGCCCGGCGCCGGTAATCAGAACATCCTCACCCACCAGATCAAACGACAGCGCGGTGTGCACCGCGTTGCCCAGCGGGTCCAGAATGGCACCGATATCGTCGCTGATATCATCCGGCAGCGGCACCACGTTAAACGCAGGCAGGCGCAAATATTCGGCAAACGCGCCTTGTTCCTGCACCCCGATGCCCCGGGTTTCCGGGTCCAGATGGAATTTCCCGGCCCGCACCTGACGCGAGTGATGACCAATCAAATGCCCCTCGCCCGAGCAGCGCTGCCCAATCTGCAAATCCTGCACATCGCGGCCCAGTTCAACAATTTCCCCGGCGAACTCATGTCCGGTGATCAGCGGCACTGGCACGGTTTTCTGCGCCCACTCATCCCAGTTCCAGATATGCACATCGGTGCCGCAAATCCCGGTCTTGTTGATCTTGATCAGCACATCATCCGGGCCAATCTCGGGCACCGGCGCGGTTTGCAGCCACAAGCCTTCGCGCGGCTCTGCCTTGACCAAACATTTCATCGTATTGCGCATCACAAAACCCCCACGGCTTTGCCCGCGACCTCAAACGCCACCAGCGCGCGGTCCAATTCATCCCGTGTCAGCGCCGCGTTCATCTGCGTGCGAATGCGCGCCTGCCCACGCGGCACCACCGGAAAGAAAAAGCCCGAAACAAACACCCCTTCGTCAAACAACCGCGCTGCCATGTCCTGCGCCAGCTGCGCCTCGCCCAGCATCACCGGAATAATCGGGTGTTCGCCCGGCAACAGATCAAACCCCAAACGGTCCAATCCAGCGCGCCAATAGGCGGCGTTTTCAAACAGTCGTTTGCGCAGATCGGCGCCTTCTTGCACAAGCCGCAACGCCTCGATTCCCGCCATCACAATCGCTGGCGGCAGAGAGTTGGAAAACAGATAGGGCCGGGCCCGTTGACGCAGCAGGTCGATCACCGGCTGCGGCCCGGCGATATAGCCGCCGATGGCCCCGCCCAGCGCCTTGCCCAGCGTGCCAGTCAGGATGTCTACATCGACGCCAAAATGGTCCGGCGTGCCCGCGCCGTTTGGGCCCATAAACCCGGTGGCGTGGCAATCATCCACCATCACCAGCGCGTCGTATTTCTGTGCCAGTTCAGTGATCGTGGGCAGGTTGGCCAGGGTTCCATCCATGCTGAACACGCCATCAGTGGCGATCATGATATGACGCGCGCCGTCACTGCGGGCCTGTTTCAGCATACCCTCAAGATCGTTCATGTCGCTGTTCAGATAACGATAGCGTTGTGCCTTGCACAACCGCACCCCGTCGATGATTGACGCGTGGTTCAAGCTGTCGGAGATAATCGCGTCCTCAGGCCCCAACAGTGGTTCAAACAGCCCGCCATTGGCATCGAAACAGGCGGCAAACAGGATGGAATCATCTTTGCCCAAGAACGCCGCCAATTTCTGTTCCAGCTCGCGGTGAATATCCTGGGTGCCACAGATGAAGCGGACGCTGGCCATGCCAAAGCCGCGCGGGTCCATCGCCGCCTTGGCGGCGGCGATCAGGGCGGGGTGATCGGCCAGGCCAAGGTAATTATTGGCGCACAGGTTGATCATTTTCTTGTCGCCCACGGTGATCTCGCCGCCCTGGGGCGAGGTGATCAGCCGTTCGTGTTTCGTCAGGCCTTCAGCGTCGATTTGCGCCAAGGTATCGGTGATGTGGGCCAGAAAGCTTTGCGACATGGTGGACTCCTCCTGCCGCACATTCTACCATAACGGATAACAATCCGAAATAGGGGAATTCATTATTACGGATTTTTTTCCGCTACTTTGGAATTTCAGGCGTTCTTAACCACAAGAAAGGCCCGCGCAGGCCCGTTTGGCGCGGTGATTGCATGCGTCACGTCGGCGGCATAGCGTGCGGTGTCGCCCGCCGCCAGTTGCTCTGCGGCGGTGCCGGATTTCACCTGAAGACTACCCTCGATCACCGTCAGTTGTTCTTCGGCGCCACGGGTGTGCGCCTGACTGTTCAGCGCGCCGCCTGCGTCAAAGCGCAGGTCGTAGATTTCATGTCGACCTGCATCTTCGGGCGGAGACAGGATGCGGATGTGGCACCCCTGCCCCATATTGTCGATACAAGGCACGTCCGAGGCGCGCAGTATGGTGATCTTGTCCTTGGTGGCGTCGCCGTCCAGCAACCCAGCGAAATCCACCTGCAAAGCGCGGGTCAGGTTCCACAGGGTGGCGATTGTCGGGCTGGATTCGCCGCGCTCGATCTGGCTGACCATTGACCGCGATACACCCGACAGGTTGGCGACAGCTTCGAGCGACAGGCCTTGGGCGCGGCGGGTTTCTTTGAGCCTTGCGGGCAAGCGTGTCAGGATATCGTCGGCATTTTCCGTCATGGCGGAATTAATGATCCCGGGGTGGCGCATTGTCAATTGCGGTCGCAGGGGGCTGTCTGCCCCCACCGCCCGTTGGGCGGTTCCCCCAAGGATATTTATGGCAAGAAAAAGAGTTAAGAGGTTCTTTCGGCGCGGCGGGCGAGCTTGGCGGCGAGATTCGGGCCGATGCCGGGGCGCGACCAGGGGCAAACGGCGAGGCAGATGGCGCAACCGTGGGTTTGGTTGAAGAAGGGCAGGCATTTGTCGAAATCGACATACCATTTGGTGTCACCGCGAACGGTTTGTTTGTCAGGTGACAAGGCGGCGGGTGGGCAGGCGTCTTCGCAGATGTGGCAGTTTTGGCAGAACCCGTCGACGCCATAGCTGCGCGGCGGGGTTGGGGCAAAGGGGGCATCCGTCAGGACGGCGGACAGGCGGAAAGCGGCGCCAAGATCGGCATCAATCAGCGAGCCGTGTTTGCCCAACTCGCCAAAGCCACAGGCAAGGGCGGGCGGGATCATGGTGAGTTTGCCGGTCATTGGGCCGGTCAGCGGATCGGCCTGCCATCCTAGGCTGCGAATCCAGCAGGCAACGGCTTTGGCGGCAGCGGCGGCGCGGGCGTACTGATCCATCACCTCCAGCCCGGCGGCGAGGTCCGGGGCGGTGCTGAGCGGGTCATATGCGTGGCTGACGCCCAGCATGATGACGCGGGACTGTCGGATATGTTGGGTTTCATAAGCCCAGTCGGGGTTCATCTCGGCCACGCCGGTTTTCTCGCAATCGCCGTTTTGCACGAATTGCGCCAGCCCGTCAGTCCAGGCCTGTGGTGCAAACTCGGCAGGGGTGGTCGCCAGCGGGGCCAGGGGCCGATCCAGGATTTTCTGGCGCACCGCGCGTTTGTCGGCAAATTCGGGGACGCGGGCGGATTGGCCATAGAAATACATCTGCATGTCGCCATGGGGGATGTCTGTGGGGTTTGGGGCCCAATAAACCATCCGGGGACGACGGAAATCAGGCTCGTTCAGCCCGTTGACAGCATTTCCGCTGATGTCAGGGGAAGCGGCCAGCTGGGCCGGGTCAGGGGTGAAGGGGCGGTGAGGATTCGGTTTTGCCATGTGGCAAAGTCTAGCACAATCAGGTCAGGGCCTGAAATATCACGACCAACAGCCCGCCAATCACCGCCCCGGCCAAGGCAGGCCACAACATCGCAAAGCGCCCCGGGCGGGTCTGATCCTGCTTTGGCTGCGTCTGGGCCATCAGCGCCTTGTCCACCAGCGTGGGCAGGCGCGGGCCGAACCGCGCCAGCACCCGCGCGGTGCTTGCCAGGTCCGACAAGATGGCGCGCGGACCGATCGAGCCTTTGATATAATCCTCGACCACTGGTTGGGCCACTTCCCAGATATTAACCTGCGGATTTAGCGACCGCGCCACGCCTTCGACCACCACCATGGTGCGCTGCAGCAAGATCAGCTCGGTCCGGGTTTCCATGCCAAAGCGTTCGGTGACTTCGAACAGGTAGGTCAGCAACCGCCCCATCGAGATGCCGGTGGCGTCCATGCCAAAGATCGGTTCGCCCACCGCGCGCAAGGCGCGGGCGAATTCATCGACATCGCGGTCAGCAGGGACATAGCCTGCCTCAAAATGCACCTCGGCGACGCGTTTGTAATCGCGCCGGATAAAGCCAAACAGGATTTCGGCGTAAACCCGGCGGGTGTATTCATCAATATGGCCCATAATGCCAAAATCATAGGCAATGATGTCGCCATTCGCCGCGACCTTCAGGTTGCCCTGATGCATATCGGCGTGGAAAAAGCCGTCGCGCAGGGCGTGCAGCAGGAACAGGCGCAGCACCCGTTCGGCCAGCGCGCTGCGGTCATGGCCGGCGGCGTCCAGCGCATCATTGTCACCAAGCGGTTCGCCATCAGCCCAGCCCAGCGTCATCACCCGGCGGGCGGACAGGTTCCACTGAATTGGCGGCAGCTGGAAACCGGCATCATTCGATGTATTGGCGGCAAATTCCGAGGCGGCGGCGCTTTCCAGGCGCAAGTCCAGCTCTCCCTGAACCACACCTTCGAAATGTTTGATCACGTCCATCGGTTTCAGGCGACGGGCGCCGGGGGCAAACAGATCGACAATACGGGCGGCGAAATAGAACGCGTCTATGTCTTTGCGAAACGCCCGCTCAATGCCGGGGCGCAGCACTTTGACGGCCACCTGTTCGCCGGTTCCGGCCACAACCGCCTGATGCACCTGCGCAATCGAGGCGGCGGCAATCGGTTCGCTGAAATCGCTGAATATTTCCGACAGCGGCTGCCCCAGTTCCTTTTCCACCTCGGCAATCGCCAGATCGCGGGAAAACGGCGGCAGCTTGTCCTGTAGCACCCGCAATTGCACCGCCAATTCGTCGCCCACAACATCCGGGCGGGTCGAAAGCACCTGACCGAACTTGATATAGGCCGGGCCAAGGGCAGTCAGCGCGCGGGGGGCGGGGGGCGTGGATGGATCGCCCTTATAGCCCAGCCACATGAACGGTTTGCCCAGTGTATGCGCAAGAATACGCAGGGCGCGCGGGGCCTCAAACGCGTCCAGCACCACGTTCATAGCGCCGGTGCGTTCCAGCGTGGCGCCGGTGCGGATCAGCCGCCAGATATTGTGCGGTCCGCGCATATCAGATTTTCCAGCCCGAATGCAGCGCGGCAATGCCCAGGCTGAGATTGCGGTATTTGGCGTTTTCGAAACCGGCCTGTTTCACCATCCCCAGGAAGGTATCCTGATCGGGGAAATTGCGAATCGATTCGACCAGATACTGGTAACTGTCGCGGTCTTTGGCGATCAACTGCCCCATGCGCGGTATCACGTTGAAACTGTAAAGGTCATAGGCTTTTTGCATCGCCGGGTTAGGGAGCTGGCTGAATTCCAGCACCATGAGGCGCCCCCCGGGTTTCAGCACGCGGAATGCCTCGTTCAGCGCCTCTTGTGGGCGGGTGACGTTACGGATGCCAAAGCTGATTGTGTAGACATCAAAAATGTTATCCTCGAACGGCAGCGCCATCGCGTCGCCCACCACCCAATCAAGGCTATCGGCCATCTTGTCCGCCTCGGCGCGCTGACGCCCCGCGACCAGCATCGGTTCGGTCAGGTCCAGCACCGTGGCGTGGCCCGATCCGGCGCGTTTTAGGAATTTAAACGCAATATCACCGGTGCCCCCGGCCACATCGAGCAATTTCTGCCCCGGACGCGGCGCCAGCCAATCCATCATCGCCTCTTTCCAGACGCGGTGGATGCCGACGCTCATGACATCGTTCATCACGTCATATTTCGACGCGACAGAGTTGAACACACCCTGCACTCGCCCGGCCTTGTCGGCCTCGGGGATGGTTTCAGATCCGAAATGGGTGGTTTTATCTGTGTTGTCGGTCATCAGGGTATTGCCGTTCAAGGATTTCGCCCTTGTTATAGGGCGCTGGGGGGCAGGCACAATGCGGCCTGTTGGAACAGGAGCGTGATATGCCCGAATTGCCCGAAGTTGAAACCGTCCGAACCGGGCTGGCCCCAGCGATGGAGGGGCAGGTGATTGCCCAGGCGGATGTGAATCGCCCTGACCTGCGCTGGCCATTTCCGGATCGCATGGCTGACCGGTTGACCGCGCGAAAGGTGCTGCGGTTGCGGCGGCGGTCGAAATACATTCTGTCCGATCTGGACAGTGGCGAGACCTTGTTGATCCATCTGGGCATGTCGGGGCGAATGACGGTTTCGGGTGATCCGCTGGGGCGGTTTGCGCATGACCATCCGGCGACGCAAAAGCATGACCATGTGGTGCTGCATATGCAAAACGGCGCGCGCATCACCTTTAACGATCCGCGCCGGTTTGGAGCGATGGATTTGCTGCAGACCGCCACGGCGGAGCAGCACAAACTGTTGGCGGGGCTGGGGCCAGAACCGCTGGGCAATGATTTTCACGAAGACTATTTGATCAAGGCGTTTCATAACCGCAACACCCCAGTCAAATCGGCGCTGCTGAATCAGCGGATCGTGGCGGGGTTGGGCAATATTTACGTCTGCGAGGCATTATTCCGCGCGCAAATGTCACCAAGTCACAAGGTCGGCAAGATTACGCCGAAACGGGTAGCAGCGCTGGTTCCGATCATCCGCAAAGTGCTGGAGGACGCGATCAAGGCGGGCGGCTCCAGCTTGCGCGATTTCCGCCAAGCCGATGGAGAGCTTGGATATTTCCAGCATTCCTTTGATGTCTATGGCCGAGAGGGCGACGCGTGTCGCACCCCTGATTGCCCCGGGGTCATCAGCCGAATCGTTCAGGCGGGACGCTCAACCTTCTATTGCGCGCAATGCCAAAGATAACTTGAACCGATGTGCGCGCATGGTATGGAATCCGTCCTAAACGGAACAACCGAAAGCAAACCCCATGGCTTATGAGACGATCACTGCAGAGGTCGAAGACCACGTTGCCCTGATCAAGCTGAACCGCCCCGATGCCCTGAACGCCCTGAACACCCAGCTGTTACGTGAATTGTGCCAGGCATTGGAAGACGCGGATGCCAATGACAAGGTGCGTTGCATCGTGATCACCGGGTCGGAAAAGGCCTTTGCCGCCGGGGCCGACATCAAGGAAATGTCGGGCAAGAATTTTGGCGATGTGTTTACCGAAAACCTGTTTGCCGATGCGTCTGACCGGATCGTCAGCATTCGCAAGCCGATCATCGCCGCTGTGGCGGGCTATGCCTTGGGCGGCGGCTGTGAGCTGGCAATGGCCTGTGATTTCATCATCGCCGCCGACACCGCCAAATTCGGCCAGCCCGAGATTAACCTGGGCGTTATCGCCGGCATGGGCGGCACCCAGCGCCTGACGCGGTTTGTGGGCAAGTCCAAAGCGATGGATATGAACCTGACGGGCCGTTTCATGAACGCCGAAGAGGCCGAGCGCAGCGGCCTTGTCAGCCGTATCGTGCCCGCCAAAAAGCTGATCGAAGAGGCAATGGGCGCGGCACAGAAGATTGCTGAAAAATCCATGCTGACGACGGCTGCCGCCAAAGAATCGGTGAACCGCAGCTACGAAGTAAGCCTGTCCGAAGGTATCCTGTTCGAACGCCGGGTGTTCCATTCGATGTTCGCTACCGAAGACCAGAAAGAGGGCATGGCCGCGTTTCTGGAAAAACGTCAGGCACAGTTCCGCGACAAGTAGCGCCACACTGATCGTATTGACCGGGCAGCTGCGGTTGCCCGGGACGAACTTTGAGGTTGGCAAAGGCTGAAAACTTGGGTAGTCAGCGCCGCTATACATGCGCGTGCGGCCCGCTCTGGCTAGAATCACGACGATGGGTTCCATCGGGGTCGGCTTTGGCATCGCGCTTTTTGAATAACCGAAACCGAATGAAAGTCTGAACCACATGGCCAATACACCACAAGCCAAAAAACGTGCCCGCCAGAACGAAACGCGCTTTGCGATCAACAAAGCCCGTCGTTCGCGGATTCGCACCCACCTGCGCGCCGTCGAAGAAGCCATTGCTTCGGGTGACAAAGATGCCGCCACGTCAGCCCTGCGCGCGGCTCAGCCAGAGCTGATGCGCGGCGTGACCAAGGGTGTGTTCCACAAAAACACCGCTGCACGCAAAATGTCGCGTCTGTCGTCGCGCGTCAAAGCGCTGGGCTAATCGCCACCCTGGCGACTCTATGAAAACTATTTCGTGGTAAGGCGTTGCTGTTTGCAGCGCCTTTTCGCATGCCGTGCTTATCGATTGGTCATTCTGCAACCGCGAGAGATTCTTTATCCGCAAAGCCTGAGTCAACAGCATAGATTCATTGCTGGCTGGTGTCCGAAGTTGCTACCACTGTTTTAGCGATTCACTCGCTTGGGGGGACAGGCTGTTTACCGGAAATTCCGACAGGTATCGGGATAGAGTGTGAACAATCATCGGTAGTGGCGGACTATACCGCTTGGACCGATATGCGTGACACCGGTTACAAACCGGAGGACGGCCCTGTCAGTACATGAGTGTGTAACGGTGGCATGAAGGCAGCGGAACGGCTGTCTGGGATGAACGGACTGCCTGTTTATCCGCCGCTGATACAGTGTCCTGACAAAGGACAAACGCCAACCTGCGGGGGGGCGCATTCATTGCTGCGAAGTGAATCTCGCCGAACTTGGTTCGGCCAATTTTGGGGACAGGCCAAAAGGCCACAAAACGGGATGCGTGGGGCGCTGCATGATACAAGAAAAATGGGGTCAACTCAGACAACGACTGCTTAAGACAGTTGGACAAAATAACTATAAGACCTGGATTGAACCACTGGAATTCGCACAGCTGCAGGATGGGGTTGCCCTGTTCAATGTGCCGACGAATTTCATGGGCAATTACGTCAGCCAGAATTTCGCCGATCTGATCATGTATGAACTGAAGGCCGCCGGTGAGGCCGTTCAGCGCATTACGTTCAAGGTCGCGACCAATTCCCAGCTGCGTCCGATTGCCGGGCGCAGCAATGGGGCCAGCGGCAAAAGCGCCGCTGCCTCAAAAGGGTCAGCCCCGTCGCAAAAAACCCAAGATGTGGCCTATTCTTTGCAGGCGGCCCCGCTTGACGCGCGTTTCACCTTTGACTCGTTTGTTGTGGGCAAGCCCAACGAACTGGCCCACGCCGCTGCCCGCCGGGTCAGCGAAGGCGGGCCAGTCACGTTCAACCCGCTGGTTCTTTATGGCGGCGTAGGTCTGGGCAAAACTCACCTGATGCACGCCATTGCCTGGGAATTGCGCGCGCGCCAACCCGAATTGAACGTGCTGTTTCTGTCCGCCGAACAGTTCATGTATCGCTTTGTTCAGGCCCTGCGCGAACGCAAGATGATGGACTTTAAGGTGTTGTTTCGGTCGGTGGATGTGCTGATGGTGGATGACGTGCAATTCATCGCCGGTAAGGACAGCACGCAGGAAGAATTCTTTCACACCTTCAACGCGCTGGTTGACCAGAACAAACAGATCATCATTTCCGCCGACCGCGCCCCGGGCGAGATCAAGGACCTAGAGGATCGGGTGAAATCCCGCCTGCAATGTGGCCTGGTGGTGGATTTGCACCCAACCGATTACGAATTGCGGCTGGGCATTCTGCAAACCAAGGTGCAGCATTATGGCAGCTCCTATCCCGATGTGCAGATCAACGACGGCGTGTTGGAATTTCTGGCGCACCGGATTTCGACCAATGTGCGGGTGCTTGAGGGCGCGTTGACCCGGCTGTTCGCCTTTGCCTCGTTGGTGGGGCGCGAGATTGATATGGAGCTGACCCAGGATTGCCTGGCCGACGTTCTGCGCGCATCCGAGCGCAAGATCACCGTCGAGGAAATTCAGCGCCGGGTGTCGGATTATTACAACATCCGCATGTCCGATATCATCGGACCCAAACGCTTGCGGTCTTATGCCCGTCCGCGTCAGGTTGCGATGTATCTGAGCAAACAGCTGACCAGCCGGTCCCTGCCGGAAATCGGGCGGCGGTTTGGCGGGCGTGATCATACCACGATCATGCACGGGGTGCGGCGCATCGAAGAGCTGAAGCAAACCGATGGTCAGATCGCCGAAGACGTCGAAATGCTGCGCCGGTCGCTAGAGGCATAGCGGCTGGCCAGAGGCGCGGCGCCATCAGGCCGAGAGGGTTTCGCCACCGGCATGGCGCGTCCGGACTTAATCGCGCAATCGACCGCATTACCATACCTGGGCACTCACTGTGCCCGGCCCCCTTGACGCCCCCGCATTTCCGGCGGACTAATCCATTAAAACCTTGTGTCGTGAGGGCAAACCGGTAGGTTGCCCTTCCCGGCGTGTGCAGAGGATGACGGATATGAAGATCAGCATTGAACGCGGCGCGCTGTTAAAGGCCGTATCACAAGCCCAATCCGTTGTGGAACGCCGCAACACGATCCCCATTCTGGCCAACGTGCTGATCGAGGCCGAAGGCGATACCGTGCAGTTTCGCGCGACCGATCTGGATATCGAAGTGGTCGACAAGGCCCCGGCGGTGGTAGAACGCGCCGGTGCCACCACTGTGGCCGCCACCACGTTGCATGAAATTGTGCGCAAACTGCCCGATGGGGCACTGGTCTCGCTGACCGCTGACGAAGCCGCCGGGCGGCTGACGGTTGAAGCCGGGCGGTCGAATTTCTCGCTTGCGACACTGCCGAAAGAAGATTTCCCGGTGATGGCAACGTCTGAATACCAGTCGAACTTTTCGGCCCCCGCCGTGGTGCTGCGCCGGTTATTCGACAAGTCACGCTTTGCGATTTCCAACGAGGAAACCCGGTATTACCTGAACGGCGTTTATATGCATGTGGCCGAATCTGACGGCGGCAAGGTATTGCGCTGTGTAGCCACCGATGGCCACCGGCTGGCGCGGATTGATGCGGACCTGCCCGAAGGGGCGGCGGATATGCCGGGGGTGATTGTGCCGCGCAAGACAGTGATGGAGATGCGCAAATTGCTGGATGACGACGAAATGGTGATTGCCGTGTCGGTGTCGGAAACCAAGGTGCGCTTTGCCACGCCGGACATTACCCTGACGTCAAAGGTGATCGACGGCACCTTCCCAGATTACACCCGAGTGATTCCGCAGGCCAATACCAAGCGGATGGAAGTCGATGCCAGTGAGTTTGCCCAAGCCGTTGACCGGGTGGCAACTGTGTCGTCAGAGCGGTCGCGCGCGGTCAAGTTGCAGTTGGACGAGGATCGGTTGATTCTGTCGGTGAATGCGCCGGACAGTGGCGCCGCCGAGGAAGAGCTTGCCGTGGCCTATAGCGACGAACCGTTAGAGATTGGGTTTAACGCCAAGTATCTGCTGGAGATTGCCAGCCAGGTGGATCGTGAAAACGCGGTGTTCATGTTCAACTCGTCCGGGGATCCAACGCTGATGCGCGAAGGCAATGATCACAGTGCGATCTATGTCGTCATGCCGATGCGCGTCTAAATCGGCTGCGCCGATATGCCTTCGGCGAGGATTTTTTTAGCCAGAAAAAGAACGGGCGTATGGCGTTGTTTCTGACATCGCTTTCGTTGTCGCATTTCCGGTCGCACAAGCTGGCGCGAGTGTCGGTTGATGAGCGGCCGGTGGCGATTTACGGGCCTAACGGCGCGGGCAAGACCAATATCCTGGAAGCGGTATCGTTGTTTTCCCCCGGTCGCGGGTTGCGCCGGGCCAGCGCCGCCGACATGGCACGCCGACCCGAGGCGTTGGGCTGGAAGCTGACCGGTGAAGTGCAATCGCCCGGGCGGATCAACGAGGTTGAGATCTGGTCCGAGGGTGGTGGCGCCCGGCAGGTTCGGGTGGACGGTAAGGCGGCCAGCCAGTTGGCGTTAGGGCGAATTGCGCGAGTGTTGTGGCTGATTCCGGCGATGGACCGGCTGTGGATTGAGGGCGCCGAAGGGCGGCGGCGGTTTCTGGATCGTATGGCGCTGAGTTTTCTGCCCGGTCATGCCGAAGTCTCGCTGAGCTATGAAAAGGCGATGCGTGAGCGGAATCGGTTGCTGAAGGATCAGGTGCGCGATGCCAGTTGGTACGGCGCATTGGAATCGCAGATGGCCGAGTCCGGCGCGGCGATTCATCAGGGGCGGGTTCAGGCGCTAGCGCATCTGCGGGTGGCGCAGGCGCAGGCGGAAACCGCGTTTCCGGTGGCGGATCTGACCCTTGTTCAAAGCGAGGGCGAGATGGTGGCCAGCGAAACCGCGTTGCGCGACGCGTTGGCAGGGAACCGGGCCCGCGATCTGGCGGCGGGTCGGACTTTGATTGGACCCCACCGCAGTGATCTATATGCGGTGTATGCGGCCAATGATGTGCCGGCGCGCGATTGTTCCACCGGCGAGCAGAAGGCCCTGTTAGTGTCGCTGATCCTAGCCAATGCCCGCGCTTTGGCCGCGCAGATTGGTGCCCCGCCGATCCTGTTATTGGATGAGGTCGCCGCGCATCTGGATGCGGATCGCCGGGCCGCACTTTATGATGAGATTTGCGCGTTGGGCGCGCAGGCGTGGATGACCGGCACCGGACCAGAACTGTTTGCTGAGTTGGGCACGCGGGCGCAGTATTTGACCGTGACGGAAAGTGATGGGTTGTCGCAGGTGACGCCTGCGTAACCCTTCCGCCCTGAGTGACATCCCAACCCGGTCTTGTGGCAGGTGGCCTAGGCTGGCGCCTTTAACCACGCCTGCAGGAACGGCCCCAGGGCGGCGGCCGGGGTTTCTTCGGCCGAATGGTCCATGCAGAACCACAGCCCCAACACGTGGCTTTCAAACGCCTGCACCCCTTCGGCCAGCATCAGGGGCGGTTGGTCGGCGCGCACCTGCCCCGTGCGCTGCATCTGTTCCAGCCAGACGGACAGG
>JBLINN010000044.1:0-17886 GCA_047639325.1 Paracoccaceae bacterium | reverse complement strand
AAGTTCCGACCTTTCCGACGCCGTTGCCTGCAATGGTGATTTGCCCGCCATATCTCATCCTCCAAATCAGATACCGAAACAGAATCACACCCGACAATCGTTGGCCAGCCAAAACCAACCCGCTTAGTCAATCGCCGCTGCTGCCCCGGTTGAGGTGGGGATAGGCTCATCGCTGCAGCGCGGGCGCGGTAGAGGTCGCTGTGGCGGCGGTCCAGCGTGGGCTGATCGCCGGTATAGGAATGCACGGTGGTCATGATTCCGGCGTCGATGCCGATGGCGTCGTTCAGCGATTTCGCCAGTGGCGCCAGACAGTTGGTGGTGCAAGAGCCGTTTGATACCACCAGATCACTGGGGCGCAGGGCCTCACTGTTGACCCCA
This sequence comes from Paracoccaceae bacterium, assembly GCA_047639325.1. Lineage (GTDB taxonomy): Bacteria > Pseudomonadota > Alphaproteobacteria > Rhodobacterales > Rhodobacteraceae > NVQY01. Next base: position 17,508 of record JBLINN010000044.1, on the reverse strand, counting down.
AACACCAAGGTGCGGTCAGCGTTTTTGGCAGGGGCCGATACCAGCACCTTTTTCGCGCCGGGCCGCAAATGCACCGCCGCCGCGTCGCGGGAATTGAACTGGCCGGAACATCCCAGCACCACGTCGATCCCGTCCCAGTCCAGGGTTTCCGGGTCATAGGTGGAAAACATCTGCATCGGGCCCTGGCCCACATCCATCTGGTCGCCGTCGATGATGATATCACCGCCAAGCCGGCCATGAATGCTGTCAGATTTCAACAGATGCGCGATGTCTTTGATCGGGCCGGTGGCATTCATCCTGACCACCTGAATGTCCTCGCGCGCCTGTTCGATAATTGCGCTGAGCGTGCATCTTCCAATACGGCCAAAGCCGCTTATTGCAACATTGATTGTCATATCAACCTCTTACGTCAAGTTTAGGGCCTCGTGTTTCGGGCGGCTGCGGCAACGGCTTCGGCGGTAATGCCGAAATGGTCATAAAGCTCGGGGGCAGGGGCCGAGGCCCCGAATCCGGTCATCCCGACAAAGGCATCATCCGGGCCCAGCATCGCGCCCCATCCTTGGCGGCTCGCGGCCTCAACCCCTACACGCGGGGCGGTGCCCAGAACGGCGCGGCGATAGTCAGCATCCTGCAAAGCAAACAGCTCAAAACACGGGGCCGAGACCACGGCGGCCTTGATGCCTTCGCCGTTCAGGGTGTCGGTGCCTGCATCGCGATTTCGATCTCGGACCCGGTGGCGATCAGCGTCACATCCCGGTCGCCCGGTGTTTTGCGCAGCACATAGGCAACGCGGGCTGTCAGGTTTTCGTCAGTATGCGTAACCCGCACCGTTGGTAGGCCCTGACGCGACAGGCATAACGCGCTGGGCGTGGTGGCGGCGGTTGTCGCCAGCTCCCACGCCTCGGCGGTTTCCACCGCGTCGGCCGGGCGGAACACGTTCAGGTTGGGTATGGCGCGCAAGGACGCGATGGTTTCCAACGGCTGATGCGTCGGGCCGTCTTCGCCCAGGCCAATGCTGTCATGGGTCAGCACATAGGTCACGGGTTGTCCCATCAGGGCCGACAGGCGGATCGCCGGGCGGCAGTAATCGGCAAACACCAGGAACGTGCCACCATAAGGCACGAACCCGCCATGCAGCGCGATGCCGTTCATCGCCGCCGCCATGCCATGTTCGCGCACGCCGTAATTGATGTAATCGCCGCTGTAATCGCCGCGGGTGACTGTCTGCATACTCTTGGTGCGGGTGTTGTTCGATCCCGTCAGATCAGCCGAGCCGCCAACCGTGTTGGGCAGGGTGGCGTTGACAATCTCCAGCGCCATTTCTGACGCCTTGCGCGTGGCCACCTTGGGCGCATCCACAGAAAGCTGCGCCTTATAGGCGGTAATCTTGGCCTTCAGCGGCGATATTTCCACCGCGGCGACGGATGCCATGAAATCCCGCGCCCGCAGGTCGGCGTCCAACCGTTTGGCCCAGACAGCGCGGGCCTGATGGCCGCGCGTCGCGATGGCGCCCCAGGCTGCATAGACTTCGGCGGGAATGTCGAAGGCCGGGCTGGTCCACCCCAGCACCTAACGCGTGGCGGCGATTTCCGCCTCGCCCAGCGGCGCGCCGTGGGTGGCAGAGGTGCCCTGTTTGGTGGGGGCGCCAAAGCCGATAATCGTCCGGCAGGCAGTCATCGACGGGCGCGGATCACCCTGTGCGGCGGTGATCGCCGCAGCAATCGCCGGTTTGTCATGGCCATCAACCGCCTGAACATGCCAGCCAGCGGCAGCAAACCGCGTCTTTTGGTCGATCGAGGTCGACACATCCGTAGACCCGTCAATGGTGATCTGGTTGTCATCCCACAGCAGCACCAACCGGCCCAGCCCCATATGCCGCCAGATCAATAGCTTCGTGGCTGATGCCCTCCAGCAGGCAGCCGTCGCCAGCGATCACATAGGTGAAATGATCCACCAGATCGTCGCCAAACCGCGCGCTATGCATGCGTTCCGCCAGCGCCATGCCAACAGCGGTGGCAATGCCCTGACCCAGCGGCCCGGTGGTCATCTCGATGCCCTTGGCGTGGCCATATTCCGGGTGCCCGGCGGTGCGAAAGCCTATCTGCCGGAAATTGCGGATCTGGTCCATGTCCATATCGTCATAGCCCAGCAGGTGATTGATGGCGTAAACCAGCATCGACCCATGCCCGGCGGACATCACAAACCGGTCGCGGTCCGGCCAAGTGTGATCGGCCGGGTCGATCTTGATAAACCGGTTAAACAGAACCGTCGCCACATCCGCCATGCCCATCGGCGCGCCGGGATGGCCGGGATTGGCCGCCTGAACGGCATCCATCGCCAGGGCGCGGATAGCGTTGGCCATCAGGTCTTCGCAACTGGTTTCAATTGTGCTGTGCTGATTCATGGCTTTGCCCTCAGACAGTTTTGGATTCACGGACCAGCCGGTGAATCATCGGGGTGAAAATCAACTGCTTGGCAAGATCCATCTTGCCACCCGGAATGACGATCGAATTGGCGCGGCTCATCCAGCTGTCGGTGATCATTGACGTGAGGTACGGAAAATCGGTGCCACGCGGGTCTTTGAAACGGATCACCACCAGGCTTTCATCTGGGGTGGAAATCCAGCGAGCGATGAACGGATCAGAGGTATCCACGACCGGCACCCGCTGAAAATTCACATTCGTCTGGACAAATTGCGGGCAGATGCAATGCACATAGGCATGCATCCGGCGCAGGATCACATCCGTTACAGCGCTCGGCCTCGTCCACGTCATGCTCGTAATGCCGGGTTTGGCCCTTGCCGGTTGCACCATAGGTGCGAAACACCTGTTCCAGCTTTCCCAACCCGTTGGCGTCATAGGAAAAATGCGAGAATGTCTCGTCGCCCGCCGCTTTGCGGGATTCCAGTTCGGCCTTCATTGCGGCGCGGTCATAGCGGTGGAACGCATCGTCTTCGATGCTGACCGCCTTGTTACCTTCGCGCCGGAAGATCTGGTCGAAGGTGGATTTGATGGTGGATGTTCCCGCGCCGGACGATCCGGTGACCGAGATGATGGGACGTTTCTTGCTCGTTGGAAGACCCTCAATCTCTGAAAAGGCCGCGCGAACCGAAAAGGGCAGAGACCTCTTCGTCGGGCAGATCGTGATAGGCGCAAACCCGTTCGACCATCTCGCTTGTGCCAAAGACAAACGGGGTGCGGGCGTGTAGCGACGGCGCGGTTTGCGTCAGGATGCGGTCACATCCATCGCCAGCGGCACCGCCCGCCTGTTCGATCAGCATGGCAATCGGCGCGCATTCGTAAATGATCCGCAGCCGCCCCTTTTCATACCCTTTGCGATTATCCGCCGGGTACAGGAAGATGCCGCCGCGTGACAGAATTCGGTGAGTTTCCGCCACCAATGAGGCCACCCAGCGCATGTTGAAATTCTTTTCGCGCGGGCCTTCGGAACCAGCCAGGCAATCGTCGATATAGGCGCGCGCCGGTTTGGGCCAGTGACGATAATTCGACGCGTTAATGGCAAATTCGGTCGAGGTTTCGGGGATTTTCAGCGCGCTGTTGGTCAGCACAAAGGCGTCGGTCTCGGGGTCGAGGATATAGGATTGCACGCCGTTTCCAAAGGTCACGATCAGCGCGGTCTGCGGCCCATAAATGATATACCCCGCCGCGATTTGTTCCTGCGCCGGGCGCAAAAACGACGCCTCGGGTGTGTCTTGGGTGGGGAAAATCGAAAAGATCGTGCCAATCGACACGTTAACGTCGATATTGGACGACCCGTCCAGTGGATCAATCGCCAGCGCAAACGCGCCATCGGCGTCGATCTTGACCGCGTCGTCCTGCTCCTCAGAGGCATACCAGCGGACGCCAGTTCCGACCAAAGCGGCGGCAAAGGCATCATCAGCGATGATATCCAGCGCCTTTTGGCCGTCGCCGCCGATATTGCTGCCCACCTCGTGGCCCAGCGATCCGCCCAGCGGTCCACGGGCGATAAGGCGGGCCAGATCGCGCCCGACCTCGCACAGCGCCGCAATCGGCTTGTGCAGGTCCTTGGGAACAGATCCAAGATTGATGGCAGGCTTTTGGGACATGTCCACGGCCTCCTCTCCGCGATAAGAATACCCTTTATATTCATCATTTGAAATTTTAAGGGAATTTTGAAAGCCAAAAACAAGATTAGGAAAAATTGAATGCGACGGCTGGATGCCCTTACCTTCAAGCAGTTACGTGCCCTCAGCGCGGTGGCCGAAACCGGCTCTATCAGTCGTGCCGCGGAACAATTGCGCCGCTGTGCACAGCCAAGTGCGCACGCTGGAGGCCAATTTTGAGTGTGAAATGCTCAGCCGCGGTTCTCATGGTCGGTTTGTGACCACCGACGAAGGGGCGGCCCTGCTAGAGGCCTATACCAGATCGCAGGCCGGGCTGCGTATGGCGATCAAACGGATTGATGCGCTGCGCAAAGGGTTGGCGGGCACTGTGGTGCTGGGGGTGGTTAGCACGGGCAAGTATTTCGCGCCGCAATTGGTGGCCCAGCTGCGCCAGGCCCATCCCGATATCGAGGTGGTGCTGAAGGTCGGCAACCGCGACATGATCATGACGGCGCTGGACGAACAGGCGATTGATCTGGCGATCATGGGCCGCCCGCCGCGCATGCCTGCGGTGACCGCCTATGTGATCGGCGATCATCCGCATGTGCTGGTAGTGTCGCCGGGGCATAAATTGCTGGATCTGCCCCGGATCGACCCCGAGGATATCCTGACAGAGCCGTTTATCCTGCGTGAAGAAGGGTCCGGCACGCGGATATTATGTGTGCGCTATCTTGATCGGGTCGGCGGCGGGTAGCCTTATGAATCCGTTGAAATGGGGTCAAACGATACCATCAAACAGGCGGTGATTGCCGGGTTGGGCATTGCGCTGATCTCGTTCCATACCGTGACCGAGGAATTGCGGTCAGGTCGGTTAATCGCCCCGGTGATCAAGGACATCCCGATCATGCGCAGCTGGTTCATCCTGCACCGGCAGGATCAGGCGCTGGCTGGCGCGACAGAACGAGTTTTGGATTTCATCCGTGACCAAAAAAGCGCGTTTCTGCCACTGCTGTGATGGTGACGGATGCCCCGGTATCCGATTTCTTTCAAAGAAATCGTGTCGGAAAATTTGAAATTTTCCGGTTCCAGACCGGTCGGACAGCGCCCTGATTTCAAGGGCTATTTACAGCGAATCCCCAAGATCAACCGTGGTTTCTAGCCGGACAATTTCTGGCGCCGCAACCGCCCCTTTCAGAATGATCCTGGCCGCGTTCTGGCCGATCTCAAAGCGATAGGAATCGGTGGTTGCCAGCCTAATCGGAAGCCCTGCCAGCAGATCCAGATTGTTGAACCCGGCGATGGCCAGATCCGACGGCACCGACAGACCATTGGCCAGGCAATGCATATAGCCCCCCACCGACATCACGTCGGACGAATAATAAAGACAGTCCAGCGTGGGCGACCTTTGCAACAGGCTGGCCGTCAACTCGCGCCCATTGCGCACCGACGACACCCCGGCATAAAGCTCGCGGTCCAGCAGCGTCAGATCATGTGCGGCCAGCCCGGCAATAAACCCGTCCAGACGTTTACGGGCGCGATAGTCTTGCGGCATTTTGGTGCCGATGAATCCGATGCTCCGATAGCCCCGGACCACCATCGCCTCGGCCATTTCGCGCCCGGCCTGAACATGTGAAATCCCGACACAATGTGACACCGGATCGCCATCGGTATCCATGATCTCGATCACCGGAATATCGGCAGATCGCAGCATCGCGCGGCTGGTGTCAGAGTGTTCCAACCCCGCCACGATCAGCCCTGAAGGCCGCCAGGACAACATTTCGCGAATCACGATCTCTTCTTCTGCCGGGTCATAGCCCGAAACGCCGATCACCGGCTTTAATGGGCTATTTGTCAGCGCTTGCGACACACCTGACAGAACCTCGGGAAACACCGAACTGCCCAGCGACGGCACCACCAGCGCCACCAGGTTAGAGCGCTGCGATGCCAGCGCCCCGGCAATACGGTTGGGCACATAGCCATGCTGCGCCGCAATGGCTTCGACCTTTTGCCGGGTGGCGTCCGACACATCAACCGCGCCGCGCAAGGCCCGGCTGGCGGTCATCTCGCTGACCCCGGCCAGCCGCGCGATATCTTTCAGAACTACCTTTTGTGTCATGCGCCTATCGTTCCCGCAGCCGGGCAGCCACCGCAAGGGGTGAATTGCCAAAATGCCTGATGCCGCAATTTTGGGTTGATTTTTGTCAAAAAAAGTGTTCGTTAGCGTTACCGGTAGCGCTAACGTAATTTGCCGCCACCGACCACCAACAACCAAGGAGCACCAGTCGCATGGCACATAAGATCGCAATCAACGGATTCGGACGGATTGGCCGCGGGGTTCTGCGCGCGTTGATCGAAACCGGCAATGCCGAGCTTGAGGTGGTTGCCATCAACGACCTTTCCGCGCCGAATCAACTGGCGAACCTTCTGAAATATGACAGTGTTCACGGACGTTTAAAGGCAGATATTAAAGTTATCGACGGGGGGCTTTCCGTCAACGGGCAGGTCATTCGCCTCAGCGCGCTGCGAAACCCGGCAGAGCTGGACTGGCAGGATGTTGATGTCGCCTTTGAATGCACCGGCGCGTTCAACAGCAGGGAGAAGGCGGCGCAGCATCTGCAAAACGGTGCACGCCGGGTTCTGGTTTCGGCCCCGGCGGCGGGCGCCGACCGGACGGTGGTGTTTGGCGTCAATCACCGTGACCTGACAGGCGATGACGTGGTTGTGTCCAACGCATCTTGTACCACCAACTGTCTGGCACCATTGGCAAAAGTGTTGGACGACGCTTTTGGAATCGAAACCGGATATATGACGACAATCCACGCCTATACCGGCGATCAGCCCACCCATGACAGCCCGCACCGCGATCCTTATCGCGCCCGGGCGGCGGCCCTGTCGATGGTGCCGACGTCAACCGGGGCGGCAAAGGCTATTTCGCTGGTTTTACCGCAGCTTGAAGGCCGACTCGAAGGGTCTGCGATCCGGGTGCCGACGCCCAACGTGTCGATGGTTGACCTGTGCTTTATGCCGCGCCGCATGGCCACAATCGAGTCGGTAAATAATGCGATAAAACAAGCCTCTGTAGGCGCTCTTTCAGGTGTCATGTCCTACGAAGATGATCCGATGGTCTCGATTGATTTCAACCATGACCCGCATTCGTCCTGTTTTGCCCCGGCGCAGACCTCTGTGACGGCGCAAGGCATGGTGCGCGTGGTCAGTTGGTATGACAATGAATGGGGTTTTGCCAACCGAATGGTCGACACCGGGACATATATCGCCGATCTTCTGGCAGGGGCCGATCATCAGTCCCGGTTGAAAGTGGGATAACAAAACCATGGTTTCTCGGGTAATTCCGGTTGATCCGTTTGATCTGGTGATCTTCGGGGCAACCGGTGATCTGGCGCGGCGCAAGATATTGCCCAGCCTGTTTCACCGTTTTCAGGTCGGGCAAATGCCGCCCGAGGCGCAGATCATCGGCACGGCCCGCAGCGATATGACCGCCGACGGGTTTCGTCAGATGGTGGGCGAGGCGATCCGCCAATATGTGCCCGAGGTTGCCGGGGATGACACTGGGCTGGCGGGGTTTCTGGACCGGTTGGATTATGTGGCGGTGGACGCCGCAGGCAGTGATGGCTGGGACGATCTGGCCGCCAAGCTGCGCGATGGGGTGACCCGCGCGTTCTACCTGTCTGTCGGCCCGTCGCTGTTTGGTGCCATTGCCAGCGGTCTGCAACAGGCCGGGCTGAACACCGCTGACAGTCGCATCGTGGTGGAAAAGCCGTTTGGCCACGATCTGGTCAGCGCGCGTGCTTTGAACACGGCGTTGCGGGATTGTTTTGACGAACATCAGATTTACCGGATCGATCATTATTTGGGCAAGGAAACCGTGCAGAACCTGATGGCCCTGCGCTTTGCCAATTCGCTGTATGAACCGCTGTGGAATTCTACCCATATCGACCATGTGCAGATCACCGTGGCCGAAAGCGTGGGCGTCGAAGGGCGCGGCGAATATTACGATCAATCGGGTGCGATGCGCGACATGGTGCAGAACCACTTGATGCAGCTGTTATGCCTGACCGCGATGGAACCACCGTCGAAATTTTCCCCCAACGCGGTGCGCAACGAAAAGCTGAAAGTGATCGAGGCGCTGGACCCGGTCGCCCCCGCTGACATCGCACGCGGCCAGTATCGCGCCAGCAACGGGGCCAGCAACGGGGCCAGCAACGGGGCCAGCGACGGGCAGGACAGCTACCGCGATCACGCGGGCAACCCCGCCAGCACCACCGAAAGCTTTATTGCGATGAAGGTGGCCGTGGCCAACTGGCGCTGGGCCGGAACGCCGTTTTACCTGCGCACTGGCAAACGTTTGCGCGCCCGGGTGTCGGAAATCGCCGTGGTATTCCGCGACCCGCCGCATATGATCTTTGACGACGCCGAAGGATTGCGCGGCAATGCGCTGATCATCCGACTGCAACCGAACGAAGGCATCACCCTGCGCACCACCATCAAGGACCCCGGCCCCGGTGGCATGCGCCTGACCGAAGTTGCGCTGGACATGAGCTTTGCCGAGGCCTTGGGCGAGGGCGCGCGCACCCAGGATGCCTATGAACGCCTGATCATGGATGTGATCCGCGGCGATCAGACCTTGTTCATGCGCGGTGACGAGGTCGAGGCCGCCTGGGCCTGGGCGGACCCGATTATTCAAGGCTGGCAAGACGCTGGTACCGTGCCTGCACCTTACGACCCGGGCAGCTCTGGCCCAGAAGATGCCCTGATGCTGCTGCACCGTGACGGTCGCCGCTGGCGCGAAATAGGAGCCTGACATGGCGTTAAACCCCACCCTTCAAGCAGTCACAGACCGGATCATCACCCGCAGTGCCCCCACAAGGCGCGCCTATCTGGACCGGATGGCGCAGGCGCGTGGCAAAGGCCCGTCACGGGCGCATCTGTCGTGCAGCGGTCAGGCGCATGCCTTTGCTGCGGCGGGTCAGGATCAGGCGGCATTGGCGCAGGGCAGTGCGGGCAATCTAGGGATCGTGACCACCTATAACGACATGCTGTCGGCGCATCAGCCGTTTGAACGCTTCCCCGATCTGATCCGAGACGCGGTGCGCGGCGTCGGTGGCACCGCGCAGGTCGCAGGTGGTGTGCCAGCGATGTGCGATGGCGTCACCCAGGGCGAGGCGGGGATGGAACTCAGCCTGTTTTCCCGCGACGTGATCGCGATGGCGGCCGCGGTCGCCCTTAGCCATAACACCTTTGACGCCGCCGTGTTCCTGGGGGTCTGTGACAAGATCGTGCCCGGATTGGTGATCGCTGCACAAAGCTTTGGCCACTTACCGGCGGTGTTTCTGCCCGCCGGACCAATGACTAGCGGTCTGGCCAATGACGACAAGGCCAAAGTGCGCCAGCAGTTTGCCGCAGGCGAAGTTGGGCGCGACGCGCTGATGGCCGCCGAAATGGCCGCCTATCACGGGCCCGGTACCTGCACGTTTTATGGCACCGCCAACACCAACCAGATGCTGATGGAATTCATGGGGCTGCACCTGCCTGGGTCCAGCTTTGTCACCCCCAACACCGATCTGCGCGATGCCCTGACCGGCGAAGGTGCGCGCCGGGCGCTTAGCCTCAGCGCACTGGGCGATGACTACACCCCGGTCTGCGATATCCTTGACGAACGCGCCTTTGTGAACGGTATTGTCGGGCTAAACGCTACGGGCGGGTCGACCAATCTGTTGATCCACCTGGTGGCGATGGCGCGCGCTGGCGGTATCATGCTGGACTGGCAGGATTTTTCCGACCTGTCCGACATCACACCGCTGTTGGCGCGGGTCTATCCCAACGGTCTGGCGGATGTGAACCATTTCCACGCCGCAGGTGGTCTGGGCTATATGATCGGCGCGCTGCTAGACGCCGACCTGCTGCACCCTGATACGCATACGGTCGCTGGGCAGGGGCTGGCGCGCTACACCCAAGACCCCAAGCTGATCGGCGACAAACTGATCTGGCAAGACGGCCCCACCCAATCCCTGAACCCGGCCATCCTGCGCCCGGCCTCGGACCCGTTCCAACCCACAGGCGGGCTGAAACGCCTTAGCGGGTCGCTGGGCACAGCGGTGATGAAGGTCTCGGCGGTCGCCCCGGAATTCCACGTGATCAAGGCCCCGGTGCGGGTGTTTCACAGCCAGGACGCGGTCAAAGCCGCGTTCAAAGCAGGCGAGTTCACTGGCGACGTGGTGGTCGTCGTGCGCTTTCAGGGGCCAAAGGCCAACGGCATGCCGGAACTGCACAGCCTGACACCGCTGCTGGGTATCCTGCAGGGCAGGGGTTTCAAGGTGGCGCTGGTCACAGATGGGCGCATGTCCGGCGCCTCGGGCAAAGTGCCCGCTGCCATCCATGTCTGCCCCGAAGCGTTGGATGGCGGGGCGATTGCCCAGCTGCAAGACGGCGATATCCTGCGGGTTGACGCGACAAACGGCACGCTTGATATCCTGACCCCGGGCGTCACAGACCGCCCCACCGTCACTGCCGACCTGACAGCTAACGAGGTTGGTTGTGGCCGCGAACTTTTCGCCACTCTCCGCCGTGCCGTTGGCTCTGCCGATACCGGCGCCACCATCTTCTGAAAGAATTTATCATGACCCCGCATCAGGCCAGCACCCGAACCCGTGAAATCTGCGCCCTAGCCCCGATTATTCCGGTGCTGGTGATTCACGATGTCGCCCATGCCCGGCCCTTGGCCGAAGCTTTGGTGGCAGGCGGTCTGCCCGCGCTCGAAGTCACCCTGCGCACCCCCGCCGCCCTGGAGGCGATCCGCGAAATGGCAAAAGTGCCCGGCGGCGTGGTCGGTGCCGGCACGCTGATCACCCCCGAAGACGTGCGCGCCGCCAAAGCCGCTGGCGCGCAATTCGGCGTCTCCCCCGGTGCCACCGACGCGCTGTTGGCGGCCTGCGAAGCCGAAGACCTGCCCCTGCTGCCCGGCGCCGCCACCGCCACCGAAGCGATGCGCCTGTTGGATCGCGGCTATGACATGCTAAAATTCTTCCCCGCCGAGGCCTCTGGCGGCGCCCCCGCCCTCAAGGCCATCGGCGCGCCCTTGCCGCAAATCACCTTCTGCCCGACCGGCGGCGTCAACCCGCAAAACGCTGCTACCTATCTATCACTGTCCAATGTCCTTTGTGTCGGTGGCAGCTGGGTGGCCCCAACTGATCTGGTGCAATCGGGCAAATGGGACGCCATCCGCGACCTTGCGCAAACCGCAGCCGGGTTCTAACTCGGCCCGCTCTTTTTCTGGCGGTAAATATCCGGCCTTATGTATCAAACGCACCAATCTATGGCGGATTACGTGACCACTTTTGGTTTGCGGAGTTGCCCAAGACAAAGACAGCGGCATGTTTTTTTGCCGTGTCGCCTACGGAACAACCCAACAAATTGACAAAGCACATGACAGCGATCTCGTAGTGGGGAACATGTCTATGCTCAATAATCTAGGGATAAAGCGAACCACGCGGTTTGTACTGCACTCGGGAAGGCAGATGGCGATATTGCCGTGGACAAGTGAGTTTTTCCGTCCATGGACCGGATACAAATCACCTCACTTGAGCTGTCTTCCTGAAGATATGCAAAAGGTGGTCGGCTATGATTTGAGCCAGCTAGTCGATCTACCGAAATTCTGAAACCCGCCACAAACACCCATCCGGCCCGAAGTCTTGCCCTATGAGGCCAGCCACAACCGCCCCTCGTGACACACAAGCCTTTCGCCTGCATCTTATGAAACGCCGACTGACACGCCCGTAGACAAGCCTGCGCGGCACGTCTGGCGTTCTTGCGGCAATATGATCGGTCAGTTCTTGCAACGTCCGTGCGGTGCGCCGGGTAGACTTGGGGTAATTCCAGGCCATGCATGGTCAGCAGTATTTCAACCGCATCCTTGCCTTGCCTATCGCTACGGATGATCCGTTTGGGCAGTTCCAGTAGCACGCTGGCTATGGTTTTGTCCTGCATGGCATCATGTGTGATTCACATCACCGCAGATTTCAGCCATATTGTCGGTGCGTTTGATACATAAGGCAGTAAATTTTCCCGGAATTTTCCCAGAGGGGGCTGGCCCCTCGATCCCGCTAACAAACAAAAACGCAAAAACCAGTCAATACAGAAAACTGCATTCCCTTCCCGGCTACTTCAGGTCTATCCTGCGCGCAAACACATGACCGACTGACACAGCCAAACCAGCTTTGCAGCGGAAACCCGGGGAAGCGCCATGTCTGATATCACTGTCTTCAAAGCCAAAAAGATCATCACCATGGATATCAACCGACCCACAGCCACCCATGTGGCCGTGCGGCAGGGGCGTGTCCTGGCCGTAGGTGACGCTGATTGCGCCGCCCCGTGGGGGGCATCAACCCCGGATGACCGCTTGGCTGACGCCGTGCTGATGCCCGGCTTTGTCGAAGGTCATGCGCATATGATGGCCGGGGCGATGTGGACCTATGCCTATGCGGGCTTTCACGACCGGATCGACCCGGACGGCAAGCTGTGTAAAGGCATGACCGATATTGATGCCGTGATCGGGGGATTGACCACCTATTGCGACGGGCTGGACGCGGATGCACCGCTGGTCGGTTGGGGATTTGACCCGATCTTTCTGACAACAGAGCGCCTGAACCGGCAGCATCTGGACCAGATCAGCCCGGACCGACCCATTGCCATCATCTATTCCAATTTCCACCTGATGTGCGTGAACACCAAAGCGTTGGAAATGGTAGACTACAGCCGCGAGACCAACCTTGAAGGGGTGATCAAAGGGGCCGACGGCGAGCCTACGGGCGAGTTGCAGGAAATGGCCGCCATGTTCCCGATCATGCGCCGTCTTGGCATTGATTTCGGGCAGTTGTCGCAAACTGAATCCGCGATCCGCACCTATGGCGAGGTCGCCAAACGCGCTGGCGTCACGACCATCACAGATCTGTTTTCATCAGTCGAAGACAGTGACCTTGATCTGATGCTGCGCGTCACCGGCGAACCCGACTATCCGCTGCGCATTGTCCCGGCGCTGGGCGCGATGGGCGCAACCCCGGATCAGATCGCCGTCAATGCCAAGCAAATGGCCCTGAAGTCCACGGATAAGCTGCGCCTCGGCGCGGTCAAACTGATGACCGATGGCTCCATCCAGGGCTGGACAGCGCGCATCCGATGGCCTGGCTATGTCGGCGGGCAGCCTAACGGCATCTGGAACACCGCACCGGATCAGATCTTTGCCCTGTGCGAAGTGATGCACCGCGAAGGTATACAGATGCATATCCACGTCAATGGCGACGAGGCCGCCGAGGTCTCGCTCGACGCGCTCGAGGCCGCCATGCGCAAACACCCCTGGAAGGGGCATCGGCACGTCCTGCAACATTGCCAGATGATGGGCGCGGATCTGTACCGCCGCTGCGTTGACCTGGGGGTCTGCGCCAACATATTTTCCAACCACATCTGGTATTTCGGCGACCAGCACGCCGCGCTGACGGTTGGCGAGGATTGCGCCCAGCGGATGAATGCCTGCCGAAGCGCGCTGGATGCGGGCGTTAACATCGCCATCCATTCCGACGCGCCCGTCACCCCACTGGCCCCGCTGTTCACCGCCTGGGCTGCGGTCAACCGCCAGACGATGACGGGGCGAACTTTGGGCGCTGAACAATGCATAACCGTGCCCGAAGCGCTGTATGCGATCACCCTGGGCGCCGCCTATACCCTGCGTCTGGACAGTGAAATTGGCAGCATCGCGGTTGGCAAACAGGCCGATTTCGCCATTCTGGGCGATGATCCGACCACAGTTGATCCGGTGACGCTAAAGGATGTGCCAGTGCTGGGCACGGTCTCGGGTGGTCAGGTGCATCTGTTGTGAAGGATGACCGCCTGCCAATGACGGTGATCAGCGGCTATCTGGGTGCTGGCAAAACCACCCTGATCAATCGCTTGCTGGCCGAAGATCACGGGCTGCGCCTGATGGTGATGGTCAATGATTTCGGGTCGATCAATATAGATGCCGACCTGCTGCAATCAGCCGACGCCGATACCCTGACCCTGACCAATGGTTGCGTCTGCTGTACCATGGGGGCCGACCTGTTTATGGCCATCGGCACCGCGCTGGACCGCAAGCCAAGACCAGATCATCTGATTGTCGAGGCCAGCGGCATCGCCGATCCCGTCTCCATTGCCAACGCGGCAATTGCCGAGCCGGATATGCGCTATGGCGGTATCGTCACGGTGGTAGATGCCGATCACTTTGCTGGTCTGGCAGGCGATCCGCAGATCGGCCCGCAAATCTTGGGGCAGGCGCAGGCCGCCGATATCGTGATTGTCAGCAAGACCGATACCATTCCAGAACCGCTGCAAAACAGGCTAAGCGGCATGGGCGTGCCGATAGTGACCTGCGCCAATGACCCTGGCCCGGTGGCAGGGCTGGTGCTGTCACACAGCACCGAACCGCTTATGGTCCGCGCGGTGGGCAAGACCCATCCGGGCTATGTGTCCTGGTCCTATCAAGGGCCCGCCACGCCGGACCGAACCCAGATTGATGCGCTGCTGCGCGCCCGCCCCGAGGCGCTGTTTCGCCTCAAGGGGATGATCTCAAACGGGGATCGCGGCAGCTTGCTGGTGCAGGTGGTTGGGCGCAATGTGGATATCCGACGCCGACCCGATCCTTGCACAACCCAACTGGTTGGCATCGGCATCAGCGCCCGGATCACCCGCGATCAGATAGAGGGGTGGTGGCAGACGCATACAGCAGTGGACGCCTAAACCTGTCAGGTGTCCCCCTCGCAGGCTGGGAGCAGAAAATTCGAATTTTCTGGACAAGAATTTTCGAAAATTCTTTTGCCCGGCCTATACCCCAGCGCTTTGCCCGCCAAAGTCGCGCGGCATCAACCCGCTTTGGAACCATGTGACAAAGCTGTGGATCGTGAACACCGGCAGGCCCACGGCGTCTCGAATAGCGGCGGCATAGGGCGTCATGTTGGTGCACTCCAGCACAATTGCCCCCAGATCCGGATGCTTATCACGCAGTGCCAGCGCCGCCTGCACATTGTCCCGCCGGGCAGCATCCACATTCAGCGTCATCTCATCGCCTAGGATAACGCGGGTAAACTCATCCCCGCCCTCGGTGCTGCCAATCGGCGTTCCATCGGGCACACCGGCGGCGCTCAAGTGTCGATCGGTCAATGTGCTGCTTGAAATTGTCAGGATGCCACAGCGCTTGCCGGGGGGCAGCAGCGCATTCACCTGCGCCACCTGCATCAGCGACGACGTTGCCACCGGCACGCCCACTGCCGCCGCCAGATCGGCCTGAAACAACGACAGAAATCCGCAATTGGTGGTAATCCCGTCCACGCCGTCCGCCACCAACCCGGCAGCCGCGTCGATAAACACAGGCAGCAACCCTTCAGCCCCGCGCCGCACCACTCGGTCGGGCGAGGCATCGCGCACCACCCGGTAATGCACCGCAAAGGGCCAGGACAGCGCGTTGCCCATGTCGCCGGGAATGCGGGGAAACTGCGCCTCTAACATCAAGATACCCACAGAGGCGCCGTAAACCGCCTTGCCCCCAGTTGCGATCATGCTTGCACCTCTTCAATGATCCGGTCTGGCACCGCCCCGGCGCCGTTCATGTAAATGCTGGATATCCCGTCGCGCACAGCATCGGTGATCTGATCCATCCGCCGGGTGATATGCACCTGCATCGCCTCGGCGGCGACCCCCTCATCGCGAACCATCAGCGCTGCCATCACCCGTTTATGTTCGGCCTTCGAGGTCTGAACCCGGCCTATCGACATGCGGATCCAGCGAATGTAGCGGATGCGTTCGTTGATCCGCACCAGATCGGCCCGCAACACCGCATTCCCCGCCAGATCCGCAATGCCCAGATGAAACGCCTCGTCCCGGGTACAAGCCTCGGCCACTGTCAGGCCGGTTATATCCAGCCCGGTGGCGTAAAGCTGGTCCTGCAGCGCCTGCAGGCCCGCGTCGCTGGCGCGGGTGCAGGCCAGACGCACGGCGGCGACCTCGATCACCTCGCGCAGTTCAAACAGATCAAAGATCGTCTGCGCGTCCAGATTCCGGCAGAAAAACCCAGTACCTGGGCGGAAATCAAACAGGCTTTCGGCCACCAACCGGTTCAACGCCTCGCGCAGCGGTGTGCGGCTGACGCCCAGCTCGCGTGCCAACGCGCCTTCGTTCAGCCGGTCACCGGGGCGCAGTCGGAAGGCCACCGCCATCTGTTTTAGTTGCGCATAAATGTCTTCTACCCGGCCATCCGCCATCAGGGTCCGCCTTGTTGCTGCGTTCCCGCAGGGGTGACACACAGCAGGGTTGGAATCAATATGCAAATCTGTATACAGGTCTGAATTCAGTTCTGGATATAAAGGGAATCGCCATGACCAGCCCAAAAGCCAACCACCTGACCGGCGCCCAAGCGATGGTGCGGATGTTGCAGGCGCATGACGTCAAACATATGTTTGGTTTGTGCGGTGACACCACGCTGCCGTTTTATGACGCGATGGCGCAGATGGATCATGGCATCACCCATTTCCTGACCCGCGATGAGCGCCACGCCGGGTATATGGCCGACGCCTATGCTCGCGTCACTGGCAAGCCGGGTGTTTGCGAAGGCCCGTCGGGCGGGGGCGCGACCTATATTTTGCCGGGTGTGGGTGAGGCGAACGAAAGCTCGGTGCCGATCTTGGCGATCACTTCGGATGTCGCCACCAACTCTATCGGGCGCTACCCGCTGACCGAGCTGGACCAAAAGGCGTTGTTTGCGCCGCTGACCAAATGGAATGCCTCGCTGGACGACGCCGAGCGCCTGCCAGCCGCGATGCGTCAGGCGTTTCGCGCCATGACCACCGGGCGACCGGGGGCCGTGCATCTGGCGCTGCCGATCGACACCCAAAGGGGCGCGGTGTCTGACGCCGAAATCTGGGCGGATGCGCGCCACCACAGCTTTCCGGCAGAGCGCGCCGCGCCTGACCCTGCCGATATCCGCGCCGCAGCGGATGTGTTGGCGCAGGCGACTGCAGCCGTGGCGATTTGCGGCGGTGGCCCGGTTTTGGCCGGGGCCGAGGCGGCGCTGGCGCAACTGGCCACGGCGCTGGACTTGCCAGTTGCCACGTCAGTGTCCGGGCAGGGAGCCT
This sequence comes from Paracoccaceae bacterium, assembly GCA_047639325.1. Taxonomy (GTDB): domain Bacteria; phylum Pseudomonadota; class Alphaproteobacteria; order Rhodobacterales; family Rhodobacteraceae; genus NVQY01. The sequence continues at coordinate 255 of JBLINN010000044.1, read as the reverse complement.
TGGCCGAAATCCACCCGCAAGCAGTGGGGGTGGTTGGGTCAAACGGCGGCGTGGCGTCAACCCGCGTCGTTGTGGAAGAGGCCGATGTGATCCTGTTCATTGGGTGTCGCGCCGGGTCGGTGACCACTGAACGCTGGCAGTCGCCGGGCATAACCAAACGGATCATCCATATCGACAGCGATCCAATGGTGATTGGCGCCAATTACCCGACCGAGGTTGCTATCTGCGCCGACGCCAACCTGGCCTTGCAAGCGT
>JBLINN010000043.1:0-17922 GCA_047639325.1 Paracoccaceae bacterium | reverse complement strand
CCATCTGGCTGGCATGGATGGAACAGTACAAGAACATTTCCGATTGGCAAGCCGTGTATCACTACATCCTGTGCTGCCGGATCAAAGGGGATAAGCCTTCAGCTAACGAATGCTAAATCCACCTTACACCTTCAACCCTCCTACCGATAATGCTTCAGATACCGCTTTTCGAACATCTCTTTGGTCCAATGCGCCAGCCCCGATGGCGGTAGCACTATATTCAACTTCGGCGTCCGGGTCACCACGGTGCCCTTGGCGTTGTCATCAATCACACACATCAGTTCTACCCGGAACGTCCCCGTAGGTGTGCCGCCCTTCAGCTCTGTCAGCAGGTTATTGGCCGCCGCTGCCGCCTGCAAATCCGCCATATGCGCCTGTTTCGGCATCCAGTCCGGCCCCGGAAAGCTGCCCGCGTCGCCCGCCACATAGGTACAGGCAAACCCCGGTACCCGGCATTGCGCATCCGCCTTGATCAATCCGCCGGGGGATCGAGGCAGATCGGTTTTGTCAAAAAACGGATTGCCGGTCATCCCCGGCATGAACAGGATAAGATCGGCGGCAAATTCGCCACCTTCAGTCACCACCTTATCCGCCTCAAACCGCACCATCTTGTGGCCCAGATGGGTGGCAATATCCAAATCCGCCATACGCTTTAGCAGCTTGGGCACAATCTTTGCCCCCAACCGGATGCCGGGCTTGGGCGCAGGGCTGAAAAACACCAGCTTGAACTTGTCGCGCCGCCCCTGACGGCGCAGCATCTCATCCGTGCCAAACAGGAATTCGAACATCGGCCCGCCGCGCATCGCAGACCCTTCCTTGGGGTTGCCCGCAAAGCCAAACGCCAGCGTGCCGCCCTCCATCTGTTCCAGACGTTCCTTGAATTCCATCACCGGTGCCACGCCTTCGCATGGCGTCAGGGCGTTTTCGATGCCCGGCAGTTTCTTGATGAACTTGCCACCGGTGCCAATCACCAACCCGTCATTGCGCACGTCGCCACCCGAGGTTTTCACCACCCGACCGCCTTCGTCCAGCGACTCGGCCGCTCCCTGCACGAACTGCACATTGCTGCGGGCAAAGAAGTTATCCAGCGGCAAAACGATGTCTTCGGGTTTGCGTTGCCCCGATGGCAGCCAGATCAGACTGGGCAGATACACCAGCGTCGGTTCGGGCGCGACAACCGTGATCTCCAGCGATTTGTCGGCAGCCCGCAGCTTGCGCACGGCGGTCAGCGCGGCGAACCCGGTGCCAAGAACGGTGACTTTACTCATGTGATCTCCGCCTTCCAATTATATCATATTACCCGTCATATTCAGTATTTATTATATAAAGCAAGCCAAATCCTGTTGGCCCGCATCCCCCGCGACAAGGCAGATGCTGACCAAAAATGCACCAACCCGCAACAAAAGGGGAGTCGCATTTTGCCGTTGCCCCCAATGTGATCTTCGTTCCCTCCCGCCACGGCGCATCTTTCACCCCGCTTGGGAAACCGATAGGTTGCAAACAGCAGCGCAAAGACAACAGGCCGGTTTATCAAATGTCGCCCCCTTCCCCCCTGACCCTGAAATGAAGCCGATCCGCCTGATTTCCGGGTTTCTGACCGTCGGCATGTGGACCATGTCCAGCCGCGTGCTGGGCTTTGTGCGCGACGCGATGATCCTAGCCTACCTGGGCACCGGACCTTTGTACGAGGCCTATGTCGTCGCCTTTCGCCTGCCCAACATGTTCCGCCGGTTCTTTGCCGAAGGCGCGTTCAACATGGCCTTTATCCCGATGTTTTCCAAAAAACTGGAGAAGGGTGAGGATGCGCGCGGCTTTGCCGAGGATGCGCTGGCCGGGCTGGCCTCAATCCTGATCGTACTGACACTGGCGGCGCAGGCGCTAATGCCGTGGCTGATTTTTGGGCTGGCCAGTGGTTTTTCCGGGCAGGAACAGTTTGACCTGTCGGTGGATTTTGGGCGCATCGCCTTTCCCTATGTGCTGTTCATCTCGCTGGCCGCCTTGCTGTCGGGCGTGCTGAACGCCACCGGGCGGTTTGCCGCCGCCGCCGCCGCGCCGGTGCTGTTGAACGTGCTGCTGGTGTCGTCGATGGCGGTGGCCGCATTCACCGGCGGCGATGTGTCCCGCGCGCTGATCTGGGGCATCCCGGTGGCCGGGGTGGCGCAGTTGGCGCTGGTGTGGGTCGCCGCGTCACGGGCCGGGTTCAAATTGCGCCTGAAACGCCCCCGCCTGACGCCCGAACTGGGGCGGTTGGTGAAAATCGCAGTGCCCGCAGCGCTGGCGGGTGGGGTGGTCCAGGTCAACCTGCTGGTCGGGCAACAGGTCGCCAGCTATTTCGACAAAGCGGTCGGCTGGCTGTACGCGGCGGACCGGTTGTACCAATTGCCGCTGGGCGTGGTTGGCATCGCTATCGGGGTCGTCCTGCTGCCCGATCTCAGCCGCCGCCTTGCCGCCCGGGATGATGATGGCGCCCGCCACGCGCTTAGCCGCTCGGCCGAGATTTCTCTGGCGCTGACCATCCCATCCGCCGTGGCGCTGGTCGTGATCCCGCTGCCGCTGGTGTCGGTGCTGTTTGAACGCGGCGCAACCACGGCGACCGACAGCGCCGCGATTGCCATTGCCGTGGCGATCTATGGGCTGGGCCTGCCCGCCTTTGTGATGCAGAAAATCCTGCAACCGCTGTTCTTTGCGCGCGAAGATACAAAATCGCCGTTCCGCTATGCGCTGATGGCGATGATGCTGAACGTGCTGCTGGCAGTTGGCCTGTCGCCCTGGCTGGGCTGGATCGCCCCGGCCATCGCCACCACGCTGGCCGGCTGGGCCATGGCAGGCCTGTTGCTGCGCGGCACCCGGCCGTTTGGCGATGTCGCCCGGTTTGATGCGCGGTTCCGCGCGCGGCTGTGGCGCATCTGTGCCGCCTCGGCGATGATGGGCGTGGTTCTGTGGTTTGCGGCGCAAGCCCTGAACGGCCCGCTGAACACTGGCGGTATCCGCTATCTGGCACTGACGGCGCTGGTCGCCCTAGGCATCGTCACCTATTTCGCCATCGCCCAACTGATCGGCGCGGTCCGCCTGTCAGAATTCCGCCAGGCCATGCGGCGGGGGCGCTGATGCCATGGCCAACACCCACCCGCTCACCTGCCCCGCTGGCACCGTGCTGTTTCGCGCAGGTCAGGACTGCCCCGGATTTGTCCGCCTGCACCGCGGCACCATCCGCATCACCCTGACGGCGGCCAACGGGCGCGAGGTGGTGCTGTACCGCGTCGCCCCCGGTGATGTCTGCCTGCAAACCTTTGCCTGCATGACCGACGGGCGCAGCTATTCCGCCGAAGGGGCCGCCGAAACCGATATCGTCGGCGAAGTCATGCCCCATACCCTGTTCCGCAGCGAAATGGCCGATAGTCCAGCGTTCCGCGCCGAAGTCATGACCGCCATCGCCCGCCGCTTTTCCGACTACGAACAACTGGTCGAGGATGTCGCCCTCACCGGCTTTGACGCCCGCCTGGCCCGGGTGCTGCTGCGGCTGGCAAAGGATAACGACGATATCAGCATCACCCATGACAACCTTGCCGCCAAAACCGCCTCGGGGCGCGGATTGGTCGAGGTGATGCGTGGACGGCTGCGCCTGCTGGACCGGGCAGGGCTGGATCGGATTGCTGCCGAAGAACGGTGACAGTGCAACGACAGGGGCGGGCGCTGATGCCATAATAGGGTCATCAAAAACGAATCCCCTATGCGTTCCCTTGAAAGGAAACCCCATGTTGAAACGTAACGAAGGCACAATCGACCGCGTCCTGCGGATTATCCTTGGCGCGGTTTTGCTGTCACTGGTGTTTATCGGCCCGATGACCCCTTGGGGCTGGGTCGGCATCATCCCTTTGGCCACCGGCCTGCTGGGCAGCTGCCCACTGTACAGCCTCTTTGGCTTCAGCACCTGCCCGATGAAGAACTGATCTGATCAAGGCTGAACCGGTGCTGTTGTTCCTTAACGGTGCCGGTTTTATCGTGCTACATCTTTTTGGTGCCAAATCTCAAACTTTTCGAGATGCCTGCCTGCTGCCCTCAACCAATTAACGACTTGCAGTTTGTATTCTTTAGGGGAGACTTCGAGCGGATCACGCGGGTTCCAAGGTGACTTGTTTTCCGTACTCAAAAGGCTACTCCTTACACTGTTGGTCGCTGGCGAATACTCGATTTGGCCAAATGACCTTATCCCACATCGGACAGCCAAGCCCTGCCTACCAGTCGTTGCGTACCACCGAGCGTCCCCCTTAACAAACCCCTGCCATAAAAAACAAACCCCTGCCATAAAACATAAAATTCGCCCGAATGTTTCGCGCGCGAAACAATGCGGCAGCACTCCTGCCCTAGTCTCAGTCCCGCTGAACACCCCGGCGTATCCGCGCCCAGCCGCCCGGAGACACAAAGAACGACAGCCCGAACCCGGTGGCGAACCCGGCCAGATCGGCCACCCAATCGTTGCGCAACCCAAACAGCAAACCAAACAGCAATTGGAACCCCATCAGAAACGCGATCAGGGTAAAGGCGCGCGATTGATTTGCCCCGACCAGCGACAGCGACCGCCACAGCAGATAGGTGAACGCCCCGATCAAGCCATAGACCGACGGGAAACCGCCGATCAGCGGAAAGGAATCGTTGGTCAGCAGCGCATAGGCCAACGCGCCGCCAATGCCCGACAGCACAAAAATTGCCAGCATGGCAATACCGCCAAACACCTCGGCCACCATCTTGCCCATCGCCAGCAAAAACACCCCGACAAACAACGCCTGACTGAACGAGGCATGCACAAACGGATAGGCGACAAAACGGATCAGATGCTGCACTGGCCAGCGCCCGGTCTCCCACATCCACCAGACGATATCGCTGGAAAACGCATAATTCTCGATCGCAGACAGCCGCCAGCCAACCGCCCCCGGCCCGCCGACCAGCCCGCGGGTGCCCAGCGAAAACGTCGCCTCGATCCCCATGATCACCAGAAACAGCGCCACCACCACAGGGGGCAACGGATTGACGGCGGATATGTTGTTTTCGCTCATGTGCCTCACCTTTGGTTCAGACATCTTCGGGGTGCCTGTTGACGACTGCTGGCCCCATGGGTAAGCGAGGCAGGCCGATTTTTCCAGCCGGGAGTTACCTTAGATGAGCGAAACAACCTTTACGCCGCGTGTATTTTCCGGCATCCAGCCGTCCGGCGGGCTGACCCTGGGCAATTATCTGGGCGCGATCAAACGCTTTGTCGACATGCAGGGCCCGGATTTTCAAACCGTCTATTGCATGGTCGATCTGCATGCCATCACCGTCTGGCAGAACCCTGCCGACCTGATCCACAACACGCGCGAGCTGTGCGCCGGGTTCATCGCCGCCGGGATTGACCCGGAAAAGTCGATCCTGATCAACCAGTCCCAGGTGCCCGAACATGCGCAACTGGGCTGGATATTCAACTGCGTCGCCCGCATGGGCTGGATGCAGCGGATGACCCAGTTCAAGGATAAGGCGGGCAAGAACGCCCAGAATGCCTCGCTGGGGTTATTTGGCTATCCGGCGCTGATGGCGGCGGATATTCTGGTGTATCACGCCACCCATGTGCCGGTGGGCGAGGACCAGAAACAGCATCTGGAGCTGACCCGCGACATTGCCGCCAAGTTCAACCATGATTACGGCGTTGATTTCTTTCCGATGACCGAACCGGTGATCGAAGGTGCCGCCACAAGGGTGATGTCCCTGCGCGATGGGTCCAAGAAAATGTCGAAATCCGATCCATCCGACATGGCCCGGATCAACATGACCGACGATGCCGACGCCATCGCCAGGAAAATCCGCAAGGCCAAGACAGATCCCGATGCCCTGCCCTCTGAGGCGAAAGGGTTGGAGGACCGCCCCGAGGCGCGCAATCTGGTGAATATCTATGCTGCCCTGTCGGACGAATCGGTGGATCAGGTGCTGGCGGATGTTGGCGGTAAGCAATTTGGCGATTTCAAGCCGATGCTGGCCGATCTGGCGGTGGCCAAGCTGAGCCCGATTTCAACCGAGATGGCCCGTCTGATGGGCGACCCGGCCGAGATTGACCGCATCCTGACCGCCGGATCGCTGCGCGCCCGCGAGATCACCGCGCCGATCCTGCGCAAAACCTATGATATCGTCGGGATGGTGGCACCGGTCTGATCAGGTCGGCCCGGTTCCGCCGAAAACAATCCGGCGCGTCTGAATTGCGCTTTGCGAAATGCGCTGAACCCCGTTAGCGTGGTCGCAATGCTGCTACAAAGGAATTTGCCGAATGACAGATTTATCCCTTAAGGCCGCTATATTGTGTTCTGTGTTGCTGGTCCCGACCTACCTGACGGCCCAGACCACAACCGATTCAGGCACAACGGCCAGCGCCACCGAGGATGCTGCCGGACTGATGACCCCGGAAGAGCTGCAAACCCTTGTTGGGCCAATCGCCCTTTACCCTGACACCCTGATGATTCAGGTGCTTGTCGCGGCGACCTTTCCGTTTGACGTGATGAAGGCCGACCGTCTGCTAAAGGACAACCCCGGCAAAAGCCCCGAAGAGCTGAAACCGCTGATCGAGATTCAGGCCTGGGACGAAAGTGTTGCCGTTTTGGCCACCGCCTTCCCCGAAGTGCTGACCGAAATGGCGGTGCATGTGGACTGGACCGAGACCGTCGGCAACGCCATGCTGGCGCAAAGCGAAGACGTGATGAATGCGGTTCAGGTGATGCGCGAAATCGCCGCTGAATCCGGCGCGCTGACCAGTGGCGACGAACAGACGGTCGAGGTCACACAGGACAATAGCGGTGACCAGACGATTATCATTCAACCCACCGACCCCGAAGTGGTTTACGTGCCGCAATACGATCCCCAGGTGGTTTATGTCGACAGCAACAATGGTGGCGGCGACGTGCTGACCGCCGGGCTGATCGCGTTTGGCACCTATGCGGTGATCGACGCGATCTTTGACAATAACGATCCGTGGAATAACTATTGGGGCTGCCGCAATTGCGGTGGCTGGGGCGGCGGGCCGATCTATCGCAACCCCAATATCGACATCGACGTCGATGGAAACGTCAATATCGGCAATAACATCGGCAATAATAACGGCTGGAAACCCGACGACCGCCGCAAGGACAAGGCGCGGGACGACATTGCGCGCAAGCGTGGGCCGGATGGTAATAACAAGCTGCCCGTCAGCCGCCCGGATCGCGGTGATGAAATGCGCGCCAGCCTGTCGAAAAAATCCGGCGCGGCTGATATTTCGCGCAGCAAGGCGCCGCGCGCCGATGTCGCAAAATCCCGGCCAGCCGCCAACAAACCGACCACCCGCCCCGCAGGCAACCGCAGTGCCGCTGCAGCCCGCACCGGCGCCCCGGCCAAAGCCAAGGCCGCCGTTCACAAACCAGCCAAAGCCAGAGCGCCCGCCGCCAAGGCAAAGCGCAGTAGCGGTGGTGGTGGGTTAAGCAAACGCGCATCAGCTCCCAAGGCACGGTCCGGCGGGTCGCGCGGCCGCGCCGCCTCGGGTGGTGGCAGAAGGAGATGATCCAATGAAAAATGTATTTGCACCCGGTCTGGCCGGTCTTGCCATGCTGGCCACAACGCTGCCCGGCATCGCCGCCGAGGCCCCGGCAACCTATGCAACGCCGCAGGACGCGCTAGAGGCGCTGATGACAGCGCTGGCCGCCCCCGGTCAGGACGCAGTGCTAGAGGTCTTTGGTTCCGGCGCCCAGGATTTGCTGTCGACGGGCAACCCCGAGCGCGATGCAGGCAACCGCCAGTCGCTGCTGGAACTCTGGGCCGAAGGCTATCGGTTTCAGCCATCAGAGGCGCAAACAATTGTGTTGCTGGGATCAAGCGGCTGGCCGTTTCCGATCCCGCTCGCGCGCAGCGATGCAGCCTGGACCTTTGACATCGACGCCGGACGGGACGAGGTTTATTTCCGCCGGATTGGCCTGAACGAGCTGGAAACCATCGAAATGATGGCGGCCTATGTCGATATTCAGTCGGCCTTTCGGCTGACCGATCACGATGGTGACGGGGTGATGGAATTTGCCGCGTCCATCCTGTCGTCAGATGGCGCACGCGACGGGCTGGTCTGGGCCGATGACGACAGCCCGCTGGGCGCGCGCATCGCGCTGGCCTCGCTGGACGGGTACAGCACCGATCAGGGCGATCAGGACCCGGAACCGTTTGGCGGCTATTATTACCGGATTCTGCAGGGTCAGGCGGCGTCTGCCCCCGGCGGCGCGATGGACTATGTGATTGGCGACAACATGGTGGCAGGCCACGCATTGCTGGCAGTGCCCGCTGAGTATGGCCAAAGCGGCATCCACAGCTTTATGGCGTCCGAAAACGGCACCGTGCTAGAGGCCGATCTGGGCGAAGACAGCCTGACCGTCGCCTATGGCATCACCCGGTTTGATCCCGGCGCAGACTGGACCCCGACGCAGTAATCGGGCCGGCCCTGCCCCGCCAGAACACCTGCCCGCGCAGACCTGCGCGGGTCAGTTGGCCGCTTGTGTCGCAGATACCGCGCAACAAAGGTCTGGACCTCTGACGTATTTCCGCCCTACCCTTTGCCCGTCACAAGGGAGACTTTACCATGGCAACCGGCACCAACATTCGCACCTATTTCGAAGGCCAATGGCACAACGACGACACGCCGATCATCCGCGCCGCCGATCACGGCGCGTGGCTCGGCTCGGGGGTATTTGATGGCGCGCGGCTGTTTGAGGGCATGACGCCAGACCTGGAACCGCATTGCGCCCGGGTGAACCGATCCGCCGCCGCACTGATGCTGACGCCCACAGTGTCCACCGACGCCATGATGGAGATCATCCGCGAAGGGCTGGCGATGTATCCCGCCGGAACCGCCGTTTACATCCGGCCGATGTACTGGGGCATCAACGGCGATATCACCGCGATTGTGCCCTCGCCCGACACCACTGGCTTTGCCGTCTGTCTGGAAGAAATCGCGATGGCCCCGGCCACTGCCTCGGCCACGCTGACCCGTACCCGGTTCCGCCGTCCGGTGCTGGAGGATGCCGTGGTCGACGCCAAAGCAGGCTGTCTTTACCCCAACAACGCCCGCATGCTGAGCGAGGCGCGCGCCAAAGGTTTCGCCAATGCTTTGGTGGCCGATGCCATGGGCAATGTCGCCGAAACCGCCACCGCCAATATCTTTATGGTCAAGGATGGCGAGGCGTTCACCCCAATCGCCAATGGCACATTCCTGGCTGGGATCACCCGGGCGCGGCATATGTCGAACATGCGTGCGGATGGTATCGCCGTGCATGAAACCGTCCTGACATTCGAAGATTTCCATGATGCGGACGAGGTGTTCATGTCTGGCAACATGTCCAAGGTGACGCCGGTCACCGCCTTTGACGACACCCAATACCAGGTCGGACCTGTCACAAGGCGGGCGCGGGAAATGTATTGGGACTGGGCCGCGTCAAACCGCTGAAATCGTCGCAGGCCGCCCGACAGGCACAAGCTGTGGTTGCTTGGCGCGCGCGCTTCATGCATCATCCCGCGAAAGAGGGAGGCATGAACCATGCGCAAATTTCTGGTTGTTCTGGATGACAGTCGTGAATGTCTGAACGCAATGCGCTTTGCCGCGATGCGGGCTGCGCATACGGGTGGTGGTGTCGCGGTTTTGTCGATCATTCCGCCGGACGAGTTTAACCACTGGATCGGCGTGGGCGACATCATGCGCGAAGAGGCGCGCGAACGTATCCACGCGCATTTCGAGGTGTTTGCCAAATGGATGCGCGACCGTCAGGGGATCGACCCGGAACTGGTGATCCGCGAAGGCGAAGCCATGGCCGAGATCATCGCCCAGATTCAGGAAGACCCGGATATCGGCGTGCTGGTTTTGGGGGCGGGCAATGACAAGAAAGGCCCCGGTCCGCTGGTGTCGCAATTGTCACGCGTGTCGGGGTCATTGCCTATCCCGATCACCGTGGTGCCCGGCGATCTGAGCAAGGAAAAGCTGGAAGCGATCACCTGACCGGGGCGCCTGAACCGGCTGAATCACTGCCCGTTGACAGTTTAGAATCATTCCAAAGCTTGACTTGCCCGGCTGTCGACAGCATATCCAAGGCAAGCTTAACGGAGACACGCGAATGTTCATCCAGACCGAATCGACCCCAAATCCGGCAACCCTGAAATTCCTACCCGGCCAGACCGTGCTGGATTCTGGCACTGCTGATTTCCCGACACCCGACGCCGCAGGCCCGTCGCCACTGGCCAACCGCATCTTTGCGGTCAATGGCGTGGCGGGTGTGTTTTTCGGCAATGATTTTGTGACCGTCACCAAGACGGACGCGGTGGAATGGGAACATATCAAACCGGCCATTCTGGGCGCGGTGATGGAACATTACCAATCCGGTCAGCCGGTGATGGAAGGCGACCACGCCCCCGCGTCGGGCCATGCCGAACACAGCGGCGCAGATTCCGAGATCGTCGACCAGATCAAGGAACTGCTGGACAGCCGGGTACGCCCTGCGGTGGCACAGGATGGTGGCGACATCACCTTTCACGGCTTTGATCGCGGCGTGGTTTACCTGCATATGCAAGGCGCCTGCGCTGGCTGCCCGTCTTCGACATTGACCTTGAAAATGGGCATCGAAAACCTGCTACGCCACTATATCCCCGAAGTGACCGAGGTGCGCCCGGTCGCTGTGTAAGCGACGGCACAGAACTGGACAGAACTGGCATGGCCTCTGCCCCTTTGATCCTGGGATTTGACACATCGGCCGCGCATTGCGCGGCCGCTTTGCTGTTGGGCGACACTGTGCTGGCGTCACGCGCCGAAGCGATGACCAAGGGACAGGCCGAACGGCTGATGCCGTTGCTTGAGGAAATCCTGTCCGGCGCGGGCGTCGGTTGGCAAGATCTGACAGCGCTTGGCGTCGGCATTGGCCCCGGCAATTTCACCGGTATCCGCATTGCGGTATCAGCGGCACGCGGGCTTGCGTTGGGGCTAGATGTGCCTGCCGTCGGCGTCAGCGGCTGCGAAGCGCGCGCGCATCTGGCCCCCAAAGGCGCGCTGTGTGCCATCCCCGCGCCGCGCGGTATGGTCTATCTGTGTGACCCCGACAGCCCCTCCAACACCCCACAACTGATGCCGCTGGCAACTGCCCAAGCCGCCGGATTGGCGCTGGCACCCGAGAACAGCCCGCAAGGGCTGGCCGAGGCGATTGCCGCCATCACCGCCGCAAAATGGCAGACAACCACCCATCCCCCCGCGCCGCTATATGCCCGCGCCGCCGATGCCGCGCCATCGCGCCACGCGCCGCCGGTGATGCTGGATTGATGCCGCCCCCTGACACGACCCCGGCCGACATGGCCGCAACCCACGCCGCCGCCTTTACCCAAGCGCGCCCCTGGTCAGCGGCGGAATTCACCAAGTTGCTGGACCACCCCCTGTGCTTTGCCACTGGTGACGCCCGCTGTTTCACCCTTGTGCGGGTTGTCGCGGACGAGGCCGAACTGTTGACCATCGCCACCCATCCAGATCACCAACGCCAAGGGCTGGCGCGCGCCGTGATGGCCGACTGGCAGGCCACCGCACAGGCCCGTGGGGCAGCGCGCGGATTTCTGGACGTCGCCGCAGATAACAGCGCCGCAATCGCGCTGTATCAATCCAGTGGCTATGAGATCTCCGGGCAACGGCGCGGGTATTATCGCCGCGCGGGACACCCCGCAGTTGATGCTCTGCTGATGTCTTGCGCCTTTCCCCTGCGTTAACTGGCCGAATCTTGGACCAACCGGTCAAAAAGCAGTTGACCCTTTGGTCTGCCTGCGTCCTATTTACATCATCACAGCAGTTCTGCTCGCTTGATCGGGCGGCGGGGGATTCCCCGGACGCCCCAAACACATAACCAATTGGGAGTAATCCAAATGACGCTTATGAAATCCCTGATGGGGGCCGCAGCCAGCCTTGCGCTGACCGCAGGCATGGCCGTGGCTGAACCGGCACTGATCTTTGATCTTGGCGGCAAGTTCGACAAATCCTTTAACGAAGCGGCCTTTGGCGGCGCGCAGCGTTGGGCCGAAGAAACCGGCGGCACCTTTCGCGAGATCGAGCTGCAATCCGAAGCCCAGCGCGAGCAGGCCCTGCGCCGCTTCGCCGAGGCCGGTTCCAACCCGATCATCACCACCGGCTTTGCCTTTGCCACCCCGGTCGAGGCGGTTGCGGGTGACTATCCAGACACCAATTTTGTCAACATTGATGGATGGATGCCTGAAATCCCCGACAACGTCCTGATGATCAGCTTTCAGGAGCATCAGGGATCGTATCTGGTGGGCATGCTGGCGGCGATGACCTCAAAAACCGGCACCATCGGCTTTATCGGCGGCATGGATATCCCGCTGATCCGTCACTTTGGTTGCGGCTATGCCCAGGGCGCCAAAGCGGTGAACCCCGATATCAAGATCGTCGCCAACATGACCGGCACCACCCCGTCGGCGTGGAATGACCCAGTGAAGGGCTCGGAACTGACCAAGGCGCAGATCAGCCAGGGCGCGGATGTGGTTTATGCCGCCGCCGGTGGCACCGGTGTGGGCGTGTTGCAAACCGCTGCTGACGAAAAAATCTATTCGATCGGCGTGGACAGCAACCAGAACTACATGCACCCCGGATCGGTCCTGACGTCGATGCTGAAGCGCGTTGATGTTGCCGTTTACGAGGCGATGAAAGCAGGCGACACGGTTGGTCACGGGTCGATGGTGCTGGGTCTGGCAGAAGAAGGCGTTGGTTATGCGGTTGACGAACATAACGCCGCGCTGATCTCTGATGACATGAAAGCGGCTGTTGAAGACGCCCGTGCCAAGATCATCAGCGGCGATCTGGATGTTGTCAGCTATTACGCCAATGACAGCTGCCCAGCTTTGTCGTTCTAAAGCGAAGCACCAAGTAAACCGGAGTGCCCCAAGCCATGACTGATCTTATACAAACTCTGTTCTCGGCTTGGGGCGATCCATTACCCGAGGGGCGCGCGGCCAAAACCGACGCGGCCCTTGGGCCTGATTTTTTCTATGCCGATCCCAACACGCCTGATCCGGTGATCGGCCGCGACGCCTATCTGGCCTATATCGCGCAATTCGGTGAAATGATGACGGGGGCCATAGCCCGCGTGGTTGCCGTGTCCGAGCATCACGGGTTCGCCCGCGCCACGGTGGATTTCTTGCGCGACGGGGAACGGATGATGCGCGGCCAGTATTTCGCGGACATCACCGAAGGCCGGATCACCCGGCTGATCGGATTTGTTGGCATGGGAGAGCCAGAGTGACGGCGCCTGCCATCGAACTAAAGGGCATTTCCAAAGCCTTTGGGCCGGTGCAGGCCAACAAGGACATCTCTATTTCCGTCGCCCCCGGCACCATCCACGGGATTATCGGCGAAAACGGCGCGGGGAAATCCACGCTGATGAGCATCCTCTACGGCTTTTACAAAGCCGATAAGGGTGAGATTTTTATCAACGGCCAACGGACCGAAATCCCTGACAGTCAGGCGGCTATTGCGGCAGGCATCGGCATGGTGTTCCAGCATTTCAAGCTGGTTGAAAACTTTACCGTGCTGGAAAACATCATTCTGGGCGCCGAAAGTGGCCGGTTGCTGAACCCATCACTTGCCAAGGCCCGCACTCAGCTGAAAACCTTGGCAGCCGAATACGGGCTGGACGTGAACCCGGATGCGCTGATCGAAGAGATCGGCGTGGGCATGCAGCAGCGGGTGGAAATCCTGAAGGCGCTGTACCGGCAGGCGGATATCCTGATCCTGGATGAACCCACCGGCGTGCTGACCCCGCCCGAGGCGGATCAGCTGTTCCGCATCCTGGATCGGCTGCGGCAAGAGGGTAAGACCATCATCCTGATCACCCACAAGCTGCGCGAGATCATGGATATCACCAACACGGTCAGCGTGATGCGGCGCGGTCAGATGACGGCAACCGTCAAGACCAGCGAGACCAGCCCTGAACATCTGGCCGAGCTGATGGTGGGCCGTAAAGTGTTGTTGCAGGTGGACAAAGCGCCCGCGACGCCCGGCAAACCGGTGCTGGAAATCGAGAACCTGCATGTGACCGATGAAAACGGGGTCGAGCGGGTCAAAGGCATCAACCTGAGCGTCCGGGCCGGGGAAATCCTCGGGCTCGCCGGAGTGGCCGGCAATGGCCAGTCCGAACTGCTAGAGGTTTTGGGCGGCATGCGCCCGGGGGCTGGCACCATCCGGTTGAACGGCGCGCCGCTGGCGTTGAACGGTCCGGGATCGGGCGGCCAGGACCGGCGGGCGCAAGGCATTGCACATGTGCCCGAGGATCGCCAGCGCGAAGGGCTGATCATGGAATTCCACGCTTGGGAAAACGTCGCCTTTGGCTATCACCATGATCCGGCCTATCAGCGCAATGCCCTGTTGATGGACAATGCCGCGCTGCGCCGCGACACAGACGCCAAGATCGAAAAATTCGACATTCGCCCGGCGGATGGCTGGCTGACGGCCAAGAATTTCAGCGGTGGCAACCAGCAGAAAATCGTTTTGGCCCGCGAGATAGAGCGTAACCCGGACCTGTTGTTGATCGGTCAGCCGACACGCGGTGTGGATATTGGCGCGATTGAATTCATCCACAACCAGATCGTCGCGCTGCGCGATCAGGGCAAGGCGATCTTGCTGGTATCGGTGGAACTGGAAGAGATATTTGGCCTCGCAGATCGGATCGCGGTGATGTTTGACGGGCATATCATGGGCGAACGATTGCCTGATCAGACGGACGAAAAAGAACTGGGTCTGTTGATGGCTGGTGTGTCGGGAGAGGCCGCATGAGTCGGTTTCCTGGCGAACCACGCCCCAGAAAATTCGAATTTTCTGACCAAGAATTTTCGAAAATTCTTTTCGCCGGATCACGCGGCAGCGCAACAGCACCAAAAAGGGGTCACTTGACATGGACGTGATGCCAAAATGGGCCGACGTGATCCTGATCCCGCTGATCAGCCTGATCCTGGCCGCGATCCTGTCGGCGCTGGTGATCCTGGCGATCGGCGAAGACCCGGTGGCCGCCGTCAAGCTGATGATCGACGGCGCGCTGGGGTCGACCTATGGCTGGGGCTATACGCTGTATTACGCCACCAATTTCATGTTCACCGGCCTCGCCGTAGCCATCGCCTTTCATGCGCGCATGTTCAACATTGGAGGCGAAGGTCAGGCGATGCTGGGCGGCTTGGGTGTGGCGCTGATCTGCGTCTATATCCCGTGGCCGCATTGGTCACTGGCGCTGATCTTTGCCACGGCGGCAGCGGCGCTGTTTGGCGCGGCCTGGGCGGCGATCCCGGCCTATTTGCAGGCCAAACGCGGCAGCCATATCGTGATTACCACAATCATGTTCAACTTTATCGCCGCAGCCGTGCTGAATTACGTGTTGGTCAATGTGATGCGGCCCAAAGGGTCAATGGACCCGGCCACCGCACGCTTTCCCGATGCGGTGCATCTACCCACGCTGCATGATTTGCTCGCCCCACTTGGCATCGAGTTCTCCAAAAACGCCCCGGCCAATGTGACGCTGCTGGTGGCGATTGCCGCCTGTGTGCTGGTCTGGTTACTGATCTGGCGCACCCGGCTGGGATTTGAAATCCGCGCTTATGGCCATTCGGAAACCGGCGCGCTTTATGCCGGGATATCACCTGTCAGGATCACCATGATCGCCATGCTGATATCCGGCGGGTTGGCGGGCATGATGGCGATCAACAACGTGATGGGCGAGGCCGAGCGTCTGGTGCTGAACGCCACAGAAGGTGCCGGGTTCATCGGTATCGCCGTCGCCCTGATGGGGCGCAGCCATCCGTTTGGGGTGTTTCTGGCGGCGATCCTGTTTGGCTTTCTCTATCAGGGTGGCGCGGAACTGGCGCTGTGGACCAAAATTCCACGCGAATTGATCGTGGTCATTCAGGCGCTGGTGATCCTGTTCACCGGGGCGCTGGACAATATGGTGCGGATGCCGCTGGAACGGCTGTTCCTGGCGCTGCGCAAAGGGGACACGGGATGAGCGAACATCTGGCAAGTCTGGGGTTGGCGCTGAGCATTTTCAGCGTTGGGTTTATCGTGATTGGCCCGAATATTCTGGCGGTGATCGGCACATCGATGGCGCGCGGTCGCCGCTACGGGGCAATGTTGGCGCTGGGGATCGGGCTGGGGTCCGGCATCTGGGCAAGTATGACGGTGCTGGGGCTGGCCACCTTGATGGCCAGTTATGCCGGCGCGATCACCCTGCTGAAATATGCGGGGGCTGCCTATCTGTTGTGGATGGCGGTAAAGGCTTTCCGGTCTGCCGCCACGCCAAATGCCAGTCTGCACGCCACGCAAGTGCCCGGCGGCAACATGTTTCTGCGGGGCATGACCATTCAGATGACCAACCCCAAGGCGGCCCTGCAATGGATTGCCATTGTGGCGATTGGTATTGGGCCAGACGCCCCAGTCGCCCTTGGTGGTGCGCTGGTGATATCTGCCACAATGTTGTCGATCCTTGCGCATCTTGCCTATGCGCTGACCTTTTCGACCACCCCAGTGATCAACCTCTACGCCCGCGCCCGGCGTGGGATCGAGGGCGCGTTAGGGGTGTTCTTTGTCTTTGCCAGCGTCAAGCTGGCCACGGCGCGGGTGTAGATCATGGATTTTCTGACCCTTATCCAGGTTTTGGACAGCACGGTTCGTCTGGGCACCCCGCTGTTGCTGGCCTGTCTGGCCGGGCTGTATTCCGAACGCGCCGGGATTTTCGACATCGGGCTTGAGGGCAAGATGCTGATGGCGGCGTTCTTTTCCGGCGCTGTGGCGGCGATGAGCGGGTCTGTCTGGCTGGGATTGCTGGCCGGGATTGCGTCGTCAATGGCGCTGAGTGGGTTGCACGGGCTGGCGTCGATTACCTTTCGCGGCAATCAGCTGATCTCGGGCGTGGCGATCAACTTTCTGGCCGCCGGAATGACGGTACTGATCGCACAGGACTGGTTTCAGCAGGGCGGGCGCACCCCGTCGCTGGCAGGGGACGCGCGGTTCAATCCAATCACCTTTCCCTTTGCCGAGGCGGTCCGGGATGTGCCCTTTATCGGCCCGATCTATGCTGAATTGCTGTCGGGCCATTCGATCCTGGTTTATATCGCCTTTCTGGCGGTCCCCGCGACTTGGTGGATCCTGTACCGCACCCGGTTTGGCCTGCGCCTGCGCGCCGTGGGTGAAAACCCGGCGGCGGTGGATACGGCGGGGGTGTCGGTGGTAGGGCTGCGCTATGCCGCTGTGGCGATCTGCGGCCTGTTATGCGGCATCGCCGGGGCCTATCTGGCGACCGCCTTGCAGGCCGGGTTTGTCAAAGACATGACCGCCGGGCGCGGGTTTATCGCGCTTGCGGCACTGATCTTTGCCAAATGGCGGCCCTGGCAGGCCTTATGGGCCTGTCTGCTGTTTGGGTTCCTGCAGGCGATTGCGCTACGTTATCAAAATATTGACCTGGGTGGGTTTGTTATTCCGGTGCAGGTAATGGATGCCCTGCCGTATGTGCTGACAGTGGTGATTCTGGCAGGGTTTGTCGGTAAGGCGATTCCGCCCCGTGCCGGGGGCGAGCCCTATGTCAAGGAACGCTAGGTTGCGCTAACGGGGGCTTACGGCCGGATCAGAACATGACAAATTGCCACCCCCAGTCGGTTTTGACCAAAAAGGGCCGGTTTGCCCTGTTGCATTGATAGAGGTCGCTGGATACAGAAACATATGCAGATTTATCTACCTATTGCCGAAATCTCCGTGAACGCCTTTCTTTTGCTGGGGCTAGGTGGGATTGTTGGTGTTCTTTCGGGCATGTTTGGTGTCGGCGGCGGATTTCTGATGACCCCGCTGCTGTTCTTTATTGGCATCCCCCCCGCCGTGGG
>JBLINN010000042.1:0-18284 GCA_047639325.1 Paracoccaceae bacterium | reverse complement strand
TACTGGATCAGGCGATTGCCGATCACTGGTCGCCGCTGGCCGACCGATTGCGTCTGGTGGCCTATGTACGCCCGCATTGCGACAAGATGCTGTCGGCATTTTCAGAACGTATGAAGCAGGCTGGCAGGCAGGAATCGGTCGAAGGCATTTTTGCCGACATGTCCAAATCCGGGTATCTGGATTACACCCCGCGGTTTGGGGCGTGGCGTGAGGTATTTGGGACCCGGTTTGAGCTGCGCCCGTTTGTCCGCGATCAGCTTTTTCAGGGTGATGTTGTTTCTGATTTTTGCAAGTTCATGTTTCAAAACGAGGACTTCGAGGTAGAAGATATCCTTTCGTCAAATACCTCTCTGACAATCAGCCAACTGGCCGTGCTGCGTGACGTGCACAAACAGCTGGCCAAGAAACTGCCGCCCAAAAGGGGGCCGCGTTTTAAGGATGTGGGGGGGATGCTGGGGCGGATTGTTGCGGACAATATGCAGGCCAGCGGGCTGGGCAAGGATAGTGAAAAACTGCGCATACCGGCGTCCCTTGTGGATCGCTTTATCGAACGATATGCGGGCGACGCTGCCGCATTGGACAAGGCGTTTTTTGACGGAAACCCCATGACCGATGCGCTGGGAAAAATTCACCTCAAGGCAACCGACGCCGCGCAATCGATGGAGGCGGCGGATTATTTTTCGCCGGATGTCATCAACACCGTGCATATTTTTACCAATGTGTTGGTGAGCCTGCTGATCGAGAACCCAGTGCAGTTTAAAAAGGCCGTCGCCAACATCCGGGCAAATGCCGATATATTTGCCTGATATTTGGCGTCATTTCCGTTTCAAGATCAGCTCAAAATGCTTTGGCGGATCAACTTTGGTTGATCTGTGCCATTTTGGCGGCGTCCTTGATGCGTTTGTTTTTCAGGAATTTCGGCCAGTCCTCGCCTTTATTTTCCAGCATCCCGGCTATGATTTCCGACAGGATTGCAACGGAACGCAGGTCCGTAGCCGACAAATAGTCAGCCGGATCAACTGATTGCGGTGTGTCCAGCGCATTATCCTTTATGGCCACCAACTCGGCTTCCATCAGAGGAGCACCGTCAAAGAAGTTCTGGTCCACGGCGCGGGCGTCTTTCAAATAGGCATCCTGTAGTTTTACGGCAAGCGCCTTATGGATCCGCAGTTTGGTCCGGCTTTCCAATGGTGGCAGGCTGTTCAGGACACGGGAAAACTCCCATCCGAGCGCATGGCGGTGCCTCAGTTTATAGCCGTGTTTTTCCAGGCAAAACTGCAAAGCTTTGAGACGCATCAGGTCTTCGAGGGCAAGCGATTCATTTGCCTCGCCCGCCCCTTTGATCTGAAAGGGGGTTCCCCCAAAAGCATGGTGGATAAAGTCGTCCACCACAGACCCCTGATACAACTGACTCCGGATCATCGGGCGCAGGGCGAACTGACTGCCAAACAGATCGCGCCATGCGGAAAACCGTGGCTCATAGCTAAAGCTACCGCTTTTGATCATAGTTTCAAAGAACGTATCCAGGTTGCCATTAATGACCTGCGGCACGCCACGTTTGGTACGTTCCGCAAAGGTGGACACCAGCCGCCCGGCATGGGGGCGCACATAGGCAATGACGCGGATTTCGTCTGCGGCATTCGCGAAATAGGTCGTCACGATCTCATGAAATACCGCAGGAGCAACCCCCTCCAGCTCTTCGGCGGAAATCAGACAGAAATCCGCGTCAGAGGTACGGATCTTGGTGGCCAGATTCTCAAACACCGAAATGGCCTTTTCGCGCGCCTTGGGGGCATTTGTGGCGGCATAGGCGTCACAGTGTTGTCTCAGGGGATTATGCGACAGCTGGGTTGGGTATAAAACCTTGCGGCCCTCCAACGAAACCCGCCGCTGGGCAAAAGCAGACTGGATCGCCGTCGAACCGGTTTTGTGGTCGCCGATATGGAAAACCAGGGTTTTGTGGCGGTGGCCTTTGCCTGCCGCAGGGGCGGAAAAGGCTGAATTTGTCTGCTTGGAATCTTGCATGGGTGATATTCTCTGAAACTTTCAAGCTAACTGACCGCTTGGTGATGGGGGATCCGAACGATGTAAGGCTGTCCTTGCCCCGTTAATCTACCGATACGCGGGCTCGTTGCTTCTGGACCGCCAAAAAATCGTCATAGTATTGATAGTTTGCCTGCGGCGTCCCGTCAGGCCCCGGTTCCACCGCAACCGCAGAGAACAAAAAACCCATATACCATGGCGGGTTTTCCGGGCTGAGCTGCGCCTTCCGTGGCATGGTTTGCACCAGACCGAACGTCGCCCCGCGCACCGCGTGCTGGCTGAAAATAGCATCGGCTTGCGTAATGAAATGGTCGATGAACCAGTCCCGCGTGGCAAAGAAATCATCCCATTCAGCCTTGCTGATGGGGCCGTTTTTCTTGCACCCTCGGCCCGCACCGAACACGTCGCATGACATGTAATCACCAATCTTTTGCTTGGGATCACGCCCCCAGCGCCCGGCAAATTTTGCCCCCAGCTTTTCGCCCTCTAGCAGGGCGTCCTGCATCCGCCAGACGAACGTGTACTCGGTCACGATGATAGGCTTGTCGGTGAACTCACGGGCAAAGGTCAGCGCCTTGTCAATCTGTTTCACGGTGGTGACATGGGTATGCAGATCAACCCCGTCCACATAGGCTGCGACCGCAGCATAGGCCAGCAACCCCCGCACGCCCGGTTGCTTTTGTGTCTTGGTGGTGTGCAGGCGGGTGAATGCCCCCATATAAAGGTCCACCTGGTCACGCAGCCCGCGGTCCAGCAGATAGGCATGCACATGTTCGGTGACACGTGTGTAAAAAACCACGATCGGAATGCCGCCATAGGCCGGGTTATGCTGCCAGTCTTCGTCCATGGTATTTACGAACGGTTCGTTGCCGGTGACAAGGATGTCCACAGACGGCACCAGTTTGTCCAGAATATGCAAATCCAGATACCTGAACAGGTCAGCCTCTTGCTGCGAACCGGGCAGGGGCAGGTGCTGATCCCGCCTCTTGAAATCCCACATCAGGTTCAGGATGGCCTTGCGGTCCGGTCCGGCGGCAGCGGCTTTGTAATAGTCCCAGTCGGCAAATTTCCAGTCCGGGTCCACCACGCCAGAGTCGAATTGTTCCTTGTAGGCCAGAACCTCTACATTCGTGCGAATCCAGTTGGCATTGGTGCGCGCCAGCAGGGCAGGATCCAGCTGGTGGGGCCTGCGGTTGGTATTCACCCCCAGAAATTCTTCCAGTTCCAAGCAGTCGTCATAACGATAGCTTTGCGCGCCGTTCAGCGCACCATCGGCGCAGCCGCGTAACTGGCCAAGGGCGGTACAGCTTTGGCCACGCGGCACGCTGCGCACCTGATAGAACATTTGTTCCTGACCATCCGAAACGGTCGAACCGTCAAGCAGGCAAGAGGCCGCATGCGCCGGGGTCATGCCCATAGTCAGGGTGGCAAACAGGATGGCGGAAAAGAGGGATCGCAGGTGCATTGTGCTTGGTCAATCTTTTAGGGGTAATGAGGGGGCAGCTTAGCACGGCCATAAAGGCCCCGCAACAAAACGGGCAGGCGAAGCGACGGCGTATTCGGCATTAATCGCTTGGGCGTTCTGACAGGAAACAAGCGCTTCAGGCCGGTCCCAAGATGGCTTCTAAGGAATTCGCAGTTCACGCAAGACTGTGAGGCCAATAGAATGGCCTGCGCCCCTCCACCATAAGAGCCTGCGAAACTCCGCAGGCTGCATGACCGTCGAAAGTGACGCATGCCACGTTTCCCACCTGCCAGTCAGCCCAAGACCATCACCCGGACGTTTCAATCGCCCAAAGGCCTGCCTTTGATAACACGTCCTTAAACCCCAGACAGACAATGCCATCCGCCATGCTCGCCGGGGCGATGGATGTTGTCCAGCGGTTTCCAACCACTTGAATCAGGGTTTTCTGGCCCGTAAGCGAGGTCGCAAACCCTTTGGCGCGGATGATGCCAAGGGTGTCGTCGGCGAGTTGCTTTGCCAGCTTTTCGACGTCGGTCGGACCCTGAAGTTTAAGCGTCATCATCTCAAGATTCGCAGTGTCATGATGCGGGCCCGGTGCCACCGCAGGAACCAGAAAGCTGTCAAGAACCACCTCGGGGGGGACGACGCCGTGGCTGGCTTGGATGATCCGCAACCCAACGTTTTGTTGGCCAAGCCAATGTCGGCTGTCGGCAAGGCTTGTGGCATCGACCAGGTCAGTTTTGTTCAGGATGATGATGTTGGCGTCACTGATCTGGCGTGTGACCGTATCGCCCATATATTTGTCCACCGCGCTGCGCCGCACAGTTTCGGCGTCAGCCAGGATCACAACCCCATCCACCCGAAACCCGTCCAGCAACGAAACCGATCCGACAATCGCACTGGGGATGGCAACGCCCGAGGCTTCGATCAACAGGTGATCCGGTTTTGGGTCCATCTTCGCCAGATCCAAAAGCGCGCCGGTCAGGTCGCTGCCGAAAGAGCAACAAACACACCCGCCAGCAATCGAAATCAGGCTGTCGTCTTCGGCTTCGATCAGGTCCTCGTCAATCGCCAGTTCGCCGAATTCATTGACCAGAACCGCCAACCGCACCCCGTTTGCATGCCGCAGCAAATGATTGACCAGCGTGGTTTTCCCGGCCCCCAGATAGCCGCCGATCACCGTGACCGGCAGCGGATCTGCCTTTGCTGTCACAGCAGGTGTCAAAGGGCCGCCGCCGGGAAAAGCCGACCGTCTTGCACCGTCCCCCAAACGCGAACATCTTTCAGATTGTTGCCGCCAATTTCCGTGGGGTCATCCAAAAGCACCGCAAAATCCGCCTTTTTGCCGACCTCGATAGAGCCGATTTCACCGTCCAGATGCAGCGTGTATGCCGCACCAAGGGTGATCGCATAAAGCGCCTCGTCGACGTCGATCTTTTCGTTTTCGCCTTGCACACGGCCCGATGCGGTCAGCCGGTTAACCGCGCACCACGCGGTAAACAGCGGACCAAGCGGAGTCACAGGCGCGTCCGAATGGATCGCCATCGGCACGCCTGTATCCAAGGCAGTGCGGCAGGCGTTCATGCGCAGCGCGCGCTCTGGTCCTACCGTCAGGCGATAATGTTCGTCGCCCCAGTAAAAGTGGTGATTGGCAAATAAATTGACACACATGCCAAGATTTCTCATGCGCCTGAACTGCGCCGCGTCTGCCAGTTGGCAATGCTGCAGGGTAAAGCGGTGATCGCGGCTGGGGACTGCCTTTAGCGCCGGTTCAAGCGAATCGAGCGCCATCTCTGTCGCTTGGTCACCATTGGTGTGGATATGGACCTGAATGTCCGCCGCCAGGGCCAGGCGGTAAAGCTCGGTTAATTGCTCTGGGGTTGTGTACCACAACCCGTTTGGGGCGCCGTTGTGATAGCCCGGCCAACGCATCCGCGCCGAAAATCCCTGAATTGAACCATCAGTAACAACCTTGATCCGACCAAGGCGCAACCGGTCGGTCGTGCGTTCCTTCAGCGCCAACACGTGGTCGATCGTGTCCTTTGCGGTTGCGCCCGCGAAAACTTGCAACGGCACAACCCGGGTCGGAAAGCTGGCCTCGCTCGTCACAGCCAGCATGGCCTCTACGACCCCATCGGGTTCCAGCCTTGCCGCCAGATCGGTGACCGTGGTCACGCCCGCGCGAACGCACAGCTTGCCGAAATCGCGCAGCCCCTGTTCGTCGCTATCCGACAAAGCCCGGTCATACCCCACATGAACGGCGACAGGGGTCATTGTGTCAGGCCCGAAAAGTTCACCGGTCGGATAGCCATCTGCGCCAAGGGGGATACCGGGATGGTTCAACCCGGTCTTCATCAGCCCGGCCAGTTCCAGCGCCTTGCTGTTCACATTCAGGATGTGCCCAGAGGCATGCAAAACACCAATCGGGCGGGTGTCAGAGACCGTGTCCAGATCGTGGCGAGACACACGTTTGTTGCCCAAATAGATCGGGTCCAGCGACCAGCCCGCCAAAGGTGCCGCCGGATCAGACAACTTGGCTTCGGCCTCTTTCAGACGCGCCAGCACCGCCCCGATGGTTTGCGCGCCGTCCCAGGTTTTTCCGTCCGGATCCAGGCGGTCAAAGAACCCGCAATAGACAAACCGCCACAGCGTACCTTCCATGACGTGGGCGTGACCTTCGACAAGGCCTGGCATCAGGATCTTGTCGGCGAATGTCTCGTCCAGTTTATAGTCACCCCAAGGTTCCAATTCTGCCAGATCCCCCACACCCAGAATACGGCCATCCCGCACAGCCACATGGCTGGCGGTTGGGCGGCTGGGGTTCATAGTGATGATTTTGTGGGCAGAATAGATTGTCGTATCGGTCAAGACGCGCGTCCTTTATTGGCAGGCCGTTCAGGGCGGATAAGCCAGAGACTAAGGCGCTTTCATTGATGCTGAAATAGCTTTTACTGCCCGGTAATCACTATTTTTTGTAGGAGTCCCGCAGGGTGCACTGTACCATGAAACAGCTTCGGTATGTCGAAGCAACGGGTCGTTTGGGGTCTATCGCCAATGCGGCGGTGGAAATAAATATCTCGCAGTCTTCTATCACCGCTGCAATCGGGGCTTTGGAAAGCCAGGTTGGGTTTGCATCCATTTGGGCGCACGCCAGCCAAAGGCATTAGAGTCACGCCGACACCAGCGGATGATGATTGCAATCGCGCTGGCCCGCGAGCCAAAAATCCTGATCGAGGATCAACCAACCACCGCGTTGGATGTGACGGTGCAGGCGCAAATCCTGAACCTGTTGCGCAAGCTGCAGGCCGACTTTGGCCTGACATTTCTGTTCATTAGTCACGATCTGGGCGTGGTACGGCACATGTGTGACAACATCGCTGCGAATCCGAACAACCACAGCTAAATGAAGTAACATCCGGGCATCATGCCGCCTGTCATCTGGTAGACAAAAGCGCCGTATCACCGCTGGCGTCGGGACAATTCACCAGGTAATCGCTGGACTGTGCCGGGTGAATTGCTATCCGACAGCCCCTGTCAAATCATCCGGGTTAGGGCGACGTGATTGAATAGATATCCAGCGGGTTTGCAAAGCCTTTGAACTGCACCTGGGGGATGGTTGTCACCGCCACGGTTTCACTCAGCGACTTGCGCGTCGCCTCGTCGATCAGAATTTCACAGCCAACAACCTTGGTGTGCGATTCCAGCCGTGCGGCAAGGTTCACCTTGTCGCCAATGCAGGTATACGTCGCGCGCTGTTGCGTGCCCGCATATCCCGCAACAACGTCGCCGGTGGCGATCCCCATGCCTATTTTGATTTCCGGTTTATCGCCGGCAACGCGCTCTAGGTTGAACTGTTCAATCATCGCCAGCATGTCCTGCGCTGCTGATACCGCACTTTGGGCCGGGTCCTCCAATGGCTGCGGCGCGCCGAACAACGCCATAAGGCCATCACCGATCATCAAGGTGACAATGCCGCCGTGGCAATCAATCGCTTCGAACATCAGTGTGTAGTAAATATTAAGCAATTCAAGGGTTTCTGCCGGGGGCTGGTTCTCGGACATCGCGGTAAAGCCGCGAATATCGCAAAATAAAACAGCGGCATGCACCCGTCGACCACCCAGCGAAAAGCCGGATTCCCGCAGATCCAGCGCAACTTCGCTGGTTGCAAACCGTTCCAACAGCTCTTTCTGCTCGTCCCGCAGGCGCTTTTTCTCAAGCCCCGAAGACAGGCGCGCCTTTAGCAGAACCGGGTTCACCGGTTTGCCTAAATAGTCTTCGGCGCCCAGCTCGATGCAGCGCACGACGTTGTCGATCCCCTCAACCGACGACGTCACAATCACCGGCAAATCCCGAAGCGCGGGATTAAGTTTGATCGCCTCCAGCACTTCGAACCCGTCCATTTCCGGCATTTCGATATCCAGCAGCAACAGATCAAAGCTCTCATCAGCCAACCGCTGCATGGCGATCCGACCATTTTCCGCAACCGATGCGTGATAGCCCAAAAGCTCGACACTGCGCGACAACAACAGCCGGTTGACCTTGTTATCATCGACAATCAACAGGCGGGCGCTGGCGTCACCCATTTTGCAGATCTTTCAGCGTGGTCACCATGCGGTCATATTCCGCCTTCAGCGCAGAGACCTGCGCGCTGGTCTCTGCCGGGGCCGGCCTAAGCCCCGAAATCTCCATCTGCCGGGCCAATTCCGCCAGCTGTTGTGCCCCAAAGATGCTGGCGTTTGACTTGATGGAATGGGCCGCACGGCGGAACGTATCAGGCGCGCCGGTTTCGACTGCGGTTTTTAGCTCTGCGAGCATGCCCGGGGCTTCTTCAAAAAAGGTACCCACCAATTCGCCGACAAAATCAGCCCCCATCGCGTCTTGAAGCTCGGCGAAAACCGACCGGTCAATTGGGTCGTCACTCATCCCTGTTTCCTCTCGCGTTTGGCGCTGTTCATCAAGGCATCGACCAGCAGGTCAACTTTGATAGGTTTGGCAATATAGTCATCCATTCCGGCAGCCAGACACATCTCGCGGTCGCCCTGCATCGCGTTGGCGGTCATGGCGATAATTCTGGGCCGGTCTTCCGGGTTTTTACCTTTTGTGATGCGACGCGACGCTTCCAGACCATCCATTTCCGGCATCTGAACGTCCATCAACACGACGTCATATACCTGACGCTCGACGCTTTGCAGCGCCTCAAGACCGTTGCTCGCCAGATCGGCGCGATAGCCCATCTGTTGCAGCAGGCGCAAAGCCAGTTTCTGGTTCACCAGATTGTCTTCTGCCAACAGGATACGCAAAGGATGCCGGGTGGCCAAATCCGCATCCACCTTTGGTTTCTTAACCGCCTTGCGTACAGGCGCTTGTGGGTCTGGCGGCGCAAACAGGGTCACCAGCGTGTCGAATATTTGCGACTGTCGCAAAGGTTTTGCCAAAAAGGCCCTAAAAAGGCCGGTTTCGACCTCGGAAGGGCGCAGACCCAAAGAGCTGAACAGGATCAGCGGCAGGTCTGGGTTTACGGCCCGAATTTCCAGCGCCAATTCCAGCCCATCCATCTCGGGCATATGCATATCAAGGATCGCCAGATCAAACTCCTCGCCCGCTTTCAACCACTTCAACGCCTCGATGGCCGAGGCCGAGGATCGGGTGTCTGTGCCCCATTTGGCCGTCTGCAACGCCAGAATTCGACGGTTGGTCGCATTGTCATCCACAACCAAAAGCCGTTTGCCGACAAGCTCGGACTGCTCGCCAACAAGGCTGCGGGCTTGGGTCTGCGGCAGTGTGGCGGTGTCGGCTAAAATGGTGAAATGAAAGGTTGATCCTTTGCCAGCCCCGTCACTGGTGGCCCACATGGTGCCCTGCATCAACTCGGCCAGCCGTTTGGAAATGGCCAGCCCAAGACCGGTGCCACCATATTTGCGCGTGGTCGAAGAATCCGCCTGGCTGAACGACTGGAACAACCGTTTCATGCCTGTCGGCGTCAACCCGATGCCGGTGTCGCGCACCGTAAAGGCCAGTTCGACCTTGCCATTGGTTTGCGGCTTGCAGGACACGGTCAAAACGACCTCGCCAACCTCGGTGAACTTGACGGAATTGGACAACAGATTAAGCAGGATTTGCCGCAGACGTGTCAGATCTGCACTGATGGCGGCGGGAACGTCATCATCATAGATATAGGCAAGGTCCAGGTTTTTGTCAGCCGCGCGGCTGCTGATCAGGTCCATCGCAGATTCAATACTGTCGCGCAGATCAAAGGGATGGTTTTCAATATCCATCTGCCCGGCTTCGATTTTCGAGAAGTCGAGGATTTCGTTGATAATACCCAAAAGCGCGTCGCCGCTGTCGCGGATAGTGCCGGCATAGTCACGCTGTTCGTCGTTCAGCGGGGTATCCATCAACAAGCCGCTCATCCCGATGACCGCGTTCATCGGTGTACGGATTTCATGGCTCATCGTCGCCAAAAACGAGCTCTTGGCCTCGTTCGCGGTTTCTGCTGCGGCGCGCGCATCCTGCGCTTCCTGAAACAGGCGGACGTTTTCGATGGCGATCACGGCCTGATCACAGAAAGACTGGGCGATATCGATTTCGTCCTTGGAAAAGGCCCGCTTTTCTTTCCGGATAAAGCACAGCACACCCAAGCAGTCTTGCCCGCGCAGAAGCGGTAAGAAAAGGGATGACATGATGCCGTCTTCTTTGTGGATGGTTTGTTCAAAGGGCGGCAGATCTATCGCTGTCCAATCCGGCAAATGCAGCATTGCCCTGGATTTTATCGCCTGCGACGGAAAGTTTTTGGCAGGGTCGATTGGAATTTTGTAGCTCTCAGTGACGTCGGTCAACCCTTCGACTGTCGCCCGCGCGCCCATCCTGAATGTGGTTTCACTCGCGACCATCGCGATCACCATATCAGCCGAAACCAACTGCACCCCCGCCTGAACGATTGCTTCAAAAACCGGGGTTACATCCGTTGGCGAGCCACTAATTACCCGCAGGATATCCGCGCTGGCGGTCTGCCGGGCCAGTGCGGCCTGAGTTTCATTGAACATCTGCGCGTTCTGCATCGCGATCACCGCCTGATCCGCGAAGCTTTCAAGCATTTCCATCTCTTGTCGAGTAAATGGAGCCCAATTTTGACCCAAAAAACCCCGACTGATAAACAAGGCGCCGACAGGCTGCCCCTGCCAGGTCATAGGTGCAACCAAGCAAGAAAAATTACCAACTATAGCAGCGATACGCGATAGCGATTTGGGCACATCTGGTCCGTCCAATGCGTCCGGGTAATTCATCACCTCGCCCCGCTGCACCGCCTGACTGGCAATCGAGTGTTCGATTGGTGCTGGCTTGTATCCCGCGTATCGCGTGGAATTCTGGCCACGTAACGCGCGGTTATGCAAAATGGAATTCTCGTCAATCGTCAAAAGCCCGAGATCGGCACAGGCAATGAGGCGTTGGCAGCTGTCCAAAATCCTTTCGAACACCGGCTGGGCATCGGCAACCGAATTGCTGATGACTTCAAGCACCTCGGACGTCGCGGTTTGCCGTTCAAGCGCGTCGTTGGTCTCCTTGAACATCCGCGAATTCTGGATCGCGATCACCGCCTGATCCGCAAAGCCCTGCATGATCCGCAATTCTTTTTCCGTGAACGGCGTGTGCGACCGTGCGACACCCACAACACCGATCCCTTTGCCGTTCCAGATCATCGGGGCAAACGCGACCGAATGATACCCCGCCACCTGTCCCATTCGCCGCAGAACCGGCGGGGTTTCCGGATCATTCTGAACGTCTGAGTAATTGGCAACGCGCAGCGTACGAATCGCTTTTCCTGCTGGCGTGATCTCCCAGGGGGCGGGGAATGTTTCCAGCAGGGCCTCATAATAGTCACCCACATAGGCGGCCACCTGCAGCATGCCGTTTTCATCCACCAAAAGCACATCCAGCTCTTCGCCGCCAAACAGGTTCTTGCAGCTTTCAAGGATCTTCTTAAAAACCGGCTGTGTGTCGGCGACGGATTGGCTAATCACGCTCAAAATATCCGCAGACGCCTGTTGCAGCTCCAGCGCCTCTGACACCTCTGCTGTGCGGGCCTGAACTTCGTCAAACAAACGCGCGTTGCTGATGGCGATCACGGCTTGCGCGGCAAAGGTTTCCAGCAAGGCAATCTGCTTTTGTGAAAAAGCGGACTTTCTTGTGTCTCCTATCGAAATTACCCCAACCGTAATACCATCTTTTACCAGTGGCACACCAAGCACCGCGCGATATTTTCTGATGCCTGCTTGGTCCTGCCAAACATAGCGGGGGTCTTTCTCTACATCTTCGATGTATGTGGTTTGCCCCGTCAACGCCGTGCGCCCGGTGCCGCTGCCATATCCGGGTTTAATCGGGTGTGCTTTCATATAGTCGGTAAACTCCGTTCCTGCGTGAAGCACCGCTAGGATATGGTAGAGACCGTCGCTTGGATCCAGCATCGCCACATAGGCATCTTGCAGGCGGCAGATGCGCGAGGCCACTTTGAGAATGGCGTCCAGCACCGGCAGCAATTCGTTCGGCGAACGGGATATGACATCAAGGACTGCAGATGTCGCCGTCTGATATTCCAGCGCCTCGGTAACCTCGGCAGTCCGGTCCTGAACTTCGGCAAACAGCGTCGCGTTGTTGATGGCGATCACCGCCTGATCCGCAAAGCTTTCGACCAAGTCGATTTCCCGCTTTGTAAACGGCTCGGGCGTGGGGCGGGCAAGGTCCAGGACCGCAATCACTTCGCCATCTCGGATCAGCGGAACCGCGATGATCGACCGCCACCCGCCCAGAGATACCGATTGTGGCGTTGCAAATTCCGGGTCCTGAAGGATATCAGGCACGTGATGCGTTTGCCGGTCCAGCACCACTCGACCCGCAATGTTGGTCCGGTCAATCTTGTGCGGGTTTTGTCTGTGAAACCTCACCATTTCGGGCGAGCATCCGACATTCGCGCCCAGATGCAGCTCGTCTCCCACCTTGTTGAACAGAATGCAAATCGAGGCGTTGCACAACCGCGCCGCCGTCTCGATCAAGGCTTGCAAAACAGTTGGCAAATCAAACGCCGATTGGCTGATCACCTTCAACACATCGGCGGTGGCTGTCTGCTGTTCCAGCGCCTCCTGCGTTTCGTTGAACAGCCGCGCATTTTCGATGGCGATGCTTGCGTGTTCGGCAAAGGCGCGAACAAGGTCAATATGCTTGTCCTGCGGCTCCACCGGATCAGGCCAGGCCAGAACGATAACGCCCCAGATTGCGCCCCCAGATTCTATTGGCACACCCACCATATGCCGGTAGCCATTTTCTTTGGCGGCCTGTTTATCCTGATAATTTTCGGACAGAGCGGCATCCAACCGCACCACTTTCCCGGACAGGATGGCTTGACCGGACACCAGATTTTCCTGCGGTGGTTCCGGCGGGTGTGCTTCTGTGTATTCCTTCATAAAGGCGGGGGTGAAACCGTGGCTGGCGCAAAAATGTGACAAGGTGCCGTCATAGCGCCACAGAATGCAAAACCGGGCCCCACACAACTCGGTCGCGCTGCTCGCGATTGCGTCAAACACTGGCTGAATGTCATGTGTCGCGTTTTTGATGATTTGCAGAATTTCAACCATTGCGGCGGCCTGCGCTTGCTGGTCCGCCAATTCCCGCTTCAGGTTCTGGACCTCTTGCGCCAGGGCGTTGTCTGTTTCTGGCGGCGTTTGGTCTGATTGCATGAATTGATACCGTCCCAAAAACGCGGATAATCATATCGGTGATTTCACGCCGCCCTACGCCAATGTCCAAAGTGTAGCGGCGAAACCCAAGCGCGCATATTGGTTTTTCCTAAGAGCCGGAAAAATTGCCAATCGCCATGTTTGCCTTCGAGAACTTGTCAGGCGATCCAAAGCAGGGGCATTTCTCGGACGGCATCCCCCATGACATCATTCCTTTATGTCACGGCGGCGCGCTGATCTTCCCGACCCATGGCGTGCAACAGCGGCTGCGAGTCCTGTTGTGCCTTAAATGCGGCCTTGTCGGTGATCCCCCGCCAATCCGCCAGCACCAGCGATTGCGCCACCGCGCCGCCTAGGGTTGTGCCCGGGCCGGTCAGGATAAAATAATCCGGCGCAAATTCGCGCGTCGCCACGGCAATGGCGCGGGTAAAGTCATAGGTTTCCGTCACCTGATGCCCCAGCGTATAGTCCCATAGCGCACCAGGGTCGGTGGCGCCGGGCCACCAGATCGCCCCACGTCCGTCGATCAGCGGCAGGTTTGGCTGTGTGAACAGATCTGGCAGGATGCGCCCCCGTCCCTGCGCGGCCACCGGCGCCTGCAGGGCGCTGTGAAACGCGGCATGGTTGCCCAGCCGCAGGGGAAAGCGACCTTGTACCGGATCGACGGTGGTTTCAAAGGCTGTCAGGCCTGCCTCATTGCCCGCCAGCACCAGCATCCCGCCCAGATCAATAGACAGCGTCAGGACATGCTCTGACCTTTGACTAATGTCGCCGATCAGCGATGCCAGCGCCGCGCGACGTGCCGGTTGGGGCCGCCAATCGTCGTCAACCCAAGGGTAGATCAACTGCCCGCCAATCAGCGCCTCTTGCATCAACGTGCCCATCGTATTGGCCAGGCCAAAGCCATCTTGCGGGCGCATAGCGCCACCACAGGTCAGGGCGGAATACCAGCCCATCGAGTTGCCGGTAACAGCGACAATCTCCACCGCATCACGGTTGATCGCGCTGAAATCGCCATAGGTCGCGGCAAAGATCAACCCCGAGGCATTGTCGCCCCGGCTGTGTTTTGACAGGGAAAACCGTGCGGCCCCGTCCAGGGCGCTCAGCGTCGGTTGCCCGGCAGCAATGCGAAGCGCGTCGAAATCTGCCAGCAAGGCGGTATCTGGGAAATGTCGGCCAAGATAGCCAAGCTCTGCCGCATTATACGTGCCACGACCGGGGCAGATGGCAACGGCGGTTTTCATGGCCTGTCCTCTGCCAATGCCAGCGCAGCACTGGTGATGCTCTCAGTCGAAGGCATGGTCGCGGCATAAGCAGGCCCTGTCGCGATAAAGCTGTCAGTGGCGGTCAGCCGCGCCAGTCGCGCCTGAGATGTCTCGTGGAAATGCGCCACCAGCGCCTCGGCGACGCCGCCGGAATGGCGGGTTTCGTCCACCACCAGGATTGATTTGCACCCCGCCACCGCCTTGGTCAGCGCGTCTTTGGGCAGGGGCGACAGCCAGCGCAGATCAATGATGCGGGCCTTGATGCCCTTTGCCGCTAGCGCTGGCAGCGCCTGATGCGAAAGATAGACGCCATTGCCAAAGGTCACGATGGCCAGATCGGTCCCCGTGCCATCAATCCCAACCTCGCCAAGCGCGATCCGCTCTGACGGGGCGGGATAGGTGTGCATCCAGCCGCTGTCTTTCTCGGCATGCAGGTCGCGCATCGGATACAGCGCGATAGGCTCCAGAAAGACCACCACCCGCTGTTCTTCGCGCGCCAGCCGCACGCATTCCCGCAGCATCCGCGCCGCGTCCGCCCCGTTGGAAGGCACCGCCAGGATCACCCCGGGAATGTCGCGCAGCACGGCGACCGAGTTGTCGTTGTGGAAATGCCCGCCAAAGCCCTTTTGATAGCCCAGCCCGGCAATCCGCAGCACCATTGGGTTGGTGAACTGCCCGTTCGAAAAGAACGGTAGGGTCGCGGCCTCGCCCCGGATCTGGTCTTCGGCATTGTGCAGATAGGCCAGAAACTGGATTTCGGGCATCGGAGTAAACCCGTTCTGCGCCATGCCGATGGCCAGTCCCAAGATGGATTGTTCATCCAGCAGTGTGTCAATCATCCGGTCGCGGCCAAAGCGCTGATGCAGCTTTTGCGTGACGCCGTAAACGCCGCCCTTGCGGCCCACATCTTCGCCCATCATCACGATCTCGGGGTGGTCCAGCATCAGGTCGGTCAGCGCCCAGTTGATCAGCCGAGACATGATCTGCGGCTCGGCCATGGCGCGCAGGTCTGACCCAAACGCTTCGGCCCGGCGTTCGGGCGAGGGGCCGTTTGTCGGCGTGCAGGGCCGTGCCGGGGGGATCAGGCTGGCCATGACGTCGGCGGCGGTTTCCAGATGCGGGCGGGTGACAACGTCGGCGGCAATGCGCTCCACCCGGGCGTTGGTGTCGCGGTAGATATCCAGCGCCTGCACTGGGTTCAGCGCGCCGGATTCGGCCAACAGGCGCACGCTGTGCAGCAACGGGTCGTTGGCTTCTTCGGCCTCGACCTCTGCTTTGGGCAGATAGGCTGTGGCGACATCGGCCCCGGCATGGCCATACAGACGGATGGTGCGGATATGCAGAAAGGCCGGTTTTCGGTGATGGCGCACATAGTCCGCCGCCCGCAGCGCGGTGGCGAAAGTGTCATAAATATCAAGCCCGTCGCAGGCAAAGTATGTCAGCCCCGGACGATGCGCGAAATTCGCCGCGATCCAGCCGCCTGGGGTTTTGGTGGAAATGCCGATGCCGTTGTCTTCGCAGGTGAACAACAGCGGCAGGGGCACGGATTGGTAGGATGACCAGCAGGCTGCATTGAACGCGCCCTGCGCCGTGGAATGGTTCGCCGAGGCATCACCAAAGCTGCAATAAACGATACCGTCATCGGGCAGCGTTGCGTGTTCTGGCCGGTGCCGCCGCGCCGCGCCGATGGCATAGGCGGTACCTACGGCCTTGGGCAGATGGCTGGCAATGGTCGAGGTTTGCGGCGGGATGCACAGCGATTTTGACCCCAGCACCTTGTGCCGCCCCCCCGACACCGGATCGTCAGACGCGCAGGCAAAGCTAAGCAACATGTCCCGGGCCATGGTTTGCCCAGGCACCTGTTCCGCGCGCTGGATTTGGAACGCCGCATCGCGGTAATGCAGGAACGCCATATCGGTGGGCCGCAAAGCCGCCGCCACAGCGGCCATCCCTTCATGCCCGGACGACCCGATGGTATAAAACCCCTGCCGTTTGGCCTGCATTCCCCGGCTGCAAAGGTCAAGGGCACGCGACAAACAGCCCGAGCGGAAGATCGAGACCGCCTGTGCCGATGCAAGCGGCCCGGTTGGGGCCGCGCCCTTTGGCAGGTCGCCCGCCGCCACGCGGCGCAGGAAGTTTTGATGTACAATTGCGGAACGGTCCATGTCGGCCTCAGGGGTTCGCTTGGGCGCCAGTCCGGGCGCGACTGGGAATCGGGACATGAATGTCGTAGCCGCCCGCACAGGCGTTTACCACCTCTGCGCAGGTCATGGGGCGAAACCCGTGGAAATCGCCCGGCAGCACTGGTTACCGGGACCCCAGCCGCAGCGACATTTGCCGGTTCACATCCTTATACAGCAGATAACGGAACGGCCCCGGACCACCAGCGTAACAGGCCTGCGGGCAAAAGGCGCGCAGCCACATGTAATCGCCGGCCTCGACCTCGACCCAGTCCTGATTCAGCCGGTACACTGCCTTGCCTTCCAGCACATACAGCCCGTGTTCCATCACATGGGTTTCCAAAAACGGGATCACCCCGCCGGGCTGAAAGGTGACGATGGTCACATGCATGTCGTGGCGCATATCGGTCGGGTCCACAAAGCGCGACGTGGCCCAGCGGCCATCGGTGCCGGGCATCGGGGTTGGTGTCACCGCCTGATCACTGGTCACAAACGCCTCGGGCGCGGGCAGGCCCGGCACCGGGTCATAGGCTTTGCGAATCCAGTGGAAGCGCGCCGCCGGTCCAGCGCGGTTGTGCAGCGTCCAGGCACAACCTGCGGGCAGATAGGCATAACCGCCCGGTTCCATCACATGTACCTGTTCGTCAATGGTCAGCGATACTGCGCCCTCGACCACAAACAACACGGCCTCGGCCTGGGGGTCGCTTTCGGGAAAATCGCTGCCACCGCCGGGCTGCACCTCCATGATGTACTGCGAAAACGTCTCGGCAAAGCCACTTAGGGGACGGGCCAGCACCCATAGCCGGGTATTTTCCCAATGCGGCAGGTAGCTGACGGTGATGTCGCGCATCGTGCCCTTGGGGATCACCGCATATGCCTCGGTGAACATTGCGCGGTCGGTCAGCAGCTGGTCCTGCCCCGGATGCCCGCCACTGGGCGCGTAATACTTTGTATCAGACATCTATCCCTCGTCCCTTTGGTTCGGAGGGGACTATGGGGCCAATGCCAAACCGCTTCCAGTTGCCAACAATCAGATAACTTCCTTCGGCTTTTTTTGAAGATCAGGGCTGCGCAGGTCGTGACAGCTTTGGACAAGGCGGATCAGCAAGTGTAACCATGCCGCTAAACCCGGCGTCGGTGCCTTTGCCCGCCAATTCAGCGTTACCGAGGATCAAATGCCCAAATTTACCACCACCCTTCTTGTTATTGTCGCCCTTGGTTTGGGCGCGTCGGCGCTGACGGCCAAGCCATTATCCAAGATTATCCGCGAAATCGGACTGACCCCGGATGATTACGCGATGCTCAGCGCGTCGGGGCAGTCCCTGTATGACACGTCCAGCCCGCGTCCGGGCAAAGTGGTGTCCTGGACCAACCCAGACAGTGCCTCGCACGGGACCGCCAGGCTGGCGGCGATGCGCGACAATTGCGCGTTTGTGCAGCATATGGTGTTTCCCAAAGGGGCCGCCAAATCCCGGGAAATCCGCACTCGGGTCTGTCAGGATGCCAGCGGTAAATGGGTATTGCAGCCCTGATCCAGCCTGTCTTTTTTCCTTTAAATCTCGGACCAAACCAATGATTAACCTGCCCCAAACCCCTTCGTTCC
>JBLINN010000041.1:0-18299 GCA_047639325.1 Paracoccaceae bacterium | reverse complement strand
GACAGGCCCAATCTCGCGGCGCTGAACAGCCTCCACGACAAGGACGGTCAACGAAACTGTTGCCACAGCGCGTTGGGACACCTAACCTTGCCGAAAGGCCTCACTACTTGGGGAATGTCGGTTAAAATGCCCGCCCCGACGTGGTGAGGGGCGGGCAGGGCGTGCTTTAGAGAATGAAGTCGCTGGCTGTCAGGCCCAGCACATTGTCAACAATGATCCGCATGTCGGCCGCGCCGTCGCCATTTACATCGACCAGTACCCTTGTGTCGCCCGCAGCGTTGACTGTGGTCACGCTGGGGCCGCTTGCGGTCAGGTTGTTGGAAAAGATGAACGGAGTCGAGGTTAGCGCGGACAGGTCGATCTTGTCAGCGCCCTTGCTGAAATCCTTGATGATATCGCTGGCCGAGCCGGTGTTGCTGTCTGATGCGGCGAGGAACCGGAACGTGTCATTGCCAGCACCGCCGCGCAGCATGTCCTTGCCCGCGCCGCCGGTCAGAAGGTCCTTGCCGCCCCCACCGTTTAGCGTGTCGTTGCCGCCTTGGCCGACCAGTTTGTCATTGCCCTTTTCGCCCAGCAGGATGTCGCTTTTGCCGCCGCCCAGCAGCTTGTCGTTGCTGCTACCGCCTTTCAGCTTGTCGTTTTGCCCACCGCCGTTGAGATAGTCTCGGCCGCTGCCGCCGACCAGCAGGTCCTTGCCGTTCATACCATAGAGATGGTCATTGCCGCCATTTCCCTTCAGGGTATTGGCCGCCACATTGCCGCTGATGCTATCATTCCCCGACCCGCCAGTGGCATTTTCGATCAGGGACCGGGCATCGTTGTTGAACTGCAAAGCGTTATAGATATTGCCTTGGGCCTTGTTGGTGGTGCCACCCAGGACCGCCTGTTGCGTGCTGCTGAACAGCGAAAACCCACCTGGCGCCAGATCAATCATCAGGTCAGAGGCATAGGCCGACAGGTCATAAGTGTCGATGCCGCCACCATCCCAGATCGTGGCAAAGATGCGGTTGGCCCCCGGGGTGATCGCCGCCACCCCATCAATACTGGTCGTGCCCGAGGTCGGGGACCAGGAATAGATGGTGTTGCCACTGTTAGAGTTGAAATCGGCGCCATACATATGTTGAAAGGCGGCGATATCCAGCATCATGTAGGATTGCGCAAAGCCCCATGTCTCGTTCTCATAGCCGCCGACGCCAGAGGCGCCGATATAAGACCGGTAGGACATGATGGTATATTCCATCGCGTCATAGGCCGTGGGCACGATACCGAATGTGCCAACCTCTTGCGAATGCTCCAGCCCCATGGCGTGGCCGATTTCATGCATTATCGTGATATGGGCATAATTCCCTGCCTGCGGTGCGGTATAATTTTCCGAGACGTTGGAAAACCAGACATCACCCCCGGTTTGATCCGCCCCCGGGTAATAGCCCCAGGCTGTGCCGAGGTTATGCGGGTCAAGCGTGGTTTGTGAAATCCGGATTTGCGCGTCGGTAAACGAGGTATATTACACGTCTAGATTGGTGAAGCCTTCGATGGAAAACCCGTCATCTGCGGTGCCATATTTTGCCATGGCAAAATCGGCCACGGTCCCCATGGCATTTGTAACCGCGAAATGCCCGCCCTGTTCGCCATTTCCGTAGAAATTCCCGTATTCGGTCGATGTTTGCGGCACGCTGTAATAGACGGTAGCGTCATTCCATGCCAAAGGCCGTAATATTCCGTCAATACGCGCATCGCCCGTTGCGAAAATGGTTTTCACTGTCCAGACGCTGCCGGTCATAATATGGTCCTCGTGGTGAAATGATCATTAAGGAGGTCGTTTTTTGCCGTTTGTGCCGCCCCGCAGGCAACGTGGATTAGCGCGGTTTGCCAAGCGTGACAGCCCCACAAGGGCCCCATTGCGCGGGCGGTTTGTGGGGGCCGTTTGCAGACGGGTGGTGTTCGCAAGCCCGGTCTTTTAACCGCAGAATATAGCGGAAAATAGCATATGGGTCCATCACAATTTGGTGACAAACGCTGTCATAACGGCCAGAGCGATCCAAACCTGTGACCAATCGGCCGGCACTCTGCAAACACGTTGGTGGCGATGTGCGGCCCCGTAAGCCGCGCTGTAAGTGGCCCTGTGTTAGGCGCAGTGTGCGGTACTGTGGACCCGCAGTCTGCCAGATACCGGTTACCGGGCCAACAGACGCGCCACTTCGGGGGCGAAATAGGTCAGAATGCCGTCGCATCCGGCCCGCTTGAACGCCATCAGGCTTTCCAGCATCACCTTTTGCCCGTCAATCCAGCCATTCTGGGCGGCGGCCAGGATCATCGCGTATTCACCGCTGACCTGATAGGCATAGGTGGGCACGCCAAACGTGTCTTTGACCCGCCGACAAATGTCCAGATAGGGCATGCCGGGCTTGACCATCACCATATCGGCGCCCTCGTTCAGGTCGCGTTCGATCAGGCGCATGGCCTCGTTGGAATTGCCCGGGTCCATCTGATAGGTGTTCTTGTCACCACTCAGCGCGCCGGATGCGCCCACCGCGTCACGGAACGGGCCGTAAAAGGCGCTGGCGTATTTGGCGGCATAGCTCAGGATCATCACGTTCTGATGGCCTGCGGCCTCTAGCGCGTTGCGCATCGCACCAATGCGCCCGTCCATCATGTCGCTGGGGCCGATAATGTCAGCGCCTGCATCCGCTTGCGCCAGCGTCATCTTGACCAACGCCTCGACCGTGGAATCGTTGATAATTTCGCCATCCACGACAAACCCGTCATGGCCGTTTATGTTGTAAGGGTCCAGCGCGACATCGGTCATCACTGCAATCTCGGGCACGGCCGCCTTGATGGCACGGATCGCCTGATTGCTTATATTGTCGGGGTTCCAGGCCTCGGCGCAATCTTCGGTCTTTAGCGCCGGGTCAGTATAGGGGAAGATGCAGATCGCCGGAATGCCCAGATCAGCCGCCTCGCGGGCCACAGCGGCGATCCGGTCAACGCTGCGGCGCATCACCCCGGGCATTGACGCCACGGGTTCTTC
The DNA here is from genome assembly GCA_047639325.1 of Paracoccaceae bacterium. Lineage (GTDB taxonomy): Bacteria > Pseudomonadota > Alphaproteobacteria > Rhodobacterales > Rhodobacteraceae > NVQY01. The sequence continues at coordinate 15,271 of JBLINN010000041.1, read as the reverse complement.
GATATCGTGACCGGCGCGGACAAAGACGGGCCAGATCAGATCATCTACGCTTAGGGAATGCTCGCGCACCAGTGCGCGAATGGCGTCAGATTGGCGCGCCCGACGCAAACGGGCCGCAGGGAAGGGGGCAATCGTGGGTTTCATCACGCGGACTCCTTGATCATTTCACTATTGGGTGGCATGGAATGACACCGCTCACAAGGCCCACTATAGTCGCGTTGCGGCGGGTTTGCGGAGCAAGACGATTAAAGGGCACGGCATTTGAATTGGTATACCTCGATTTTCGAGCTGATCGACATGCGATCATTTTCCAACCTCTGGTTCTGGATAGCCTTGGCTGTGGCATGGTCTTCGGCCAGCCATTGGATACTGGGCGTGCCCTATGACATGATCCTGCGCGCGCGCCGGGTTGGCGGCCAGTCCGAGATGGACCTAGAAGATATCGCCCGGGTCAATGTGAACCGGCTGCTTTATATCGGGCGGGTGTCGGGGCTGTGGATTTTGGGCTTTACCTGTTTTCTGCTGTCGGGGTTGGCGGTGCTTGGCTTTGCCTATGACGTGGAATTCGCCCAAGCGGTGTTCCTGCTGGGCTTTCCGATGTCGCTGGTTGGGTTGCTGAACCTGTCCACAGCGCGCCTGATCGAAGGCGAAGGCGCCACCGGTGCGTTGCTGCATAAACGCCTGTTGCGCTGTCGGATTTACACACAGATGATCGGGACGGCGGCGATCTTTGTCACTGCCCTTTGGGGAATGTACCAGAACCTGACGATTGGCGCCCTTAGCGGGTAACGCCAACACGATAGGGGCGCAGGCCCGCGGTTCGGAACACAGGGCAGCAGGGCCAAAACCGATGAAGACACCGGGACATATCACTATTGGCGGCGCCCCCGAAGGGCTCGATGCCAAGCTGATCCTGAAAGAGATCGCCAGCAGTGGCGCCCCCGTGGCCCATATCGCGCGCGATGACAAACGCATGGCTGCCACCCGTGCCGCCTTGGCGTTTTTTGCCCCCGACATGCCGGTGTTCACCTTTCCGGGCTGGGATTGCCTGCCGTATGATCGGGTGTCACCCAATGCCGACATCTCGGCGGCGCGGATGGCGACGCTGGCCGCGCTGGTGCACAAGATGCCGGCACAGTTTGTTCTGCTCACCACCCTGAACGCCGCCTGCCAGCGGGTCCCTGCACGCGAGGTGCTGCGCGAGGCGGCGTTTTCTGCCAGGGTCGGCAACCGCATAGACGAACCCGCTCTGCGCGCCTTTCTGGTGCGGATGGGATACGCCCAAAGCCCCACGGTGATGGAGCCGGGCGATTACGCGGTGCGCGGCGGCATCATCGACATCTATCCGCCTGGTCAAGGCGGCCCGGTGCGGCTGGACCTGTTTGGCGATGTGCTGGACGGCGCGCGCCGCTTTGATCCGGCCAGCCAACGCACCACAGAAAAGCTGGACCTGGTGGAGCTGGCCCCAGTGTCCGAAGTGATCATGGACGAGGCCGCCATCACCCGGTTCCGCCAGAATTACCGCATCGAATTTGGCGCGGCGGGCACCGATGATCCGCTGTACGAAGCGGTCAGCGCCGGGCGCAAACATCAGGGCGTCGAACATTGGCTGCCGTTCTTTCACGCGCATCTGGAAACTCTGTTTGACTATCTGCCAGACGCGACCATCGTCCTGGACGATCAACTGACCCCGACGCGTCTGGCGCGCTGGGACAGCATCGCCGATCAATACGAAACCCGCCATCTGGCGCTGCAATCCAAGGCGCGCATGGGCTCGGTCTATAAACCCAGCCCGCCGGGGTTGTTGTATCTGGATGATGCGGCGTGGGAACAGGCCGTGACGACGCGGCGCGTGCTGCAATTTCATCCGCTGCCACAGGCCACAGGACCGGGGGTGACGGACGCAGGCGGGCGCATCGGGCGCAATTTTGCACCCGAGCGCCAACAGGAAAGCATCAGCCTTTTCGGGGCTTTGGTGGATCATATTAAGGCGCGGATGGCGGCGGGGCCGGTGGTTGTTGCCTCGTATTCCGAAGGGGCGCGCGAACGTCTGACCGGGTTGATCGAAGACGAAGGCCTGTCCGAGACCATTCACATCCCCAACGGCACACGTATCGGCAAACGCGGGCTACATCTGGCGGTCTGGCCGCTGGAACACGGGTTTGTAACACCGGAAATGACGGTGATTGCCGAACAGGATGTTCTGGGCGACCGGTTGATCCGTGCGCCGCGCAAACGCCGCAAGGCCGAGAATTTCCTGACCGAAGCGCAATCGCTGTCCCCCGGCGATCTGGTGGTGCATCTGGACCACGGTATCGGGCGGTACATGGGGCTTGAGGTGATCACCGCTGCTGGTGCCGCGCATGAATGTATCAGCCTTGAATATGCCGAACAGGCCAAGCTGTTCCTGCCGGTCGAAAACATTGAATTGCTGTCGCGCTATGGCCACGAAGAAGGGCTGTTGGATCGTCTTGGCGGTGGTGCGTGGCAGGCCAAAAAGGCCAAGCTGAAAGAGCGCATTCGCGAGATGGCCGACCGGCTGATCCGCGTCGCCGCCGAACGCGCCCTGCGCCGCGCCCCGGTTCTGGAAGCCGAGCATCACGCGTGGGAGGCGTTTAGCGCCCGCTTTCCCTATCAGGAAACCGACGACCAGCTGCGCTCGATTGGTGACGTGCTGGACGATCTTTCCAGCGGTCAACCGATGGACCGGCTGATCTGCGGCGATGTCGGCTTTGGCAAGACTGAGGTGGCGATGCGCGCCGCCTTTGTCGCCGCCATGTCGGGGGTGCAGGTGGCGATTGTCGCACCTACCACCCTGTTGGCGCGTCAGCACTATGCGACTTTCGCCGAAAGATTTCGCGGATTTCCAATGGAGGTCAGGCAGTTATCGCGGTTTGTTAGTGCTGGCGACGCACAAAAAACCCGCGACGGCATGTCGCGCGGCACCGTAGATATCGTAATCGGCACCCACGCGCTGCTGGCCAAAAGCATCCGCTTTCATAATCTGGGCCTGCTGATCATTGACGAGGAACAGCATTTTGGCGTTGGCCACAAAGAGCGCCTGAAACAGATGCGCACCGACATTCATGTGCTGACCCTGACCGCCACGCCGATTCCGCGTACCTTGCAATTGTCGCTGTCCGGTGTGCGCGATCTGTCGATCATTGGCACGCCCCCGGTGGACCGGCTGGCGATCCGCACTTACGTGAGCGAGTTTGACGCCGTGACCATCCGCGAGGCGCTGTTGCGCGAACATTATCGTGGTGGGCAAAGCTTTTACGTGGTGCCACGTATCAGCGATCTGCCGGAAATCGAGGCGTTTTTGCGTGATGAAGTCCCCGAAGTCAGCGTTGTCATCGCCCATGGCCAGATGGCCGCAGGGGCGCTGGATGATAAGATGAACGCGTTTTATGACGGCAAATATGACGTGCTGTTGGCGACCACCATTGTCGAATCCGGGCTGGATATCCCCACCGCCAACACCATGATCATACACCGCGCTGATATGTTTGGACTGGCGCAGCTCTACCAAATCCGCGGTCGGGTGGGGCGCAGTAAAACCCGCGCTTACGCCTATCTGACCACCAAACCCCGGGCGAAACTGACGGCCACGGCCGAAAAACGCCTGCGGGTGTTGGGCAGTCTCGACACTTTGGGCGCCGGGTTCACGTTGGCCAGCCAGGATCTGGATATTCGCGGCGCGGGCAATCTGTTGGGCGAAGAACAGTCCGGCCAGATGCGCGATGTCGGGTACGAACTGTACCAATCCATGCTGGAAGAGGCGATCGCCAAGATCCGCGCAGGCGAGATGGAAGGGTTGTCTGAGGCCGATGGCCAGTGGGCGCCGCAGATCAACCTTGGCGTGCCGGTGCTGATCCCTGACACCTATGTGCCCGATCTGGACGTGCGACTGGGTCTATATCGTCGCCTGTCGGCGCTGCACACCAAGGTGGAACTGGAAGGGTTCGCCGCCGAGTTGATTGACCGGTTTGGAAAACTACCCAAAGAAATCAACACGCTGTTGCTGGTTGTTCGTATCAAGGCGATGTGCAAACGCGCTGGGATTGCCAAGCTGGATGGCGGGCCAAAAGGCGCGACGATCCAGTTTCATAACGACAAATTTGCCTCGCCCCAGGGGTTGGTCGACTTCATCCAGGCGCAGAACGGTCTGGCCAAAGTGCGCGACAACAAGATCATCGTGCGCCGGGACTGGTCCAAAAGCAGCGACAAGATCAAAGGCGCCTATGGCATCGCCCGCGATCTGGCGGAGAAGGCGGTGGCGGAAAAGAAAAGAGCCAAAGGGTAATGCCGGAAAATTCCAAATTTTCCGATCCGGATTTTTTGAAAAAATCCGCTACCCGGCGCGCATTGCCGCCTGGGCGCAGAAACAGGATGCCCCCACGGCCTTGTCAGCCCGCGCCAGCGCCAGATCCAACCGTTGTTTGATTTGCACGATCTCAACCACCTCGCCACGTGTCTTAAGGCAATCGTGCAAGCCTTTGAGGCTCCATACATTATCTGGGTGCACTGTGGCGCGGCTTAACTGACCGCCCAGCCCCAGATCCTCGCGATAAACCACTTCGGCCTCGGCCACATGCCCCTGTTCCAGCAATAACGCCCCCAGCGCGTGTCGGGTGGGCTGCATCCAGCCCCAAGGCTCGTCATAGGGCAGGCTGTCGTCATGCGCGACCGAAGCGCGCAAATGCGCATAAGCGGCGTCGTAATTCCCCTTGCGGTATTCAATCTCTCCACGCAGCATTTCTGTTGCGATATCAAATAGATCAACGACCTTGTTATTGTGCAACAACCGCGTGTCCGGCACCCGGTCACGGGCGGCCAGGAAAACCTGTTCCTCGGCCTCTGCCTCGGCCACGCGACCGGTTGCGGCAAAGGCCACGGCACGGGCATAGTGTGTGGTGGCGGTCAGGGTGCAATAGACTTTCTGATCCTTGGGCGGAGTCAGCGCAATCGCCTCTTCCCAGCGGCCAAAGCGGATCAGGATATGTGGGCCCATCGCCATGTAGCTTTCAAAATAATCCGCCATCGGCGGGGATGAGATGCGCAACATCTCTTCGGGGACCGTGTCGAACATGCCTTGGACCGCGTCCAGTGCCGGCTGGATCTGCCCCAGAAACAGCGCGCCGTAGATGGTGAAATGGTAATCATGCTGGCGATAGCCGGTGTAGATATTATAGGCCCCTTTGCGCTTGTAATACCGCAGGTCAGCCTCGACCGCCTTTTGGTTCCACTGCACCACGTTCTGATAGTGGCCGCATAGCACATCAATATGGGTGGGCATATGCACCAGATGCCCGGCATCCGGCACCAAGCCGCGCAGCGCATCCCCGGCTTTCAGCGCCTTTTCGGGGGTTGGTGACATTTCCATCAGATGAATGTAGAGATGCAGAAGGCCGGGATGGATCATCGCCCCGGGGGCCGCGTTTAACGCCGCCTCTAGCACCTGTTGTGTCTCGGTTGTTGCCGCACCTTCGGCGGGAAAGCCACTGGGCAGGTCCCACATTTTCCATGGGCTAAGGTTCAGCAGGGATTCAGCGTAAACTGTGCGCAGGTCCAGATGGTCAGGATGCAGGGCAAAGGCCGCGCGCATCGCATCGGCAAATTCATGGTTCCAGGCGTGCATATCGCTACCCAGATCGCGCTGCGGATAGCGCGCGGGCAGGGCGGCGATCAGCGCCTGCTCCACGGGTGACATGGCCACGGCCAGCGCCAATGCGGCCTGGGTAGCATCATAGGCCGCTGCCAGCGCCTTGGCGCGCCCGGCCTCGTCAAACAGATCCCAAGGCATGTTGTAATTGGGCCCCGAAGCATAAGCGATGCCCCAATAGGCCATGGCGCAACCCGGGTCATGCGTTAGCGCGGTGGTGAAACATTCCACCGCCTCTTCATGGTTATAGCCGTAGGTCCAGTTCAGCCCACGATCAAACCACAGTTGCGCCTGCGCCGATGGGGTGGTGACGGGGCAGCTGTAACTGCCCAGGTCATAATAGTCGTCCATGCCGGGTCTCCCTGATGCTTGTCAGATTAGCCGGTTTGCTGGTGCGAAGCCAATAGGGTCAGACGGGATCGCGATCTTCGATCCGGCCCATATATAGCATCAGACCAAATCCAATGACGGACATGACAAAAATGCCCCCCGCCATCGGCCACAACGTACCGTTAAACAGCAATCCGACTGGCGAGGCGATAGCAGCGGCCAGAACCGTGGATATCGATCCGATGACCGAGGCGGCCATGCCCGCTATATGGCCCATCGGCTCCATTGCTATGGCGTTCAGATTGCCCATCGTGGTGCCCGCGATAAAGAACACGCTGCATTGCCAGACGATGAATATCGCGAAGTTGATGTCTGTCGGCAGGTTGGCACCCGTCAGGATCAGCACAATGCCAGTCAGAATAATCTGTGACCCCAGCGACCAGGTGACAATGCGGCGCATGCCGATGCGCACAACAATGGCGGCATTCAGCAGGCTGGCACTGCCCGAGACCAATGCCACAGCGCCAAACCAGAACGGAAAGCTGTCGGCCTTGTCAAAAATGATATCATAGACCGGCTGGATCATGATGATCATGGTGAACAGAATGCCGAGGCAAAAGGTCTGCACAAAAATTGACAGGCGCACGGTGGGATGGCGCACCATTTCCAGAACGGCCCCCCACAGATGCCCCGCGCGAAAGGGGCGGCGATCCTTGATTGCCAGCGATTCCGGCAAACGCAGGCCCATCCACAGCACTGAAATCAGGGAAAACAGGATAAAGGCCAGGAAAATCCCGCGCCACCCGACAAAAGCGATGATGCCAGCCCCCATCAGCGGTGCAAATGCGGGAAAGATGGTAAAGATCATCATCGCGATAGAGATCATCTTGGCCATCACGCGACCGGAATAAAGATCACGCACAATCGCCACCGAAACAATTCGCGGTCCTGCCGCCCCCAATCCCTGCACCAGACGCGCCGCCAGCACCAATTCCAGCGAGGAACTGGACCAGGCGACAAAGGACGCGGCGATATAGATGCCCGAGCCAAGGATAATGATCCGTTTGCGCCCAAACGTGTCCGACAGCGGCCCGGTGAAAAACGTGCCAATCCCCATGCCCAGCACAAAGGCCGTAAGGATCAACTGGGCGCGATTGACGTCGTCGGGGCTAAGTTCGGCGCCGATTTCCGGCAGGGCGGGCAGCATTGAATCGATGGAAAAGGCGATGGTGGCGAACATCATCGCGATCAACGCGATGAATTCAGTTCGGGACATATGGTTTTGCATGGGGTTTTTCCGCGTTCTTACCCTCGGGCGGTATCACGGGAAACTCAATCATGCCAGACTGGTAAGCATACTGCGGGCGCACAAGTGGGCATGTCGGGACGCACAGTGGGGATCAGCGGCGTGGCTGGTCATCTTCGTTGTCGGCAACAGGTTCCGGCGCGTGGCGATTGCCCAGCCGCCCGATCAACCATTCGGTATGTTCTTCGCGTTTGCGCATGTGGTAATTGGCGAATTGCTGGATCGCCACGGCAAAAACCCCCAGCCCGACAAAGATGAACGCTGTGGTGGCGATCTTGCCCAAAGCGGTCGCTGGCACCAGTGCGCCATAACCTACAGTGGAAATCGTCACCACGGTGAAAAAGTAGGAATCAAGCCAGCCCCAGCCCTCGACCAGATGAAAGAACACCGTGCCCAGCCCGACAATACCCACAAGGCTGATGATAACCGTATGGACCTTTAGCTGCTTCACGCTTCAAGTTGCTCTTTCAGCTCGGAAATGATTTTTGCCCACAGATCAGGCTGTTGCGCGCCGGGCACCGCGTGTTTGCCTGCAACGATAAAGGTCGGCACCGAGCTGACGCCCATCTTGCGACTATGGGCATCACGGTCCTGAATATCCTGACGGTCGGTGTCGGTGGCCAGCAGTTTGCGCACGACGGACGCATCCATGCCAATACTGTCGGCAATATCGCCCAGCACGTCATGCGCGCCAATATCGCGGGCCTGCACGAAATAGGCATCAAAAAGCGCGTCGACGGCGGCTGTTTGTTTGGACTCAATCCCGGCCCAGTGAATCAGCCGATGCGCATCCAGCGTATTTGGCGTGCGCTTCATGCCTTCAAAGTTGATGTCCAGCCCGGCAGATTTGGCCTGTTCCACCACCGGCGCATAGGCCTTTACCGCGCCGTCCTTGCCGCCAAACTTGCCCTCAAGATAATCGCGCCGCCCCATGCCTTCGCGCGGCATATCGGGGTTCAGCTGAAACGGGTGCCACTGGGTCACAAACGGATGATCCGGGACAGCGGCCAGCGCCTTGTCCAGATGAGTTTTGCCGATATAGCACCACGGGCAAATCGGGTCAGAGATGATATCAAGCGTTACGGTTTTGTCAGTCATGTTTTGGAGGCCTTGAAATAAGCGGGCAGGGCGCGGCGCAGCAGTTTGCCATTGGCACCAGTCGGAAGCACTGGCAGGTGAATATAGGCGCGCGGTTGCTTGTAGCGGGCCAGCTTGTCGTTCACATAGGTGCGCAAAGCCGTTTCGTCCAGTGGCGTGGCGCTGCTGTAAAACGCCGCGATGATGCTTGTGTCGGGTTTGATCTCGATATCAGTCACGCCAACTTGGTCGATATCCGGGTGATGGCTTAGCACCGCCTCGACCTCTAGTGGTGAGACACGATAGCCGCCCGCGTTCATCATATCGTCATCACGCCCCAGATAGGTGATTTGGCCATCCACAGCCATCGCGCCCTGATCGCCGGTCAGGAACCAGTCGCCCTGCATCTTGGCTGCACTTTCGTCGGGCGCGTTCAGGTATCCCAGCATCAGGCCGGGATCGCTGCGATGTACGGCAATCGTGCCCTCATCGCCCTGCGGCACCGGGCCATCGCGGCCGATAATCGCCACCTTGCGCCCCACCTGCGGCTGGCCCAATGCGACACCGCGCGCCGGATGGGCCGGGCTGGACGAGATAAAGGTGGAGCATTCCGACATGCCATAAGCCTCGTACATCTCGGTCCCGCTGGCGTCGGTCCAGGCCTGATGCAGGGCGCGCGACAGCTTTTCCCCGGCGCATAACCCGTGGCGCAGATCGGGCAAGTTCAGAGCGTCATTTTCCTGCAACATCTTGCGGTAAACCCCTGGGGCGGCAGCAAAAATCGTGGCCTTGTGGCGGCGCAGCAGAGCGGGCAATGCTGATATATCGGTGCCGGGTTGCGGGATCAGCGCGGTGGCGCCGATGGTCCAGGGGTCCATCAACCCGGTGCCCAGCGTATAGGTCCAGTTGAACGCGCCCGCGTGGCACAGCCGGTCATTCCCGGTCAGCCCATACCAGCCATCTACCATCATCTGCCGCGCCCAGATGGCGCGATGCGCATGCGCCACGGCGCGCGCCTTGCCCGAGGTGCCGGACGTATAGATGATATAGCCCAGTCGATCCGGGTCGCCCATATCCCAGTCACAGGGCGGCAGGTCGCGCATGGCGCGCAACGCCCCCAGGGTAATCTGGTTCGGATGCTCGGCACAGGCCACATCGGGGTCGCGCAATACCGCGCCGGGGTCCAGATCGGCGATCATCTTGGCAGTTTCCGGCGCGGTCAGCTGCGACGAGGTCGGCACTGGCACCAGCCCGGCGGCCATCGCCCCCAGATAGGCAATCGGGAAATCCACGTCATTGCCCAGCCGCATCAGCACGACCTGTCCAGGGGCCAACCCGGCGCGTAGCAACCCGGTGCCGGTGGCGCGCACGGCACGCTCTAGCGCGGCATAGGTCCAGTCCTGCGATCCATCCGGCCCCAGCACCTGCAACGCCAGCTTATCCGGCAGGTCATTGGCATGGCGCAGCACATGGGCGGCCAGGTTGAACGGGGTCGGGCAGGGTGGCGGCGGGCCTTGGTCAAAGAGCGACAGCATAAGGGATGGCTAGCCTTCCTACGCCCGCGTTGCAAGCCGTGCGCGCCGCACTTATAGACAGAGGCATGAGCACGCGCGATCCCAAATCCATCATCCGCATTGCCCGCAGCGCGGGCGAGGCGTTTCAGGCCGAACCGCTGGACCTTGGCGCACGGGTGCGGGGCCTGCGTAAGGCGCGCAACTGGACGCTGGAACAGGCGGCCAAACAGGCCGGGCTGGCGCGATCTACCCTGTCCAAGATCGAACACGGCCAGATGTCGCCCACCTACGAGGCGCTGAAAAAGCTGGCGGTGGGGTTGGAAATATCCGTGCCGCAACTGTTTACGGCCCCGCGTCGCGATCAGGTCAGCGGGCGGATGTCTGTGACTAAATCGGGCGAGGGCGCGGCCCATGCCACCGCCACCTATGAACATGAATTGCTGGCCGAAACCCTGACCAAGAAACAGATGCTACCCTATCGCGCCCGGGTCCGCGCCCGGTCAATGGACGAATTTGACGGCTGGGTGTGCCATGACGGTGAAGAGTTTTTGTATGTGCTGACCGGGGTGATCCGGCTGTTCACCGAATTCTACGAACCTGTCGATATGCGCCGTGGCGACAGCGCCTATTACGACGGAACAATGGGCCATAACGTGGTGTCGATCAGCGACGAAGACGCCACCATCCTGTGGGTGACGTCGCTGACCTAGGCCTGACGCAGCGTGTTATGTGCGAAACCACCGCCTGAAAACCGGAAAACGCCGTAGGGTGTGCATTCTGCGCACCATTCCCAACATTTCCAATCCGGACAGACAGCAGCCCCTAGTCCCCCAACCGGGCCCGCAACACCCGCACCATGTTCTCGCCCATTACCTTACGAATTCGCGCCTCGCTGACTCCAGCGGCCATCAAAGCATCAGTCAGGGCAGGCAATTCAGATGTGTCGAACGCCGTTTCCACCGACCCGTCATAATCCGACCCCAGTGACACATGATCCTCACCCACCTCAGCAATTGCGGCGACAATCATCTTGGCAATACCGTCGGGGGTGACCTGATCACAGGTGACCTCGGCCCAATACCCCATGCCAATCACTCCGCCACTGGCGGCAATCGCCTGCATCAGATCATTGGGAAAATTCCGTTTCACCGGGCAGAACCCGTGCAGCCCGGAATGGCTGACGACAATCGGCATATCGGTCATTTCCGGCACATCCCACGCCACTTGCGGGCTGGAATGGGCGACGTCCAGCACCAGATTGCGCGCGGCAATTTCGGCCACCACCTGTCGACCAAACGCCGACAACCCGTGATTGCCAACCCCGTGCAAGGACCCGCCCAGGTCATTGTCAAAGAAATGTTGCAGGCCGATCATCCGATACCCCGCCGCTTCGATCGCCTCAAGGTTCTCCAGCTTGCTCTCCAGAGGATGCCCGCCTTCGATCCCCAGCAGGCCACCAACCAGAGCGCGCCCTTCGGCGCGGGCCTGTAATACCGCGTCCAGATCGGCGCGGCTGCGGATAATCCGCAACGAGTCTGGCGCGGCTGCGGCAAACCCATGCAGCTTTTCCGCCTGATACAGCGCCCGCTCCAGCAGACTGGTCCAGGTGCGCGGTGGCCACATCTGGGCAAAGGCCAACAGGGTGATATTGTCAAATGCCTCGGCTGAATTTTCCTCGTAATTTAGCCCCGCCGGGCTTTTGGTCACCGCCGTGAACATCTGCAACGCCGAGCCGCCTTCGATCAATCGCGGCACATCCACCTGACCACGGGTGCCGCGTTTGGTCAGGTCGCGCGACCACAGCAGGCTGTCGGCATGCCAGTCGCCCACCACCATGTCGTCATGCAGCGCCTGCGCTGCGGGGGAAACTGGATAGGGCGCGTGGTCAATCACATTGTTCGATGTATCCTCGACATAGGCTGGCAGAAAACCAAAGAACCCGATGACCCCAACAATAACCGCCAATATCAGCAAGCGGCCCAGCCATTTTCCGAATCTGCGCATGTGATGACCTCCGGTGATTGATCTGGGACAAAATGCTAGGGGCAGGTGGTAAAAACACAATGGCTGACGCGGCGGAATTCGGGCACCATGGGCGTGAAAGTTGGATTTTGGGGGAGGTGGACATGACAATACGCTGGGGCATTCTGGGCGCGTCGAATTTTGCGCGGCATTTTATGGGGCGGGCGATTCACGCGGCGGACGGGGCAGAGCTGGTAGCGTTGGCGACGTCCAGCCCGGACAAGGCGGCGGGATTTCAGGCGTTTTGCCCAAAGCTGCGGGTGCATGCCAGTTATGACGCGTTGTTGGCAGACCCGGATATCGACGCTGTCTATATTCCGCTACCTAACCATCTGCATGTGGACTGGTCGCTAAAGGCGATGGACGCGGGTAAGCATGTTCTGTGCGAAAAGCCGATGACTTTGCGCGCGCTGGAATTTGACGCGCTGATTGCCAAGCGAGACGAAACTGGCCTGTTGGCGGCCGAGGCGTTCATGATCGTACATCACCCGCAATGGCACTGGGCCCGCGACCGGGTGGCCGAGGGGGCGATTGGCAAGCTGGTGCATGTGTCGGGCAAGTTCACTTATGACAATCGCGACATGAGCAATATCCGCAACCGTGCCGAAACCGGCGGTGGTGGATTGCGTGATATCGGGGTCTACACCTTTGGCGCGGCGCGGTTTGTAACCGGGCAGGAACCGGGCGAGATTTCGGCGCGGATTGCTTGGGAAAACGGCGTTGATAGTTTTGCGGAAGTTAATGCGCAGTTTCCGGGTTTTGGCTATGCGGCTTATGTGTCGACCCGGATGCATTCCTATCAGGAAATGCTGTTTCATGGGGAAGGCGGGGTGATCCGTCTGACAGCGCCGTTTAATGCCAATGTGTTTGGCGAGGCGCGGGTAGAGTTGCATCGCCCTGATCTTGAGGTGGTGGTGAAACGCTTTCCGGCGGATAATCATTACAAATTGCAGGTCGAGGCGTTTGGCCATTCAGTGGAAACCGGCGCGGCGTACCCTTGCCCGCTGGAATTTTCGCGCGGCACCCAAGAGATGATTGATCGGGTGTTTGAGGCGGCGAACCCGTCCTAACCCCCGGATTTGGCGAACGGCCCACCCGCCCACCCCCGTCCGCCAAATCCGGGGGTGGCATTGGGTGTGCCAAAGGCTTGGCGGGGCAGGGGTGAGGCGCTATATTAGGGCGACAGGAGGTGTCGCATGGCAGGTGGCTGGGCGCAGGACGGCGCGGTGAATGAACAGATCGAGGCGTCGATCAACGATGAATTGTCACGACTAAAGGCGCGGCGTGGCCCTGTGGGCGACAGCCTGACGCATTGCGCGGAATGCGAAGAGCCGATCCCCGAGGCGCGGCGTGTGGCGATCCCCGGCGTCAAGCTGTGTATTGAGTGTATGCAAGAACGCGACGGTGCCCATCAAGTACGCGGCGGCGTGAACCGGCGCGGTAGTAAGGACAGTCAGTTGAAATAGGGGGGCGGTTTGCCACTGTTTTAGATCAGGGTCAGCCGCATGATATGCTGCGCGCCAGTGTCGCCACCGTGATAATGCGCGCCAGTGTCTTCGAAATCGCCTTTGAGATAGACGTGATAGGCACCTGGGTTGCGGCAGTTGACCGTCAGATAGCAATTGGACCAGTTGGGGTAGTTGCTCTGGCAGGTAATCTTTTAGCGCGCTGCACGCCGCCGAGGCGACACCGCGCCCCTGATCGGCGTGGTTAACGGAAAACATCCGCAGGCCAAGCGCACTGACAGGCGCAAAATCGTGATGCTGCACATAGTCCCGGTCGATGGCGGAAAAGCCCACAGGCGTGCCATCGGCCAGGATGACATGGCCATCCTGCGCCTTTGGAGTTTGCATCACATCCACCGGATAGTCCGAAAACGGCGTCTGTTATGGGGGCAAGGTGAAATGCGCCACGCTGTCGATTTGCGCGCGTGACAGCGGTTCTAGGGTGATGGCCGTGGGCTGGGTTTTGGCAGGTGCCTTCACTCCTCCATCGCCTCCAACTCGTCAATGAAGCCTTCGATCATCGACAGGCCCTTGTCCCAGAATTTCGGGTCGGACGCGTCCAGCCCAAAGGGGGCCAGCAATTCCTTGTGATGCTTGGACCCACCGGCTTTCAGCATCTCGAAATACTTTTCCTCAAACCCTTCATCGCCCTCGGCATAGACCGAATACAGCGCGTTCACCAAGCCGTCACCAAAGGCATAGGCATAGACATAGAACGGCGAATGCACGAAATGCGGGATGTAGGCCCAAAACGTCTCGTAGCCGTCGACAAAATCAAACGCTGGGCCCAGGCTTTCGCCCTGAACCGACATCCAAAGGGCGTTGATATCATCTGGCGTCAGCTCGCCGCCACGCCGTGCGTCATGCAGTTTGCATTCAAAATCGTAAAACGCGATCTGGCGCACCACAGTGTTGATCATATCCTCGACCTTGCCGGCCAGCAGAATTTTGCGCTGGCCCGGGGTTTCGGCGTTATCCAGCATTTTGCGGAACGTCAGCATTTCGCCAAAGACGCTGGCGGTTTCGGCCAGTGTCAGCGGGGTTGATGACAGCATCTCGCCTTGACCAGCGGCCAGAACCTGATGCACGCCGTGCCCAAGTTCATGCGCCAATGTCATCACGTCGCGCGGTTTGCCGAGATAGTTCAGCATCACGTAAGGGTGCACATCGGTCACTGTGGGATGGGCGAATGCGCCCGGTGCCTTGCCGGGTTTAACGGCGGCGTCGATCCAGCCTTTGTCAAAGAACGGCTGGGCGATTTCACCCATGCGCGGATCAAACGCGGTATAGGCGTCCATCACCATGGTTTCGGCCTGCGCCCAGTCGACAATGCGCGTGTCTTCCATTGGCAGGGGCGCGTTGCGGTCCCAGACGTGCATCCGGTCCAGCCCCAGCCATTTGCGTTTCAGCTCGTAATAGCGATGGCTAAGCCGGGGATAGGCGGCGACAACGGCGCTGCGCAGGGCCTCGACCACTTCGGGTTCGACATCGTTGGACAGGTGACGGCCGGTTTGGGCGGTTGGCATGCCGCGCCAGCGATCAACGATCTCTTTTTCCTTGGCTTGGGTGTTGTGCACCCGGGCGAAGGTTTTGATATTGTCAGAGAACACAGAAACCAATTCGCGTGTCGCGGCCTCGCGCGTGTCGCGGTCCTGTTCGGTCAGCAGGTTCAGCGCGCCTTCGATGTTCAGCAGGTCGCCGTTGATTTCGAATTCCAGCCCGGCAATCGTTTCATCGAACAGCCGTTCCCAGGCGTCGCCAACCGCGCCCAGATCATGCAGGAACTTTTCCAGCTCGTCCGCCCATTGGTAAGGCTTCATCGCGCGGACCCGGTCAAACACCGGGTTATAGC
>JBLINN010000040.1:0-18361 GCA_047639325.1 Paracoccaceae bacterium | reverse complement strand
CGGTCTACCTATCAGAAACGCCAGAATCGCGGAATTCTATAGGGCCAGATAGCTGAGTAATTTAGGTCCAAAAGGCGGCGGAATGCACGACCGGGGCCTAAGTTTGGGCTTCGCAACGGGAAAATGACCATGCTTTTGGCATCTTCTGGTAGGTTTCCGAAAACCTCACGAGAATAAATCCGGGCGGCTTTGTTCAAGCGGTTCCAGATAAGTCAGCAACTGGCGCAAATGCCGACGGGTCGCAGCCCGGGCGGCTTCGGCGTCGCGGGCGGCCAGGGCCTCGACGATCTCGCGATGCTCGCGCAGGGTTTCGTCGATCCGGCCCGGTTCCGGCAGGATCAGACGCCGCGCGCGGCTGACCTGTACCCAGACGGTATCCGCCATCCGCGCCAGCCGTTTGAACCCGGTGAAGCACATCAGCAACATGTGCATTTCCGCGTCCTTTTCGTAAAACCCGGTGACATCGCTATCTTCAACCAGCACCTCCTGCACCCGCAGGTTCCGCTTTAGCTGAACAATCTGGTCATCGGTGATCACCGGGGCCAACATTTCTACCGCCGCCAGTTCCAGCGCCTCGCGCAGAAAGGCGCTTTCGCGGATTTCTTCCATCGAGAACCGCGCCACATAAGTGCCAGCCTGCGGTAAAACAGTCACCAACCCTTCGTTGGCCAACCGGGCCACGGCCTCGGATACCGGCGATCGGGATACCCGCAGCGCCTCGCACACCTGCTGTTTGCGCAGGATTTGACCGGGCTTGTAATCCAGTTGTAAAATGGCATCCTTGATCGACAGGTAAACACGGTTGGACAACGCCCCCTCAAACCCGTCCAAGGGTTTCAGGGCCACTGGGCCTGCAGGGCCTTGTGCATCCTCGTCATTCGTAATTAACATGCTAGCATGTTAACTGTTCACCAATTTCTGTCAACTCAAGCGCAGGTTCGCCGGGGCCTGCAATAAAGGAATACGATGTGCGACTAAAGGGAAAGACCGCATTTGTCACTGCTGCGGGCGCAGGAATTGGCCAGGCCACGGCCCGGGCCTTTGCAGCCGAAGGCGCGACGGTGATCGCCACCGATATCAACGCCGACGCACTTGCCCCGCTGGCGGATAACGGCATTACAACGGCCACGCTGGATGTGACGGATGCGGATGCTGTCGCCAGCGCCGCAAAATCCGCCGGGGCGGTAGACATATTATTCAACTGCGCCGGGTTTGTGCATGCCGGGTCGATCCTGGATTGCGACGAAGACGCGTTTGGCTTTTCAATGGACCTGAATGTCTGGGGCCTTTACCGGATGACCCGGGCGTTCCTGCCCGCGATGCTGGACAATGGCGGCGGATCAATCGTCAACATGTCGTCGGCGGCGTCATCAATCATCGCCGCGCCCAACCGATTTGTCTATGGCGCCACCAAGGCCGCCGTGATTGGCATGACCAAATCCGTCGCCGCCGATTACATCGCCCAAGGCATCCGCTGTAACGCCATCTGCCCGGCGACGGTCGAAAGCCCGTCCTTGCAGGATCGGATGCGGGCCACTGGCGATTACGACGCGGCGCGCGCCGATTTTGTGTCGCGCCAGCCGATGGGACGCATCGGCAAACCCGAAGAGATTGCCGCGCTGGCGGTTTACCTGGCGTCGGACGAGGCTGGATTTGTCACCGGACAAGCCATCACCATTGATGGCGGTTGGACCAACACCTAAAGGATATCCCGATGAAATTACTGCGCTATGGACCCGCCGGTTCCGAGAAACCCGGCCTGATGCACAGCGACGGCACCATCCGCGATCTGTCGGCCCATGTGGGCGACATCGCCGGGGACGTGCTGTCTGACGCCGGGCTTGCGGCACTGGCCGCCCTGAACCCCGCCGATCTGCCAATAGTCAGCGGTGACCCGCGCCTTGGCGCTTGTGTCGGCGGCATCGGCAAATTCATCTGCATCGGGTTGAATTATTCCGACCACGCCGCCGAATCCGGCATGGAAGTCCCGCCCGAACCAATCCTGTTCTTCAAAGCCACCAGCGCCATCTGCGGCCCAAATGACGATGTTATCATCCCGCGCGGCTCCGAAAAAACCGACTGGGAGGTCGAGCTGGGCATCGTGATCGGCAAACACACCGCCTATGTCGATGAGGCCGACGCGCTGGACCATGTGGCCGGCTATTGCGTGGTGAACGACGTGTCAGAACGCGCGTTTCAGCTGGAACGCTCTGGCCAGTGGGTCAAAGGCAAATCCGCTGACACGTTTGGCCCCACGGGCCCGTGGCTGGTGACAAGGGACGAGGTGCCGGACCCGCAGAACCTGTCGATGTGGCTAGAGGTGGACGGCCACCGCTATCAGGATGGCTCCACCCGCACGATGGTGTATGGCGCGGCCACTTTGGTCTCGCACATTTCGCAATTCATGTCGCTACAGCCGGGCGACGTGATTTCCACCGGCACCCCGCCGGGTGTGGGCATGGGCCAGTCGCCGCAGGTCTATCTGCGCCCCGGGCAAACCATCCGTCTGGGGGTCCAAGGATTGGGCGAGCAGACCCAGACCACCCGCGCCTGGAAAGCCAGCTAAGGCCACTGCCGTTCGGCATCGGTATCGGCGGCGGGGCGACCCGCCGCTCCCCTTACCCCAGCCGGTAAAACGCCGTGGCCGTCCCGCCAAACACCCGCGCCCGGTCTGCGGCGTCCAGATGCGCGGTCAGGGCCTCGGCCGCCTGCCGCCAGCCGGCGTAGCTGGCGTTCAGCTGGCACACCGGCCAGTCTGATCCCCACATCACCCTCTCTGGCCCAAAACTGTCCAATACATGCGCCGCATAGGGGCGCAGATCGTCGATGGTCCAGCCCGGCGCGGCCTCGGTCACCAGTCCCGACAGTTTGCAATAGGCACCGGTGTCTGCGGCCAGCCGCGCCATGCCATCGGCCCAGAGTTGCAGGTCATCCGGGTGGTTGCGTATCTGCGGTTTCATGCAATGGTCGATCACCACGCGCATGTCGGGATAGCGGGTCAGGATGGTGTGGAAATTCGCCAAATGACGCGAAAACCCCAGCGCGTCTAAACTCAGGTCCAGATCCACCAGCGCCTGAAACCCCCATTGCACATCGTCCCGCAGCATCCAGTCATCATCCGCGATGTCCTGAATCATCGGCCTGACACCACAGAATTTGGGATGTTTCGCCAGCCGCGTCAGATGCGCCAGATCGCCGGGTTGTTCAAAATCCACCCAACCAACCACGCCGCCCACGCTGTCGGTCGCATCGGCAATCCCCAGCAAATATTCGGTTTCCTGCACCGTGGCCGCCGCCTGCACCAGAACCGTCCGGGTGATCCCGTGCGCGTCCAGATGCCCCCGCAGGTCCGGCGGATGCCAGGGACGCGCCAGCGTGGCGTTATCCATCGGCATCCAGTCATAATCCCCCCGCGCCGGGTGCCAATAATGCTGATGCGCGTCGACCTGGCCCATCTCAGCCACCCTAAATCGGCGCGTCTTCGCGCATTAGGCCCTGTTCTTTGAGGTCGGTCCACAAAGTATAGGGGATATGCGCGTGCGCGGCGGCGATATTGCTCTCCATTTCGGCCACGCCCTGTCCTCCGGGGATCACCGACACGGTGCAGGGGTGATGCAGCGGAAATTTAAACGCCGCATCGATCATTCGCACACCGTGGTTTTCACAGGTCTTCTGAATGGCCGCCACCCGGTCCAGAATTTCCTGCGGCGCCGGGTCGTAATTGTAATACGCCCCTTCGCGCGGCCCGGTGGCCAGAATGCCGGAATTATACGGCCCACCCGTGATGATGCCAATGCCCCGGCTTTCGGCCAGCGGCAGGAAGGTCTCCTGCGCCTCTTGCTCCAGCAAGGTATAGCGCCCGGCCAGCAGGAACAGATCAAAATCGCCACGCTCGGCCATGGTCTGACAGGGCTGCCATTCGTTCACGCCCGCGCCAAACGCCTTGATCACGCCCTGATCGCGCAGTTCCACCAACGCGCGGTATCCGCCCTCCATCAGCACATCAATATGGCCGTCAACGACGTCCTGGCTTTTGTGGTTGGCCAGATCAAGGTCATGCACAAACAGGATATCAACCCGGCTAACCCCCAGCCGCTCCAGCGAAAATTCAACCGAGCGCATCACCGCGTCATAGCCGTAATCATATTCTTCCTTGCGCGACGGCACATTGAACCACTTGCCAATCCCGTCCCGTTGATCCGGCGGGCAGGGGCGCAGCAGGCGGCCCACCTTGGTGGACAGCACATATTCATCGCGCGGCTTGCCCCGCAAAAACCGGTTGATCCGGGTTTCGGACAGGCCAAACCCATACAGCGGCGCAGTGTCGTAATAGCGCACACCCGCGTCCCAGGCCCGCGCCAGAATGGCGTCGGCCTCGGCATCGCTGATCGCGGTATAAAGATTGCCCAATGGCGCGCCGCCGAACCCCAATTCGGTAAAGGTAAGCCCGCCATTGCCCAGCCGGTCCCAGTGCCGTTTCTTCAGTGTCATAATGCTCTCCAGCTAATAGGTTCAGTTTTGCTCAGGACCTATCAATTACGCAAGGGGCGAATGTGCGTGGCCCCGAGTGACATTGTGCAGGTTGGCACCCGATTGGCGGTACTGGAAGCGATGAATATGCAACAAGACCTGTTGTCAGAGGTGGCTGGAACGGTGACTGTCGTGCCGATGGCCGCAGGGACCCAGGTAAAGGCCGGGGATTTGTTGGTGGAAATATCAGTTGGGGACGCAGAATGAACATCCTTTTCATCATGTTTGACCAGTTGCGGTTTGACTACCTCAGCTGCGCGGGCCACCCGCATCTTCACACGCCGCATATCGATTCCATCGCCGAAAAAGGCGTGCGCTTCACCCGCGCCTATGTGCAATCTCCGGTTTGCGGCGCCTCAAGGATGAGCTGTTATACCGGGCGCTATGCGTCCAGCCATGGGGCGCAGTATAACGGCTATCCCCTGCGGGTCGGTGAGGTCACGTTGGGCGATCATCTGCGCGGCGCGGGCATGGGCTGCTGGTTGATCGGCAAGACGCATATGGTGGTGGATGCCAAGGGAATGGAGCGGCTGGGGCTGGCGCGTGACAGCGTGATTGGGGCGCGACAGGCGGAATGCGGCTTTGACGTGTGGGCGCGCGATGATGGGCTGTGGGCGCAGGGGCCGGACGGGTTTTATGACGCCAAACGCAGCCCCTATAACGAATACCTGAAATCCAAGGGCTATCCCGGCGATAACCCGTGGAATGACTTTGCCAATTCGGCGGCCCAAGACGGCGACATCGCGTCAGGCTGGTTCATGGCCAATGCCGACAAACCCGCCAATATCGCCGAAGAAGACAGCGAAACCCCTTGGCTGACATCTGAGGCGATCCGCTTTATCGAACAGGCAGACGGGCCGTGGTGCGCCCATGTCAGCTATATCAAACCGCACTGGCCCTATATCGTCCCGGCCCCCTATCACGACATGTACGGCCCCAACCACGTGCCCGCCGCCACCCGCCACCCGGATGAACGCGACGACCCGCACCCGGTTTACGGCGCGTTTATGAACAACGCGATTGGCCAGGCCTTTGCCCGCGACGAGGTGCGGCAAAAGGTGATCCCGGCCTATATGGGGCTGATCAAACAGATCGACGACCAGATGGGGCGGCTGTTTGGCTTTCTGAAAGACACCGGGCGGATGGACGACACGATGATCGTGATCACCTCGGATCATGGTGATTATCTGGGTGATCACTGGCTGGGTGAAAAGGACATGTTTCACGACCCCTCCGTCAAAGTGCCGCTGATCATCTATGACCCGCGCGCCGGGGCCGACGCGACCCGTGGCACCACCTGTGACGCGCTGGTGCAGGCGATTGATCTGGCGCCGACTTTCCTAGAGGTCGCAGGCGGCGAACCCGCTGGGCATATCCTGGAGGGCCGCTCACTGACCCCGTTGCTGAATGGCGAGACACCTGAGGATTGGCGCGATTTTGCGATCAGCGAATATGATTACGCGATGTCCCCGGCCTGTACCAAGCTCGGGGTAGAACCGCGTGATGCCCGGCTGTTCATGGTGACGGATAAGCGGTGGAAATTTGTGCATGCCGAGGGCGGGTTCCGGCCGATGTTGTTCGATATGGAAACCGACCCGGAAGAGTATTTCGATCTGGGTGCCAGCGCCGATCATGCGCAGATTGTTGATCTGATGTATGACCGGTTGGGCAAATGGGGGCGGCGGATGTCTCAGCGGGTGACGCTGTCAGACGTCGATATCGCGGCAGCGCGCGGCAAATCACAGCGCAAGGGCATCCTGCTGGGGGTATTTGATGGGGCGGATGTCGATGACGCCCTGACCGTCAAATACCGCGGACCGGTGCCGGATTAGGGGCGAAACGGGCGCACCCCAGCGATGATCCTTTTGACCCAATCATGGGGGGGATGGTATATATGTATGATGGCCCCAACGCGCAAAAATGCAGCCCCTAATAGGAGATACCTGATGCCACCCCAACAACAGGCCCTACCAGGGGCCACCCGATGATCCCGGAAACCATGCAGGCGATGGTGTTGACCGGGCATGGCGATCTGGACCAGTATCACTGGCATCTCGACTGGGTGGTGCCCAAACCGGGCCCAATGCAGGTGCTGATAAAGGTGGCGGCCTGTGGGCTGAACAACACCGATGTGAACACCCGAACCGGCTGGTATTCCAAGTCTGTCAGCGCGGCAACCACCGGCAGCGCCTATGCCGAGGTGGCCGAAGAGGACCCGACCTGGGGCGGGCGTCCGATCACCTTTCCGCGTATCCAAGGCGCGGATGCGGTTGGTATCGTGGTGGCGGTTGGCACCGGGGCTGATCCTGACCTGATTGGGCAACGGGTGATCACCGACGGCTGGCTGCGCGACTGGGGCGACCCGGCGAATATGGACAAGGCGGGGTATTTCGGGTCCGAGATTGACGGCGGCTTTGCGCAATATACCTGCACCGATATGCGCGACATCGCGGTGGTTGACTGTGGCCTAGGCGATGCAGAACTGGCGACGTTTTCATGTTCCTATTCCACAGCCGAAGGCATGCTGGTGCGGGCCGGGGTTGGGGCGGATGACACTGTGCTGATCCCCGGCGCCTCGGGCGGGGTTGGCGGCGCGCTGGTGCAACTGGCCAAGCGGCGCGGGGCGCGGGTGATTGCGATGGCATCCACGGCGAAACACGCCGATGTAGCGCGGCTGGGGCCAGACCGAATATTGCCGCGCAGCCCGGATGATCTGCGCGCGGCGCTGGACGGCGAAAAGATTACCGAAAAGATTACCGTGGTGGCCGATATCGTCGGCGGGCCGCTCTGGCCGCAACTGATTGATGTGCTGGAACGCGGTGGGCGCTATACCTGTTCGGGGGCGATTGCCGGGCCGATGGTCACGCTGGACCTGCGCACGTTTTACCTGCGCGACCTGACCTTTACCGGCTCTACCGTGGTGCCGCCACATGTGCTGCGCGACGTTGTCGGCTATATCGAACGGGGCGAGATCAAGCCGGTTCTGGCCGCCACCTATCCCTTGTCGCAACTGCCCAAGGCACAGGCCGCCTTTATCGACAAAACCCATACCGGCAATATCGTGGTCATCCCCTAGGCGCCACTTGCTGACCTTTTGCAGGGGGCGCTGCGTGATGCGGTGGCCGACTTACAGCCAAAGGATATCGCGATAGACATGCTGCACAATGTTCGTGCGTTTGATACCGCGGGTTGCAAGGTCCTGATCGCTAAGGGCATTCAGTGCATTGACCTGCTTCAGGCGCGCGCTGGATTCACCCATCGACACCAGTGCCGTGCCGATTTTGGCAAAACCCCGGATGATCGCAGACCCGAAAGAGGCGGTAAAGCTGTCGGAATGTGTTGCGGTATGGGCCATGGGATACGTCCTTTTGATACATGTCGGGCCTGTTGACATGATAGGTAAGTATCTATGACCTGCTTAACCAGCGGCATGTCGGAATAGCCGCTGTGCGTGCAGCGCAAGGCTTGTGCCAGACCCAAGGAAGGCGAAATCCCCCGGGTCCGGCCTGGGTTTGCGATCTGTAGTTTGCGATCTGTGCCGCGACCGGGCTATGCCTTGAACACCTCGTCCACCGGCGTCTGCAACCCGGTGACCATCGCGTTGGTCTGGCTGGCCATCCCAATCACCGCCAGCAATTCGCCATGCATTTCCTGGGTCATGCCCTTGGCGCGGGCGGCGGCGGTGTGCGAATGCACGCAATACTCACAGCCATTGGCCGTGGACACCGCCACATACAGCATTTCCTTGACCAACGGGTCCAGCGCGCCGGGGGCCATCACCACCTTCAGCCGGTCCCATGTGGCGCGCAGCAACGCCGGGTCATGCGCCAGCGCCCGCCAGAAATTATTGATGAAATCAGTGCCCCGAAGGGCGCGAATTTCGGCGAAGACAGCCAGCGCCTCGGCGCTGACCTCTTCGTCGCTGAGCAGGGAAACAGTGCCCATTCAGACCATCGCAAAGATGCGCGCAGGCCCGCCGGACCCACCGCGATGTTTCGGCGCACCGACCACCAGCGTGGCGCCACTGGCGGGAACCTTGTCCAGATTGGCCAGGCATTCGATGCCATAGCGATTGGTGGGCAGCCACGCGTAATGGGTGGCGAAATCTGGCGACAGCCCATAATCCAGCGACAGGGTGTCAACGGCGATCGACGCGGCCTTGGTCTCTTCGATCAGCATCTTGGCGGCCTCAACGTGGAACCCCGGGAAATGCATCTTACCTTCGTCATCGGCATTGCGGTAACCTGGGCTGCTGACCTTGCCAGCCCAACCGGAATGCATCGCCACACAGGCGCCATCCGGGATCGGGCCATTGGCGGCAATCCACGCCTTCAGGTCATCCGGGGTCACCTGGGCATCGGCATCTTCGGCGGCGCGCGCCGCGATATCGATCACCGCCAGCGGGCACATCAGGTTTTCCACCGGGATTTCATCAACTGATTGGCCATCGGCGGAAAAATGCAGCGGCGCGTCCACATGGGTGCCGGTATGTTCGTTGATCGTCAGATCAAACAGATTGAACCCGTGTTCCTTGAAATTGAACTTTTGGTCCGCCTTAAATCCGGGCGCGCCGAAATAAGTGGGGAATGTTTCGTCATAGGTATGGGTCATGTCCACAACGCTGCCATGCCCGGCGGCCATTGCCGGGGTGGTGCCCGAAATCCCCAATGCGGTGGCGGCGGTGACCGTGGCGGCCGCCGTAAAGAACGAGCGGCGCGACAGCATTTTGTCCTTCACCGCGTTCATTACGCAAATATCACACATGTGGTTGTCTCCTTGAAAATACGTTTGGTTTGTTCGTGTCGGTGCCTGATCTGTAGCCTTTGGTATCTCGCATTTTGTGCACGCCCTTTGCGTTCCGTCGAGTCTTTGTTTTATCTGCCCCGAAGGGGGGACGCTTTTTGCGGCATCCTTTGGCCCGCGCGCTGATTGCGTTGGCATCTGTGGCGGCCTACCTTACGCGGGTAAGTGGGCGACAAGCGGAACTAGGGCGGTATGGCCGGACAGACGGAACAGGTGTTGAACGCGATTCTGGCGGATATCGACGGCGGGCGGCTGAACCCCGGCGATATCATCGAAGAGGCACCCTTGGTGCTGCAACACGGCGTGTCCCGCACCCCGGTGCGCGAGGCGTTTATTCAGTTGGAAACCGCCGGGCTGATCCGCAGGTTGCCACGAAAAGGCGCAGTTCTGTTCAAGCCAACGCTCGAAGAATTTCTGGCGATCCTCGAGGTGCACGCCAAGCTGGAAGGTCAGGCCGCCGGGCTGGCTGCACGGCGCATGACCCCGCAAAACGCCGCCGACCTCGAGGCCGCCGTACGCGCCTGCGAGACCCATGCCGCGCAAAAAGGCGACGGTGACCCCAACGGCTATTACCAGCTGAACCTGCGCTTTCACGAGGTGGTGGCGATCAGCGCGGCCAACCCGTTTCTGGTTGAAATGATCAAGACCAACGCGCGCAAGCTGATGGCCTATTACCGGGCGCGCTATCGCTATCCCGGCTCCATCGCCAGCTCTGCGACCGAACACCGCCAGATCGCCACGCTGATCACCAGCCACCAGCGCGACCAGTCCGAAACGGCGATGGCGACGCATGTGCAGTTCGATCAGGTGACGGTGATGGATTTGCTGGCGGCGTTGGGCTAGGGCGGGCGCGGCGCTGTTGTCGTACCAACATTTCAAACTGCCCGGCAGGGCTGGCTTTGGCCATTTTCAGGCCCTGATCTTGGAGTGTCCCGTCAGATTCCCCACTTGTTGCCGCTAGTTCAAGAACCGGGCGATGCTGCTGGAAAACGTGCTCATATCTGATGAATTTGGATAAATAGTGAGTGATATCACGCCCCGCAGCTCGCTGCCGTTCAGCCTTAGGGGGTATCCCAAAATTCCGAGCGCCAGAAACATCAATACGCACATTGCGACCCCAATCCATCCTGCATAATATGTGTATAGCAGCGGCCCGCGTAGCTTTTCGGCAAACTCCAATGCACTTTTGTCAACTATCGGCAGAAATTGTTGGCCTCTATGCCGTACAGTCTCTAGGTGCTTTCTATCGTGATAATAAACCACCAGCGGCCAAGCCTTCATCAGGTCTCCGTTACCCATCAGAGTTGGTTGTCCTGAGTGAATCCATAATTCTGGATGGTGCTTTTTGGCACCCCGAATTGCGATCCACGAAGTTGTACTTTCAAGAGCAAAACCGACAACGAAGAAAAGTCCTGCGACGACCAGTAATCCCATTCCCAACCCCTATTCGGGACATTTTTGCTCTGCCTGGAGCAACCAGTCAGTTGAAGCACTTCAATTCGCCAATGAAAAATGGGCGATTTGACATCGCTCTATGCGTCGTCCGGCCATTAGACATTTCGCCGTTCATGGGGTCCGGCCCTAAGACGCCGCGCCAGACACCCCCTTTGTCGCCGCCTGTTCAAAGAACAACGCGATGCTTTCGGCAAAAACGGCCATATCCGCGCGATCCGCCAACGACACCCGGGCCTTGTCGGTCAGGTCCGGCCCCATCGCCGGGGCAAGCTCTTCGGTCAGGGCAGCGATGAAATCCGCCGTCATCTCGGGATGGTGCTGCGTGGTATAAACCCGTCCGCCAATCGCGAAACTGGTCACATCACAGCCCTCGGACCGGCTAAGAACCTTAGCCCCGTCAGGCAGCGCCGAAACCTGCTCTACATGGCTGGCATACAGCCTCACCTCGTCCGGCAAATCGCGCGCCCAGTCGGGCCGCGCCAGCATCTGGTTGCGGGTCAATCCATGCACCCAACCGCCCGGATTGCGCCCCACACGCCCCCCCAGCGCCAGCGCAATCGCCTGATGTCCAAAACACGCGCCAAACATCGGCATCCCGGCAGCATCCATATCGCGGATCAGCCCCAACAGCCGCGCCACCCACGGCGCATCGCCCAGAACCGAGGCCGGGCTGCCGGTGATCATCACCCCGTCAAACCGCGTCAGATCATCCGGGAAAACCCCGTCTTTGACGGCAAACGCCTCGGTGGTCCAACCCGGGCGCACCAGCTGGATCAGGTCGGTGAATTTCTCACCATCCTTCGGATGGGCATCGGCGAAATCGCTTTCGTCGGTGTTGGTCATCAAAATGGCCAGATGCATGTCGGTGCCCGTTATTGTGGTGGGTTTTCTATTTACATATTTATGACTAGCTATAATATACACATGTTAACTGCCGCTTGAAAGGTTAAAAATGACTGTCTGGACCCCAACTGATGACGGATATGCCGACCTGACCAGCCATGACGTCTTTGCCAAGGGCGTGCCGCACAACACGTTTAACCGGCTGCGCGCCGAAGACCCGCTGCACTGGACACAATACGCGGGCGGTGAAAACTTCTGGTCGGTCACCCGCCACGCCGACATTGCCGAGATGAACAAGAACACAGCTGTGTTCAGCTCTGCCCGGGGTATCCGGATGGAGGACCAGACCTATGACGAATACCTCGCCCGGCGCACCTTTCAGGAAACCGACCCGCCAGAGCATGCCAAGCACCGGATGAAACTGTTCCGCGCATTTTCGCGCACCAGCATGTCGGTCTATGAACAGGATATCCGTGACCTATGTCAGCCAATTCTGGACGAAGCGCTGGCAAAGGGCACGTTTGATGCCACCAAGGATATCGCCCGGCAATTGCCGATGCGCATTCTGGGCAAGGTGGTTGGCTTGCCGGATGAAGACATGCCCTGGCTGGTGGAAAAGGGCGACGCGTTGATCGCCAATACCGATCCCGATTTCACCGAACACGTGCTGGACAAGATGACCACGGACGAATTTCGGATGATGCCGTTCAATTCCCCCGCCGGGGCCGAATTATACGCCTATTCCAAGGACCTGATGGCGGCCAAGGCGGCGCGTGGCGACAATGCGGGCGTGCTGAACATGATCCTGGAACCGGCCAAGGACGGGTCAGTGATCACCGAGGCCGAGTTTCGCAATTTCTTTTGCCTGTTGGTGGCAGCGGGCAATGATACCACCCGCTATTCCATCGCCGCAGGTATTCAGGCGCTGTGCCATCAGCCGGAATTGCTGGCCCAGATGCAGGCGGGCGGCGACATCTGGAACACCGCCCCGGATGAGATTATCCGCTGGGCCTGCCCCGCGCTGTATTTCCGCCGTACCGCGCTGGAGGATTACCAGATGCACGGCAAGACCATCCGCAAGGGTGACAAGGTGCTGTATTGGTGGGTCTCTGCCAACCGCGACGACACGGTGATAGATGATCCGTTCCGGGTGAACCTGGCGCGTGATCCCAACCGGCATCTTTCCTTTGGTCAGGGCGGCCCGCATGTTTGCCTGGGCATGTGGCTGGGCCGGTTAGAGGTGCGGGTGTTGTTCCAGGAACTGGCCAAACGGCTGAAATCCATCGAACCGGCGGGGCCGCAAAAATTTCTGCGATCCAACTTTGTCGGTGGTATCAAGGAACTGCCGGTCACCGTGACGCTGGCCTGAAACCGGACCTGAACATTCGCCCGAACCCCGGCCCGAACCCCGGCCTGAACAAGGAACCAAATATGAAAGACCGCCTGCGCGCCCTTTTCTGCGATCACTTGTCGATCATGCGGGGGAAATACCTGCCCAATTCCAAGATCGGCGATGACAGCACCCGGTTTTGCCGGTCGGTGTTTGGCACGCACTATGACCGCGACCTGCTGAATGCGCCCGGCGCAATGGTCTATGATGGCCTGCCGGATATGGAACTGGTCTGGCGGCATGACGACATCCGTGACAGCTGGGATGCATCAACCAAGATCGTGCTGGGTGACCTTTATGACGATGCTGGCGAACCACTGTCGTTGTGCCCACGCGGTGCGCTGAAGCGCGCGGTGGCGGATTGGCAAGCCATGGGGCTGACCCCCAAAGTAGGGATTGAGCTAGAGGCGTTTGCCCTGCAGGCGGACGAAAACGGACGGTTGGAACCCTATGACGCGCCCGGGGGTGTGGTCTATGGCACCGGCCCGTTTGCCGACCCGCAGCGGTTTAATGATCGGATCTGGGAAGTGGCTGATCAGATGGGCTTTGCGCTGGAAATGATCACTGCTGAATTTGATACGCCGCAGTTCGAATATGTGCTGACCTTTGACGATGCGGTCAAAGCGGTGGATGATATCGTGCTGTTCCGTCTGATGGCGCGCGAAATTGCGCTGGAATATGGCATCGTGCTGACCTTTATGCCCAAACCGATTGCCGAGGGTGGCGGCTCTGGCATGCATGTGAACTTTTCCTTTGTCGATGCCACCGGCGGCAATGCGCTGTCGTCGGGGCCACGCGGCGGGCCGGAACACATGAACGATCTGGCGCGCGGTTGTCTGGGCGGGCTGATCCATCACCACAAGGGGCTGGCCGGGCTGATTGCCCCGACCGCCAATTCCTATATGCGCCTGCAACCGGGGTCTTTGTCGGGGTTCTGGCAGAACTGGGGCGGCGATCATCGCAACGTGACCACGCGGATATCCTCCGAAGGCGGTGCAAAGGCGCGGCTGGAACATCGGATGGCCGACGCCTCGTCCAACCCCTATACCACCACGGCGGCTGTGTTGCAGGCGGCGTTGTTGGGGGTCAAGAACGGCCACGGCTTGCCGCCGATGGAAACCGGCGACGGGTTCGAGAAGACAGATGCCAAGGTAGGCACGGCGATGGATCTGCAAGGGGCTGTGAAGGATCTGGAAAGTGACACGGCGTTGACACAGGCGGTCGGGGCCGAATTGGTCGCCAACCATGTGTTCATGAAGCAGAAAGAAGTGCGCAAGACCCGTGATCTGGAAGGCGAGGCGCTGCGTGATTTCTACGTCTATTTTGTCTGATTCCCGGGGGCGGTCCGGGAAGGTGCGCTGAAAGCACACCCTACGGCGTCACGCCCTGCACGCATCGGTGCAGGGCGCTATTGGTCAACCGGTGACAGCGGCGAAACCGGCATCCAGCGCATCCAGGATTATGCTGGCGTCGGCCTCGGTCAGCACCAGCGGCGGCGATAGGATAACATTCGGCCCGGACACCCGCACCATTGCCCCGGCGCGATAGGTGGCTTCCTGAAGGGTGCCAGTGGTTTTCTTGTCGATCGGGGCCTTGGTGGTACGGTCACTGACCAGTTCCAGCGCGCTCATCAACCCTTGACCACCGCGCACATCGCCGATGATTTCGTATTTTTCCTGTAACGCCATCAGCCCCTGATGGATCTGCGTACCCCGCGCCGCCGCATTCACCGGCACATTCAGCTTCAGCGTCTCGCTTAGACAGGCCAGCGCCGCCGCCGCGCCCACCGGGTGGCCGGAATAGGTGTAGCCATGGCCAATCGACGCCAGACCAGTTTTGTCACCCTCAAACACCTGCGCCACGTCTTCGGCGATCATCACCGCGCCAAACGGGAAATAGCCGTTGGTGATTGCCTTGGCGGTACAGGCCATGTCAGGTTTCACCCCCCAATGGCGCGACCCGGTCCAGCTGCCGGTGCGGCCAAAGGCGGTAATCACCTCATCGGCGATCAGCAGGATGCCGTTGCGCGAACAAATCTCGCGCACCCCGGGCATAAAGCTGGCATGTGGTACAATCACCCCGCCTGCGCCCAGGATCGGCTCCATGATGAAGGCGGCGATGCTGCCCGCGCCCTGAAACGCGATCTCGTCCTCCAGCGCCGCCAGACACAGCTGTGCCAGCTTTTCGGGATCAGTTTCGTTGAACGGGTTGCGATAGGTATAAGGCGCGGGGATGTGATGGCAGCCCGCCAGCAGCGGCTCATACGCACTGCGGAAATTGGCGTTGCCATTGACCGAGGCACCGCCAAAATGGGTGCCGTGATAGCCCTTTTTCAGGCTCAGGAACTTGGTGCGCCCGGCTTGGCCACGGATTTTGTGATACTGGCGCGACAGTCGCAGCGCGGTTTCAACGCTGTCCGACCCGCCAGAGGTAAAAAACGCGCGGGTCAGCCCGTCGGGTTCAAAGAACGTGCGCAGTTCTTCGGCCAGCTGGATCACCATGTCATTCGAGGTGCCGCGAAAGATCGAATAATAGGGCAATTGTTCCAGCTGTGCGGCGATGGCGTCTTTGACCGGCTGGCAGGAATAGCCAAGGTTGACGTTCCACAGCCCACCAACGGCATCGACCACTTCGTGCCCGTCGATATCCTTGATCCGCACGCCTTGCGCGCCGGTGACAATGGTTGGCGGATTGGCCTGGCTATCCGCCGGATGTGCCATCGGGTGCCACAGGGACCGGGCGTTGTTTTCCTTCAGGAAGTTGGAATCTTTCATGGGTTCAGGTCCTCGGCTAGGCCCAGCATTTGCAGGGCTTGGGTGTAACTGGCCGCCGGATCGGCGACGTTGAAATGCACGACTGGCAGGCCGATGGCACGCGCGCCATCAACATTGCTGCGCTGGTCATCGACAAAGACGCAAGCGCCCGCAGGCAGGTCCAGTTGATCCAGACAGGCGCGGTAGGCGCGCGGATCAGGCTTTAGAATGCCGGTATGGGTGGCGTCCACAATGACCTCAAAATCGATGAGAAACGGCAGCTTTTTGCGGAAATCAGCGCCGTAAAACAAATCCAGCTCATTCGACAGAATGGCCAGCCGCACCCCCGCCGCCTTGGCCTGCGCAATAGCGGCGCGAAACTCCGGGCGGATCACCGCATCGGGGTCAGCCCCGCGCGCGGCACGCACAAAATCTGACATTTGCGTCCAGTTCCGGCCTGCAAGGTCGCCAACTTCGGCGGTTCGCTGCGCCCAGTAACCCCGTTCGCTGATCTCACCCGCCTGCATCGACCGCCACAGCGCGTCATCGTCGGGGTCAAACGGCCCTTGCCAGGTCAGGCTGCCCGGGGGCAGGCCCAGCGCGGCTTCGGACAGGTCGTGGGTTTCGAACAAGGTCCGGCTGATCACCCCGCCGAAATCAAGGATCAGGGCGCGGTTCATGCAGCAACCTGCTGCGGATAGCTGGGCGGGGGGAAGCCGCCGATGCGTTGCGTCAGATCCTGCGCGCAATCCATCAGCTCGCTACGAATCAGCGTGGCCAGCGCGGGTGTCATCCGCGACACTGGTACTGCCACCGCCAGCGCGCCAATCGGGACCTGGTTGGCGCCAAAGATCGGGGCGGCGTGTGAATGCACTTCGGCCTCGAACCCACCAATCGATTCGGCGACCCCGGTGCGGCGGACTGTTTCCAGCGCGGCGCGGATATGCACGGGGTTGGTCTGGGTGTCGCTGGTATGGACGGTCAGCGGCTGGCTAAGGATCCGATCGACAAAATCGCTGGGCGCAAAGCCCAGAATTGCCAGACCGGAACCGGTGGCGTGGAACGACAAAACCTCGGCATCCTCCATCATCACCTGGGTGGCGTGGCGGGTGCCATAGGCATAGCTAAACGTGTTCAGACGATCCCCCTGCACCTGCGACATATGCGCGGTTTCGCCCGTCACCTCGCACAGCCGGGCCAGAACCTCGCGCGACACAGACAGCAACGGCACGGCGGCTTCGCGCAGGGCCGCCAGACGCAAAACTTCGGGGCCCAGACGATAGGCGCGGTCATTCCCCACCTGTTCAACGAATCCCTGCGCCTGCAATTCGCCAAGCATCCGGTACACGGTTGCCTTGTTCATGCCGCACAAGCGGGTGATATCACTCAGCCCGATTTCGGGCCGATTTCGGGTGAATAAATTCAGCAAAGACAGGGCTTTAGTGACGGTCCCCATGATCTGCTCCAAACTCCAATTATTAGGCGAACCAATCAGGGTTGTTGATTTTTCGACCCCATCAGTTGCAAAATTCTTGACAGATGGAGGTATGGGCTGTCAATCTAAAACAAACCAATGGTTCAAATAATGAACCGATACAAACCGGGAGATCGAAATGAAGACATCCACCTTGATCGTGGGCGCACTGGGTGCGGCCTTGCTAAGCGCGGGCGCGGCGTTTGCCGAATACCCGGAAAAGCCGGTCAACTTTATCGTGCCGTGGCCCCCCGGCGATCTCGAAGACGTGCTGACCCGGATGATCGCCGATGACTTTCAGGCCGAATACGGCGTGGCAGCGGCTGTGGTGAACAAGCCCGGCGGCGGCGGTGGCCCGTTCCCCGGTGCCATCGAAGTGGCCAACGCCCCGGCGGATGGCTACACCATTGGGTCATTTGTGATCGGCGTGCCAGTTCTGGGCCACCAGATCGACATCGCGCCCCTGACCCCGGCCAAGTTTGAGCCGCTGGGCATTTTCCTGACCTACCCGTTTGTCATCGCTACATCCGGCGACGCGCCCTATTCGTCGATGGAAGAACTGGCCGCCTATGCCAAGGAAAACGACGTCGCGCTGGGCCATTTCGGCGACGTGCTGACCCCGACACAGGTGACCAAAGCATTTGCGGTCAATGCCGGGTTTTCGTGGGGATCGGACGCCGCGTTCGACGCGCTGGATTGCAACACGCTGGCATCAGGCGACGCCGACGTGATCAACACCACCTTGCAGCTGATCCTGCCCTGTCTGGACAGCGTCAAGGTGCTGACCGCGATCACCGATCAGCGCATTCCGCTGGTGCCCGATGCCCCGGCAATTGGCGAGCTGGACCCGACCCTGAACATCGCGTTGTGGAACGGGTTGTTTGTTACCAAGGACACCCCGCAAGACGTGCGCGACAAGATCATCGCCGTGGCGGCCAAAACCATGGCCAGCGACCGCGCCCAGGCTGTGGCCAAGGAAACCGGTGCACTGGTCTATTGGCAAAGCGCGGATGACAGCGCCGCGCGGATCGCCACGGATATGGCAACCGTGGCCCATATAGGCGAATTGCTGAAGTAGGCGAAACACGGGCCGGGGCAGAGGCCCCCGGGCCC
>JBLINN010000039.1:0-18477 GCA_047639325.1 Paracoccaceae bacterium | reverse complement strand
GCCACCGTCGGTCCGCCAGATGCTGCGCGCACGCTTCCTCATTGGAAAAATGCGCGTCGAACGCCTGGCGGGACATCGGTCTGTCATTTTTCCATCTGGCTGGCATGGATGGAACAATACAAGAACATTTCCGATTGGCAAGCCGTGTATCACTACATCCTGTGCTGCCGGATCAAAGGGGATAAGCCTTTGCAACGTGAATTTCAGAAGTTTTTGCCGCTAAAATAATCACGCTCTGATTTTGGCATAGGTTATTCCATTAGGAGTATCAGGAATAATGGTCGGTTTTCTAGGAACACAAAAACTATTGAGCAGCGGCTCACTCGGGCAAAACGCCGAAGAACATACCACTATCACCTTGAACAACGGCTCGGTGATTACTGCATATTTCGGCTAGAATGGCGGCCCGCTTATTCTGACCAGTTTCGACCCCAAAAGCGGGATCACCTTGGGGCTCACCTCTATTGGCAGTCTTGGCGGACGGATGGGCCTGCCCAACTTGGTCGCACAGGATGATGGCGGTTTTTCGCTATTCATTAACGTGCCCGTGGGCAATTTAATCGGCGATGACCGGCTGACACGCTTTGATTTCATCAAAAACGGCGTCGCACAGGGCACCCCGGAAATTCTGCACAGTGGCTGGATCGACAACGTCAGTGCCACCGAAACACCAAACGGTGTCTTTATCACCTATCGGGATCGTGGCGCGGATATTGAATATGTCGGTAAGTTTTATAACCAGGCCGGAAACCTGTTAAAAACCTTTGATTTCGAAGCCAACCCAGATGTTTTTGGCTTTCCCCACCCGGACCCGCAGGCCACGCTGTTGTCAAATGGCAATCTGGCAGTTGTCTTGCAAAAAACCAATCTTGATGGCTCTTTCCTGCAGATTTTCCGCCCCGACGGCAGCAAAGTAGGAGGCGAAAAATCTTTGGGTAACATCCCTTTGAATGTTCACCCCAAAGTAATAGAGACCCACCCGGATGGCGGGTTTGTTGTGGCCCATGCGCCGGTTGCCGTTGTACCCGGCTCGTTCGAGACCTATGGCGCGATCGTAATCCAGAAATACAATGATCAAGGCAAGAAGGTCGGCCCCAAGATCGTCTTTGACACAGACAGCGACGATATCAGCGGGATAACCCCAAGCACAAACTTTGATGTCGCCTTTACCAAGAACGGCCTGATTGCGATTGTCTGGACCGGCGAAGGAACGACAACCACCAATGGCACCGACGTCTATTTCGCGATGCTGTCAGCCAATGGCAACGTCATTGTTGGCCCGCAAGCTGCCAATGTAACACTGAACGAAAACCAACTGGATGTTGAATTCACCTATCTGAAAAACGGCAATCTGTTTTTGACCTTCAAGGATGACGCCACGGTTCAATTCAGCCATGTCGCCTCTATTCAGGGCCGTTTCATCGTCGAGCCTGACTACCTGTGGGAAGGCAACAAAAGCAACAACACCAAAAATGGCGGCGGCGGCAATGACCGGATGTTTGACAGCGAAGGCAATGACAAAATGACCGGTGGTGCCGGGGCGGATCAGTTCATTTTCTACAATGTCGATTTTGGTCATGATGTGATCACCGACTTTCAGTTTGGCGTCGATACGCTGGACATGGGCGTCGCCGCGCGCGCGCTGGATTTTTCTGGCGGTGATATCGTGGTGCAGCAACTGGCCGGGGGGGTCCGGTTCAAGGTTGATGCGGATAACTGGGTGCTGGTCAAAGGCGCCGAAGTGTCCGATTTTCAGACTGGTGATTATATCATCGAAGACCCGTTCGCCCTCATTTAATCTTGCGGATCACCCCATTCAAAAGCCTCCGAGAGATCGGGGGCCTTTTTTGATTCACCCTGTTTTCATGCCCTTTCACCTGGTTTCACCGGATTTCACCGGATTTCACCGGGTGTTTCACCGGATTTCACCGGGCGGCTTTTAGGACATCCCGCCGTTACCGGCCCGGTAAGTCGCCTTGTGTCCGAATGGCGGTAAAAAGCGGCAACTGGCGGTTCTTATTGCCGAAATTTCCAGCGCCGGCCCCGGCTCATTGTGGAGGCCTGCGTGTTTTTCGTTGACGCATCGGCATTCGAACTCCAGTGTTAGGCGAATATGCGACTTACGGTGTCTTCCTGGGTGATGCCGTGGGTCAGGTCAGGTCGCAACCTGACAAGGCAATGGGGATAGTGTGTGAATTTTCGGATCATTCGTCAAAGAACAGCACCGCATATTTTTGCGGCTGCCGCGCCGGAATCGCACATGCCTAATGAAAGGGTCACAAAAAGTTCAGGAAACGCCTGATACCACTAAGATACTTTTGACTTGCGCCCGTCACTGGTCTGCAGGTCTGTTTGCGTAAACGAACGTCCATAATAATGAAAACAGGGAGTAATTAGGATGAAGAATCTTCTACTGACCGGGGTCGCGCTTGGCGCACTTGCGGGGGCTGCCAATGCAGGATGTCCCGGCATTACCCTTGCGGATATGCAGGGCATCGCGCCCGGCGCGTTTCCGCAGCAGTACGAACTGGCCACCTATGAGGCCAACGCCAACTGTAAAATCGAATTTTCCTGCAACCCGGCGATGGCTGACCTGAACGCGCGGATTCGCGGTAATGGCGATCTGCCTGCCTTGGCCGATCGTCTGCCCGCCGAGCCGCTGATTTTGACGCCCTACGATGCCATCGGCACCTATGGCGGCACGCTTGATGCCCTGTCCAACGCCACCGAGGCCGGCACGTCCGACTTTATGTCGACCCGCCACGTTAATCTGGCGCGCTATTCGGACGATCTGCAAACCATCGTGCCAAACGTCGCCAAAAGCTGGGAATGGAACGACGATTTCACCCAGCTGACATTCCACCTGCGCAAGGGCCACAAATGGTCTGACGGGTCGGATTTCGGCGCGCGCGATGTCAAATTCTGGTACGATAATCTGGCAACCGACAGCAATGTCCGCGAAAAGCCCAAGGATTACGTTCTGGTTGGCGGCGAAGAGATGGACGTTGTGGTTGTAGACGCACAAACCGTGCAATTCAACCTGCCTTCGCCCAAGCCTGGTCTGCTGTCGCATTTTGCCAACCACTATGCGCAAGGCTTTCAGCCCTACGCATTCCTGGGGCAATTCCACCCGGATATCGACCCCAATGCCGACGCCAACGCCAAGGCGCTTGGGTTTGAAAACGGCTATGCCGCGATCAAGGCTTATTATGGCAACTCGGACTGGATGGATACACCCACGCCGATGTTGTCGCATCCCGATCTGGTTGCAGGTATGCCCGCAGATACCGTGCCAACGCTGGAAAGCCACATCATCGTTTCGGAAAATACCGAAGGCCGCCATCTGGTCGCCAACCCGTATTTCTTTCAGGTTGATACCGCCGGTAACCAGCTGCCTTACATCAACGAACAGGACGAATTGTTTGTTGGCGAAAGTGAGGTCCGCCTGCTGAAACTCGTCAACTCGGAAGTTGACTATAAGTCTCAGTCGCTGAACCTTGACTACGCGCCGCTGCTTCTGGAAAACCAGGAAAAGGGTAACTTTACTGTCGATCTGCGCCCCGAGATTGCGCTAAACACCTTTTCGTTCAACGTGACATCCGAAGACCTTGCCAAGCGTGAAGTGTTTGGCAATCTGAAGTTCCGTCAGGCGATGTCGGTTGCGATGAACCGTGACGAGATCAACGAAGTGGTCTATTTCGGCCTTGGCACGCCGCAGCAGTATATCGCGTTTTCGCCAACCCCATCGTTTGTCAGCGACGAGGTGGTGCAATCTTATGCGCAGTATGATCCGGCCATGGCAAACGCCCTGCTGGATGAAATCGGCATGAAAGACGTCGATGGCGACGGCCTGCGCGAATTGCCCAATGGCGACAAGCTGGTGCTGAACATGCAGGTTGCGACCCAGGGCGCGTCGATCAAGCTGGTCGAACTTGTTGGTCAGAACTGGCGTGACGTTGGCATCGACAACACCGTCAAGGAAATCACAACGGACGAATACCGATCCGCTGCGTCGTCGAACCAACTGGACGTGACGACATACGCCAAGAGCCAGCCGCTGGCGGTTATCCTTGGTATTTCCGAGCTGTTCCAGCCACCGTTCGACAACTACTTTAACCACACATCCGGTATGTTGTGGGGACAGTATGTCGATACAGACGGGGCGTCAGGCGTCAAACCTCCGCAGTGGGTTTATGACATGATGACAGACATCAACGCCTTCCAGTCGGCGATTGTCGGAACGGACGAGTCCAACACCATTGGTGCGCGTCTGGTTCAGAATGTTGTCGATAACCTGCTGTTCATCGGTACGGTCAAGGCGGTTGCGCCGATCTATCACAGCAACAACCTGAAGAACTTTACCGAGTTCAAGACACAGTCCTATGCGTATTACCGGGCCTATCCCTACCGGCCATCGCAGTGGTTCCTGACCGAATAATCAGCTCTGATCTGATTTTGAAACCCAACCGTGGGCAGGCCTGCTTGCCCACGGTTCAATAAAAACCGGTCGAATGGCCGATGCATATTCCGCCGGGGGCGTGAAACCTGATGCTTCAATTTTTGAAATTCGTTGTCGTTCGCGCCTCGCTTGCGGTCATGACCCTGGTTCTGGTGTCGTTTGTGGTGTTCTCGTTGATGGAACTGGTGCCCGGCGATTGCGCCGAACGCTACGTGGCCTTCAAGAACTCGCAAGGGTCGGTGATCACACCGGAAGATATCCAGATTGAAAGGGTGCGGCTGGGGCTGGACAAGCCCTATTTGCAGCGCTGGGGCACCTGGATCGTCAACGCCTTTCGCGGCGAATTCGGCGACAGCTGTATCCTGCGCCTGAATATCAGCCAGCTATTGGGGCAAAAATTCTGGATTAGTCTGGGCTTGTGTCTATCCGCGCTTATACTGGCCTATATCATCGCAATACCGGTCGGCATCATTGCCGCCACGTCCAAGAATGCCGCCCTGAATAACTCTTTGCGTCTGGTCAGCTATCTTGGTCTGGCGCTGCCAAACTTTCTGCTGGCGCTGATGATCATGCTGTTTTCGACAGTGATGTATGGCGACAGCCTGACAGGCCTGTTTTCCAAAGAATTCCGCGATGCTGCCTGGTCCTGGGCGCGCGTCTGGGATTTCCTCGGCCACGCCTGGCTGCCGGTGTTCATCCTTGGCTGGTCCGCAACCGCCTTTGCCATCCAGACGGTCCGCGCCTTGATGTCGGACGAGGTGGGCAAGCTGTATGTCACCGCCGCCGCCGCGCGCGGGGTATCGGGGCGACAATTGCTGTGGCGATATCCGGCGCGACACGCGTTGGGGCCGATCATCAACAGCCTTGGGTTTGATTTGAACCGTATCTTTAACGAACTGCCGATTGTGGCGCTGATCCTGACGCTGACCGAAGCCGGATCCCTGTTGATCGAATCCTTGGCCCGGTCCAACGACCAGCAGCTTGCCGGGGCCATCATTTTCATGCTGACCGCCAGTATCGTCGGGCTGAATTTCATCACGGATGTCATTCTGGCCATCACTGACCCGCGCGTTCGCCGCAGTATTCTGGGATAGATGCCATGACCGATGCCAGCACCAATGCCAGCGCCGTCGACCAGCAGCTAAAAGAGGCCTATTTCACCGCCTCGCAGGGGCAATTGATCTGGGCCCGTTTCAAAAAACAAAAGGCCGCCATGGTAGGGGCTTGGGTGTTGATCATCCTGATCCTGTCCGGGCTGTTTGCCCCGTTCCTGACGCCCTATGACCCGACAATTGCCGGACGTGACAAAGATTACCTGAACGGTGCGCCGCAAATCCCGAAGTTCTGGGATGAAAACGGCTTTTCCGCCCGCCCGTTCATCTACACCACCACCCGCGAACGGTCGATCAAGACTAACTTTCGCTGGATCTCCGAGACCGACCGCGAGGCGCGCCGCTATGTGGTATTGTTCCCAAAAGGCGACAAATACACGCTGCTGGGCATAGGGTTTGACCGGCATCTATTTGGCGCAGATGTGGGCTATGTCCACCTGTTTGGCACGGATAGCACCGGCAAAGACATCTTTTCGCGCACCTTCCATGCGATCAATACCTCAATGGCGGTGGGGACCATAGGCGTGTTCATTGCCTTTATTTTGGCGCTACTGATCGGGGGGATATCCGGGTATTTTGGCGGCTGGATAGATTCCGTATTGCAGATGATCACCGACACGGTGCGAACCGTGCCCGCCATTCCACTGTTCATGGCACTGGCGGCGTTTATCCCCGACACATGGTCCGCCGAAGAACGGTTCTTTTTCATCTCGATCATATTGGGGTTCATCGGCTGGCCGACGCTCGCCAGACGGGTGCGCACCCATTTGCTGACCGAGCGCAATCAGGAATATGTGCTGGCCGCCCAGCTGTGCGGTGCATCAGCGCCCCATATCATCCGCAAGCACCTGCTGCCCAGTTTCACCAGCTATATCATCGTCGATCTGGTGATCTCGTTTCCCTACATGGTGCTGTCGGAAACCGCACTCAGCTTTATTGGGCTTGGCCTGAAAGACCCGGTGAATTCACTAGGCGTGATGCTGCAAAATGTGACATCGGCGGATGTTCTTCTGAACTATCAGTGGTATTTCATCCCGGTGATCTTTTTCATAACCCTTGTTTTGGCTTTTGTGTTCGTCGGTGACGGATTGCGTGATGCGGCCGACCCTTATGCGGATACCAAGAAATGACGCGCCTGTTGGATGTAGAAAACCTGACCCTGCAATTTGATACTGACGAGGGCCGGATCACTGCGGTGGACAATGTGTCGTTCTCGCTGGATGCGGGCGAGGTCATGGGGCTGGTGGGTGAAAGTGGCTCGGGTAAATCCGTGACCGCCAAGTCGCTGATGAAACTGAACGCCGGTAATGCGATCTATTCGGACGACACCAAGATCACCCTGCATCTGGATGATGGCCCGGTCGACATCATGTCGCTGCAAAGCTCGAAAGAGATGCAGGTGGTGCGCGGTGGTGCGATCTCGATGATCTTTCAGGAACCAATGGCCAGCTTTGCCCCGGCGATTTCCATCGGCGACCAGATGGTGGAACAATTACTGATCCACACCGGGATGACGGCCAAGCAATCCAAGGAAGTGTCGATCGAAATGCTGGACCGCGTCGGGATTTCCGATGCCTCCACCCGGTTTAGACAATTTGCGTTTGAACTGTCGGGGGGCATGCGCCAACGCGCGATGATCGCCATGGCACTGTCGACCAAACCCAAGCTGCTGATCGCGGATGAACCGACTACGGCGCTGGATGTGACCATTCAGGCGCAGGTGATCGACCTGATGAAGGATCTGGTGGATGAATTCGGCATGGGTATCGTCTTTATCACCCATGACCTTGGGGTGATCGCCCAGACCGCCGACCATGTGGCGGTGATGTATCTGGGGCGGCTGGTGGAACAGGGCCCGGTGCGCGAAGTCATCCGCACAGCGGCGCATCCCTATACCCAAGGGCTACTGGCGGCGTTGCCATCGCTGGATGATCTGGACACGCCGTTAAAACCGATCCCGGGCGACATCCCGTCGCCGCTGGAACGCCCGCCGGGATGTGTGTTCAACACCCGCTGTTCAAAGGTTGTCGGCGATGTCTGTTCCACAGAAATTCCCGGCTTTACCAAAGTCACTCCAACCCATCAGGTCGCCTGCCATCTGGCGGCGCAAACCCGGGGGGCCGCGACATGACCGATAAACCACTGATGCGCGCCCGCGACTTGTCGGTGCATTACCCGCTGCGCGGCGGCATATTCGGCCCCAAACCGGTGGTTCGCGCCGTTGAGGGCGTGAATATAGACATCGAAAAAGGCAGCTTTTACGGGCTGGTGGGCGAATCTGGCTCTGGCAAGACAACGCTGGGCCGTGCCCTGCTGCGGGCGGCGCCAATCACCCGGGGGTCAATCGATTATGACGATGGCGAGGTGCACT
The DNA here is from genome assembly GCA_047639325.1 of Paracoccaceae bacterium. Classification (GTDB taxonomy): domain Bacteria; phylum Pseudomonadota; class Alphaproteobacteria; order Rhodobacterales; family Rhodobacteraceae; genus NVQY01. The sequence goes on along the minus strand of JBLINN010000039.1, from coordinate 10,535 downwards.
ATGATCTGCCAACGCTGAATGACGCTGGCCTGAAGGATTACCGCAAACGCGCCCAGCTGATCTTTCAGGATCCATACGCTGCGCTGAGCCCACGGATGACGGTGCGCGATATCATCGCCGAACCGCTTGAGGTGATGGGCCTGACCAAGTCGCGCGAAGAAACCGATGCCCGCGTGCGCGAGATTGCCGCCAAATGTCGGTTGAACCTGGAACACCTGCGCCGCTTTCCGCATGCGTTTTCCGGCGGGCAACGGCAGCGAATTTCGATTGCCCGCGCGCTGGTGTCTGGCCCGCAATTTGTGGTGGCAGATGAATCGGTGGCCGCTTTGGACGTGTCGATCCAGGCGGATGTTCTGAACCTGCTGAAGGCCATTCAAGAAGATATGGGGCTGACATTCCTGTTCATCAGCCACGACCTGTCGGTGGTGGCACATGTCTGTGACCATGTGGCGGTGATGTATCTGGGACGATTGGTAGAAACCGCGCCAACCCGCGAATTATTTGCCGCCCCGCGCCATCCCTATACCAAGGCACTGTTGTCGGCGATCCCGTCACTGGACCCGGATGATCGCGGCAAAGCGCAAAAGCTCGAGGGCGAAATCCCTTCACCTACCAACCCACCGCCGGGCTGCAAATTTCAGACCCGCTGTCCGTTTGCCATCGACATCTGCCGCAAGGATGAACCTAAACTGGAACATTCCGGCAAGGAACACGACGTGGCCTGCCACCGGTGGAAGGAATTGATGGACGATCACGTCCTTGCCGACGCGTAACCCTTGTGAACAACGCCGTAGGGTGTGCTTTTAGCGCACCTTCAACGCCGCGGGCAAAGGTGCGCTAAAAGCACACCCTACGGACCGCGGCAGATGGGTCAGGCCACCGCGGTGAGCTCTTTTTCCACCTCAGAAAACCACCGATCCAGATCACCTTGATCGGCTTGCAACCGTTGCCCCATGCCTTCGGAAAACTCCAGAAACGCATCGTGATTGGCGCCGTTCACCCCGGCCAGCACTGGAATGCCGCGCGTCAGCGCATCGCCGATCACCGGGCGAAACCCGCGCCCCTCGGCCTCGTGTTTGCCGAATTTGTTAACGATCAGCAATTGCGGCCCCTTGTCTAGGCTCGCCGTGACCAGCGCCACCGCCTGTTCCAGCGCCGACGGATCCAGCCGGCAGCCTCTGGCCCCCGTCCCCAGAGATTGCGAGATCCGGATAATCGGCCCGTCCGGCAGCACCTGCAGATCCATATCGCACAGGTGGCTATCGACACATTCGGTATTGGTCTGCGCCACCCCGGCCAAACAGGCCCCACGCCCCAGAAGCCGACCGGCAAATGCGCTGAGCAATTGGTCGGTCATCCCACGTTTTTCGGTCATCACATAGGCCAGATGCATCGCTGTTTCCTTCTTCTTCGTCATGCCTCGAACGGCAGGAATTCCACCAGATCGCCCATCTCCAGACAATCCCTTTCACCCGGGATCACCACTACCCCATCCGCCGTCGCCAGCGGCGCCAGCTGCGCGGAATGGGTTGCGGTGCCTGTGGATACCACCTCCAGCCCATCGCTGCCATAGCCGGTGATCCGCGCCGGGCGAAACTCGTCCCGCCCCGGCTTGTGGCGCAATGGCGCGTCGGCCCGCACAAAGCGCCGCCTTGGCCCATTCTGCCCCCCCCCGGCCAAACGTGCCACCAGCGGCGCGCCAAAAACCACCCATGTCACATAAGCCGACACCGGATTGCCCGGCAGGCTAACCACAATCGTTTCGCGCAGGCGTGACAGGGTCACAGGTTTGCCCGGTTTGATCGCCACGCCGCTGACCGCCACTTGCGCCCCTAGATCGTACAGTGCCGGTTTCACATGGTCCCGATCCCCCACCGACACCCCGCCAGAGGTGACGATCAGGTCCACCTTGCCCGCCAAGCTATCCAGCGCCGCCGTCATCGTCGCCAGATCATCCGCCACTTGATGGATAGCGGTAATCTCGGTCCGCTCGCTCGCAATCATCGCGCGCAGCATCGGCGTGTTCACGTCCCAGATCGCTCCACTGTCCAGCGGGACCCCTGCGGGGGTCAGCTCATCCCCGGTCAGCAACAGCGCCACACGCAGCTTGCGCCAGACATCAACCCGCCCGACACCGGCCCCGGCACAGGCGGCAATCGCCCTTGCCCCCATCACCTGACCGGCCTCCAGAACCACGTCATTGCGCTCGATATCCTCGCCCCGACGGCGAATATTCTCGCCCGGTTTTGGCAGGCTCAGCACCGCGATACCGTCCCCCCGCAGCTCTGTCCGTTCTTGCATCACCACCGCATCCGCCCCTTGCGGCACCGGCGCACCGGTATAAATGCGCATCGCTGTCCCAGGCGCCAGATCAGCCACCGCACTGCCCGCCGCACTTACGCCCTGCACCGGTAACACCAATGGCCCGCTTTTCCCGGCCCCTGCCCCATCCCCGGCATCACCGACGCACAGCGCATAGCCATCCATCCCCGAATTATCAAACCCCGGCATATCTGCACGCGCGCGCACTGGTCGGGCCAACACCCGCCCCCGGGCCGCGATCAGGTCAAGCTCTTGTGTCTGGAAAACCGGATCGACCAAGGCCAGCCCCGCCGCCAATGCCGCCTGCACCGGCATCAAAGGCGCCACCAGATCCCTGTCATCACATCCACAGGCGGTCGCCACCGTCAGAGCCTCAGTCGCCATGCCACTTCCCTTTCCCACCGCACCAGCCAGATGATCGCCCCCGAAATGAAACCGCAGATTTCTCCATCCGCGCGTATCCGGGCACAACTGATGCCTGCCGTAACCGCTCCCTTCGCCTTCGTCTTTGATCTGGCTCACGTCTGTGCCACGTATCCCCACGACCCCACCCGCGCTGGCCAGTCTCAGCCCACAGATCAACCACTGTCCCAACAAGGCCCAGACCACCATTCGTTGGGTGTGCATTCTGCGCACCTTTACGAAAACTTACCAATTATTTACAATACTTTCCCAAAAGTCCGGGTCGCCGACCTAAGGCAATGGCGACACCCCTATCACCAGCAAATGCGCCCACAGCAGCACCGCAAACACCCCGGCACTCACCCCCCATTGCCATAGACCCAACCGCACCCGGCCCTCACCCGATAGCGACAAGCGCGCCGTGTTCTGTGCCATCCCCTGCCAAACCTCCGGCCCTAATTCCCGCCGTTTGCGCCGGTCGATCAGCGCCATGCCGATCCCGGCAAAACCCGCGAACATGCCAAACAGCAAAACATGCGCCAGATCACCGTTGGTCAGCAGATGAACCAGCGACCAGATCAACAGCGCCAGCAATAACGGATGGCGCGACACCGCCAGTATCCCGGGCCGCGTCGGGTCAAACGCCCCGCGCCCCAACCCGCCAAACGATAGCGGATTAACACTGCTGATCCCGGCCACGGCCAGCACGCACACCACCGGCATCACTATCAGCGGCCCCCAGCGGAACATCTCTAGCGGTGGGATCACCTCCACATAGGGCGCCCGCCCGGCGGCCACGATCATCCACACCAGAACCAGAACCGACAGCAGACTGTAGCCCAAAAAATACCCCCGCAGCCCCAAGGCCCGGATCAGCAGGGGCCGCATCGGCGGGCGCACCGGGATCATGTGGCTCAGCAGAAAAACCACCAATGCACTGATAAATTCCGTCCAACCGCCCATCGCGATCCCCTTTGCCCGTTCACGCCGCCCCGCGCAGCCGGGCATGACCGGGGTGGCAGACTCTGTCAACCGATGCGCCCCGGGATGTCGCCCGCCCCTTTGCGCCACCAACAGTTGGCAGGCCGGGAAAACCCCTTATACTTACCTAAAATGACGACACGGAGGCAGGCATGGCAAGCCGCACGGTATCTCTTTGGGCCGCCACGGCCATCGCCCTCGCGGGCTTTATCTGCACCAGCGCAGGTGCAGACACCATCGACTGGAAAACCGTGGGGGCTGGGATATCTCGTTTTACCCCGGATCGTTCGGCTGTCAGGCCTTTGCAGTCTTCGAAGACGACTCGGCGTTTTTCATCGGGTTTGACAATACCGACAGCGAATTGATGCTGGATGTCACCTTGCTGGATCAACGCTGAACGTCGATCGAGGCGGGCAAGGAATATTTGATCAAGCTGCGCTTTGGTAATGAATCCCCCTGGACCCTGAAAATGGGCGGCATCCAGGTTGATGGCCATCCCGGTCTGAACATCATGATCGACGCCCATTCGGACGAAGCCGATCTGTTCATCAACGAATTCCAACGCGAAACCAAGATGGAATGGACATTCAACGGCACCCTTCTGGGTCGCTTTACCCTACGCGGATCCCGCCGGGCCTTTGACGAGGTGATCACCTGTAAGCGGTCCTATTTCGAGGCCCTGTCATCGCAGGCAGACCCGTTTGCCACCTCTGGCAGTGGCAAAACCGATCCGTTCGCGGAGTAGATCGTTACAAATCGATCTCAACCACCCCGCCCGCGTCGGCAGCGCGGGACTGGCACAGGATGATGTTGTTCTGCCGCTGCGCCTTTGACAGCACAAAATCCCGATGTTCCACGTCGCCCGACACCAGCCCGCATTTGCACACACCGCAGATCCCGTCCGAACATTTCACATCCACATGAATACCGTTTTCGGCCAACACATCAGTGGCCGTTTGATCCGCAGGCACCAGCAAATCGCGCCCGCCTTTCAGCCGTAGGGTAAAGTCGTGGTTTTCATAGGCGGGCAATTCGGGAACCGAGAAATATTCAAGATGCCGCGCCTCTTCCGGGAAACCCTGCCGAGTGGCCGCGTCCAACACGCCCGTCATGTAGCGATCCGGCCCGCAGGTATAGACATGCCAGCCATCGCGACAGCCTGCCAGAACGACATCCAGATCGGCCCGGCTGCCTTCGTCTGAAACATGCAGAAAAACGTGATCCGCCCAAGGGGCGTTCACCAGATCATCCAGATACCCGGCCTGCCCGCGTCCGGGCAGCGAATAATGCAGTTCAAACTCTGCGCCAATCGCGTGCAACCGATGCGCCATGGCGATCATCGGGGTGATGCCGATGCCGCCACCCATCAGAAAGCTGCGGCTGGCGGTCTCGTCCAGGGGAAAGTGATTGATAGGCCGCGAGATGAACACCTTGCGCCCTTCGCTGAAAATCCGGTGCAACAGGGCCGATCCACCCCGGCCCGTATCCTCGCGCAACACCCCCACCTGATAGACCGACCGGTCCGCCGGATTGCCCGACATCGAATATTGCCGCAAGAATTCCGGCGCGACCACGATGTCCAGATGTGCCCCCGCACTCCATTCCGGCAGGTCCGACCCATCCAGACTGCGCAATTCATATTTGGTGATATCCGGGCACATTGCCAGCGCTTGCGTGATCTGAACCCGCACCACCGGGCTTTGCCCGCCCGCATCATAGACATGATCCCACGCGCCGGTTTCTCCCTTGGCGCGGCGGCTTTGATACTCTTCGGCGGTGATCATCGTCTGATACGCCTCGATCCCCGCCTCGCGGTCCATCGGGAACGGATAGGGCCAAGGATGCGGCGCGATCGGGGCGGGGTAAACCGCCAGTGTCTGATCTGCGTATTTCAGTTTCAGATAGGTCTGCAGGTCGCGTTCATTCACCGGATGTTGGGTGGGGCGGTATCCACCATCGGCCTCCAGTTCCAGGTCCCACCACCATTTCTTGATGGGGTTCAGCCCACCACGGCCCGCGATATCGTCCAGCTTGGCCAGCGCAGGCGCGGCCTTGGGCCAGTTCATCGCCGCCCAACGGAACGGTTTTTCGGCAAACAACCCTTCCAGGTTCCACGGGCAGGTTTTCATGCAGCGTCCGCACATCGCGCCGCCCGGTGTGGTGATCCGGTAGGTGGCGCATTTCTGGCTGTCGGACTTCCAAATCTCATAGCCATTGAACATCAGCTTTGGCCCGGCGGTTATTGCCCCTGACGGGCATTCGCGGGCGCATTTATTGCAAGATTCGCAAAAGCTCTGCAGCCCGAAATCGATCGGCTTGTCGTGGGTCATCGGCATATCGGTGGTCACCACGCCCGATTTCAGGCGCGGGCCCAAGAACGGGTTCAGGATCACCTCGCCAATGCGGCTGACTTCGCCCAAGCCCGATAGCAGCAGCAGCGGCGGTTGCAGCACCTCGCCATCCATCACCGAATGCGCCTTTGCTTTATACCCCAGATTGCGGATTTGCTGGGCAATCACCCCGCCCAACAGCGAAAACCGCAGATAGGCGCGCATCGATTGCGACACAGAAATCCAGTCGTCGCCCGACGCGCCCTCCATGGTTTCAAAGCCTTGGTCGATGATCATGCTAATCGCCTGATCATGCGGCGGGTTCAGCACGTCGCCGGTGACATCATGGCTGTACCAGGTCCATTCGGGACAGCGCGACAGGCCTACCGCGTCAATGCCCATGAAATAGCTGGCCGCTTTCAGATTGGCGGCATTGCGCGCGGCGTCGCTGGGGCCTGGGCCGTCATTGGGCACACCGTCCTGCAACAATACAAACGCCCCCAGCATCCGCCGCTGCGCCATCGACGGGGCCGCCTTGCGGGCATAATGCCCGCCCTTGGCGCCGTCTTGCACCGGTTTGCCCAGATCGCCGAATTGCGCCCGCGCGAACATGTCGGCGCGTTTGGGCACCCGGGCGACGCGCGCCTCGTCGATATAGGTGGTGGGGGTGTCGACCCGTTTCAGCGTCTCGAACGGATGCGGCCCATCGATAAAATCGCGTTTGGCAAACGGGTCCATATTCAGCGCCGATTTGGCAAACCCCGCGCCCAGCCACCAGGCCGGGCCTTTGGTGTGAAACCACGGTTGTTGCTCTGGCGGGGCCAAAGGCGCATCGGGGGTCATCTCAAAGTCGGTGGTCACAACCGCCACGCCAAACCGGTCGCCCAGATAGGGCGCCACCAGCCCGCCGCCGTCAACTGTGGCCAACCCGGCGGCAACGGTCAGTTGGTTCAGGTCAACATCCGTACTGGTCGCGGTATGCGCCTTAGCGTTCCAGCCCAGAAGGCGGATGTAATTGGCCAACACCACGGCGGTTTCGGTGGCGCGCAGACAGGCACGATGCGCTTGGGCGTCCTGCAACCAATCTGTGCCCGGCTCATCCGGTCGCGGATCGCGGGGCATATCATAAAGGAAAACCAGCGCGTGGGTATGGGCATCAATGGTACTGGGCGGCGCCTGCATCGAGTCTTTGAGATCGGCCATGATCATGTCGATGCCAGAGGCCAGTGTCTTGGTCTGGCGGGTGCGAAGGTCTTCGGCCAGCCGGTCGATATCGGGGTTGCGCACCGGATGCCCCAGCCGCGCCGAGGCGGGTAATTGCGCGATGCCCACCATCGCCGCGTCCGAAAAATAGCCAAACGCTTTTAGATGCCGCGCCCGGTTCTGCGGGTCGTCCGGACAGCCAGCGCGCGCCTTGTTCACCAACCCGTCGCGGATCGCATCCATCATCGCCTGATATTCGCCCATCGCGTTGACGATGGAGTGCGGTGCCTCGGGGCGCGAAAAACTAAGCGGGCGAAAGGGTGGAACTGCGCCAAGATCGGGCATCGCGCCGCGCGTCAGCCGTTCCAGTGGAAACGGGCCCATATGGACCGGGCGGCGCTTGTCAGAAAAGAAACGAAGGGTCAAAGGACAGGTCTTTCCGGGTTGCAGGTCCAAAAGCGTCCTGACAACTCAGCGGATCGCAGCGAGAACCGCAAGGGGGGAAATGCCGTACGCGGCGGACGGCCCCCGCCGCGGACCAAAGTCCGCAAGTGGTTGGCGCGGATAAAATCGCCTAAGCGGCGGCCTCTGGCTCTGCTTCCACCCCCGATTGCAGATCATCCGCAGGCGCGTCAGGGTCGCCGATATACAGCTTTTGCACATCCACAAACGGGCCATCGGCGAGGGTGATCGCGCTGTTGCCAAAATCGGCGACACTGACCGCGATGTGACTGTAGAACCCGATTGGCAGATCCATCGATTCGATCACCGCCTCGCTTTGCGCATCCACCAACACGATGGTCATCACATCATCAGCCACCGACACCAGCCGCAATTCGCGCCCTGTGGTCAGCGGCAGGTCCTCCTGGGTGCGCATCAACGCCGCCTTGGTCAGCTCTAGCGCAACATCGTCCAACCCCGCCGCGTTGACGACAATCTTTTCGCGCAGCGCAGGCCAGCCAAAGGTCACGCGGGCACTCAGCCCGTCGCCCACCGCCCGCGCAGGGGCCGAGGCCGCAGCACCGTAAGACTCGGCCATCAAACTGGCGGCGGTGTCTTGCTCTTGTGGCCAGTCGCCCAGCGCCGCAAGCGGTTTGGCGGAAATCCACTGACCGCGCCCGATATCAAGATAGACAAACATCGGATCAAGGCGGAACTGTTCGTTACAGCTTTCGCAGGTTTCAAACTGAAACGAGTCCTCAAGGATTTCATCGCGCAAATCGGCCCTGCGGTCGGCGTTCACCGAATACACGGCGTCAAACGCCTGTTGGGTACCGCAATGCGGGCAGGTTACGGAAATCGTTTGAAACAGGGACATATCAATCCTTCCGTTAATCCAAGAGCTTTTCCAGCCATTTGGCGGCCGGGTGACTTGGGTTCATTTTTTCGGTGGTGTAGGCGGCGTAAAGCTCTGAAAACCATTCGCCGGGCGCGCGGAACTGATAGCCAGTAACGCCCTTTGTACGGGCCGCCTGCAAATAGCTGACCCAATCCCCGCCATAGGCTTCGTGGTAAATCCGCTTTTCTCCGCCAAAGGCGTAAACGGCGCAGGCAGCTCCATTTCCCCACATGCTGGCGTCCTCGTTGACCACACTATACCACTTGTGCACCATGCGACGGGCTTCTTCCCACACATCGGGATGGGTATCGCCTTCGGGTTCGGGCTTGGACGGGCTGCTATTTCCCATCATCAACTCGGCCACATAATCTTTGTCGTATTTGTATTCCTTGGCGATGACATCGGCGATTGCGCCAATGTCAGCCCCATGTTCCTTCCATCCGCCATAAGCGGCATCCCCGGATTTTCCCTTCATGAACTGCTGTTGATCGTCAATGGCATGCGCAACTTCGTGCTGCGAGGTCCAGTTGAAATAATTGGTTTCCTTGCCGGCAACAGGTTGTGAATCCGCATCAATATCGGGCAGTTCCGTCGGATCGGCCAAAGACGCGCTTTCGCGCCGGTTGGCGCTGCCGCAGCTTAGAACGATCTGGCGTTTTTCCCCGTCGTAATACGAGCCGCGCTTGTTGCTGATCGTTGAGGTTTCCTTTTCGCTGTGGCGATTGATTTCGTTCAGGAAAGGGTTGTCTATGGTCAGATTATCCGGTGCTTCGGCGCAAAGTTCGTACAGGCGCTTGACGTTTGGCCCGCGTTTTTTCTTGTCAGCAAGACTGATTTCGGGCGTGGCGACCACCTCGTCATCGACGACCGCCGTTCCCTTGGTAAAGTTCTTGAGGTCGACGCCAAACCGCGCCTCGAACGCCATTTCCATGACTTCGATCTGCATCCGATCATCCAGATCCTTCACCATATCGTCCAGATATTTGCCGCCGCCTTCCATCGCAACAAGTCTCTTGATGTCATCCTCAGAGGGTGGGTTATTGGCGGTCATTCCGGCCTTTAGCTTGGCCGCCAGCGCCATTGTATCAGCGTCACGCATCAGGCGCCGCGCATCTTCGAAATCTTCGGATTTGGCGGATTCGTCGGCAATTCCGGTCAGCTTGTCGATCCATTCGATTTCATCGGTGATCGCAAACTTGCCCTTGTGGGCGGCCAGGACAACCCGTTGCGCCTGCACAACAGCGCGTTCCGTGCGGTAGGCCTCGCATTCGTCCAGATCATCTTCTAGCTGACGGATATCAGCCATGATGGAATCGAACATTATGGACGCCTGATCAAAGCTTTCGATCTTGCTGGCGGCCATCCCCAGACCCAGTGTCCTTTTCAGGGTTTCTATCCGCGACGACAGCGCGTCGCTGGCCGCGTGGGACCCTGCCGCCACCAGCCGGTCCATCAGACGCTTGTTGGTGTCCTTGGCCAGTTTATGCCCGGCCAGAACCGTTTCGGCGTCCAGAATTCCCGTCGAGGCCGCCGCGACCAGAGGCGCGATATCTGTCCCTGCTTCGGCCTCTTCGATGGCCTTGATCTGTTCGCTCAACTTGCCCAACCGGACCGTCGCCCGATCCGCCAGGTCGTGACCGGCAAGCGCAAGATAGGCCGTGCGCAATCCGGTGGCGTCAATGTCACCCAAACCGTCCGCATGGCGTTTTGCCTGGGCCAGCGCGGCCTCGATGGCGGCTTTGACCTCGGTTGCGATGGTGGTGGCCGCGTCGACACCATCCTTGACCATGCCGGTGCTGCGGGCCAATCGGCTTTCGCCGTCGGTTGTCGCCCCTTCCAACATATCAAGTAGCGCGATCGACCCTTCGCCATCCTTGATCAACGCGTCCAACTTTGCCTTTTCCATCTGGGCGGCGTCCATTGCGGCCTTCCAGATGGTCCATTTACCTGCAAATGTG
>JBLINN010000038.1:0-18704 GCA_047639325.1 Paracoccaceae bacterium | reverse complement strand
TCTTGTGAAAAATACTCCCGCCGGAGGCATGAAATCTCTTGTTCGCGCCAAATCAAACATGCGCCACCTCCATGCCATGGGCCCCGCCCATCATCAACCCAATCTCGTCCACAGTCAGACCCGTGGTGTCGCGCGGCGCACTCAGGCGCCCCTCGTTCAACGCCGCAAACTTGTCAGAAATCTCCATCAGCTCGTCCAGATCCTGACTGATACACACCACCGCGCAGCCGCCCGTGGCCAAATCCAGAATTGACTGCCGGATCGCCGCGGCCGCCGCCGCATCCACGCCCCAGGTCGGCTGGTTCACCACTAACACCTCTGGGCGTTGCAATACTTCGCGACCAATCACGAATTTCTGCAAATTCCCGCCCGACAGCGACCGCGCCGCATTGCCAGGACCGGGCGTGCGCACATCAAACTCTGCGATGATCCTCTCGGCAAACGCCTGCGCCGCGCCCCATTTCAAAAATCCGCGCGACTCTAACCCTTCGCGCACCGATCCGGTCAGCAACGCGTTCTCGGTCAGGCTCATATCCGGCGCCGCCGCATGGCCCAGCCGTTCTTCCGGGGCCGTCAAAAGCCCCAGCTTGCGCCGCGCCGTTGGCCCCAACCGCCCGACGGGCTGCCCGTTCAGCTTCACCGCGTCACCGTCGGTCAAAATCTCACCCGACAACACGCCCAGCAATTCGTCCTGCCCGTTGCCGGCAACCCCGCCAATGCCCAGAACCTCGCCCTGTTTCACAGTCATATGCACATTCTTCAGCGCGGTGCCAAATTCTGATGGCGACGGCACTGACAAGCCGCTGATATCCAGCGCCACCTCGCCCAATGTGCGCCCCGACCGCTCTGGCGTTTGCAGCGTATCACCCACCATCAACTCGGCCATTTCGCGCGCCGAGGTCTCTGCCGGGGTACATTCACCCACATTCTCGCCCAGCCGCAAAACCGTGGCGTGATCACACAAGGCGCGGATTTCTTCCAGCTTGTGCGAAATATACAGGATCGACGTGCCCTCGGACTGCAATTTGCGCAGGGTCTGAAACAAAATCTGCACCTCTTGCGGTGTCAGAACACTGGTCGGCTCGTCCATGATCAGCAACTTGGGATCCTGCAACAAACAGCGAATAATCTCGACTCGCTGACGTTCCCCGGCCGACAGATCACCAACCCTGCGAAACGGATCCAGCGGCAAGCCATAGGCCTCTGACACTTCGCGGATACGTGTCGCCAGATCGCGCATCACAGGTGGGTTCTCCATCCCCAACGCGATATTCTCGGCCACGTCCAGCGCGTCAAACAGCGAGAAATGCTGGAACACCATGGCAACCCCGTCAGCCCTTGCGGCGCGCGGCTCTGTCGGGGTAAACGGCTGCCCGCGCAGCAGCATCACGCCGCTATCGGGTTTCACCAGCCCATAGATCATCTTGACCAGCGTCGATTTCCCGGCACCGTTTTCCCCCAGCAGCGCGTGAACCTCGCCCTCGCCGATATCAAACGACACATTGTTGTTGGCAACCACACCGGGATAGGCCTTGGTCAGGCCTTGCAGACTCAAAAGGGGAACTGTCACGCGGATACGTCCTTTTTATTGATGTGTTGCAGGGCAGGGCGCAGCATCGCTGTCGCCACCCCAACCGCGATCATCTGCGGGTGTTTGCCCAAACCCGGCTCGCCAATCGGGCAAGTGATCCGCCCGATCCGCTCTGCCCCGTGGCCAAGTGCTGCCAGCCGAGACCGAAATCGCGCTTTTTTCGTGGCCGACCCGATCAGCCCGGCAAAGGCAAAATCATGCGCCAACAACCGGTGGCACAGCTCCAGATCCAGCGCATGCGAATAGGTCAGCACCAGATGTTCCGCACCGACTGGGGCATGTTGCACCAGATCTGCCGGATGGACCGCAGGCACAACCGTTACCCCGTCCGGCACCACTTCGGGGAACCGCTCTGGCGCGGTATCAACCCAGGTGATCGCTATATCCGGCATCGGCGCCAGCACATCGACCAGTGCGCGCCCCACATGCCCGGCACCCCATATCCAAACCTTGCGCGCAGGCCAGTGCACCGGTTCAATCATCCAGCCATCCAGCAATTGCGCCACAGGCTGCACACCTTGCCCGCGCGCCTGCGCCAACAGCCGCCCGACCGACAGCGGCAATGCCCGCGCCCCAACGGCGCGCGCCACCACATCCCCGTCCAGACGATCCACCGCCGCTAGATCGTAAACCTCACTCAACAGCGTCACCGCGCCGCCGCAACACTGCCCCAGATCAGGCCCCAGCGCATGCTGACTCAGCCTGGCCGTAACGTCCTGGCCCCGCGCTGCCTCTGCCGCCTCAAACTCCAACGCGCCGCCGCCAATGGTCCCCGATTGGCCGCCGTCCCAAACCAACATCGCAGCCCCCACCTCGCGCGGGCTGGACCCGCGCAATCCGGCTATCACCACCCGAACCACTCGGCCCTTCCGCAGGACCGCCGCGCGCAATGCGTCAACATCAAACCCCATCCCGCACCCGCCTAATCGCGGCCCAGACCCGCTCTGCCGTGGCTGGCGCATCCAGCGCCGGATAGGTGCTGCCACAGGCCGCCACCGCATCGCTCAGCGCCAGAAACGCCGAAATCCCCAGCATAAACGGCGGCTCGCCCACCGCTTTGGAGCGGTAAATCGTCTCTTCTCGATTCTGCCCGTCCCACAACGCCACATTGAACACGTCGGGTCGGTCCGAACAGGCTGGGATCTTGTAGGTCGATGGCGCATGGGTGCGCAAACGCCCCGCATCGTCCCAGACCAATTCCTCGGTGGTCAGCCAACCCGCCCCCTGAACATAGGCACCCTCAACCTGACCAATATCCAGCGCCGGGTTCAACGACGCCCCCGCATCATGCAAAATATCACAGCGCAAAATCCGGTTCTCGCCGGTCGCGGTATCCACCGCTACCTCGGTCACCGACGCGCCATAGGCAAAATAGAAAAACGGCCGCCCCTGTCCCTTGATCCGGTCCCAATCCACCTTGGGCGTCTTGTAAAACCCGGTCGCCGACAGGCTGATCCGCCCCATATAGGCTTGGCTGGCGGCCTCAGAAAAACTGTAAACCGCGTCGCCCACATAAACCTGACCACCCTCAAACCGAACCGCCCCGGCCTCCACCTGATGCCGCTCGGCGAAAAACGCCGCCATTCGGTCCCGGATCGTGTCACAGGCCGCCTTCACCGCCATCCCGTTCAGATCACTGCCGGATGAGGCCGCCGTGGCCGAGGTATTGGGCACCTTGGCGGTATCCGTCGCGGTAATCTTCACCGCCTCCAACCCAATGCCAAACCGCGATGCCGCCACCTGCGCCACCTTCTGAAACAACCCTTGCCCCATCTCGGTGCCGCCATGGTTCAAATGAACCGAGCCATCCTGATAGACATGCACCAACGCTCCGGCCTGGTTCAAAAAGGACAGCGTAAATGAAATCCCGAACTTCACCGGACTAAACGCAATCCCCTTCTTGATCCGATCGTTCGCAGCGTTCCACGCCGCCACCGCCGCCCGTCGCGCCGCATAATCAGAACTCTCCAACAACGCGGCCGTCATCCCATGCAGCTCAAAATCCTCAACCTCCATGCCATAAGGGGTGGAATTATCCTTTTTCTGGCCAGAAATATCCTCGGGGGGGGCTGCAAGCCGGGGGGCAGATTGCCCCCCTCCGTCAGCAGCCGCATAATAATTCACCTGCCGCACAGCCACCGGGTCCATCCCAAGATCATGCGCGATATGGTCAATCACCCGCTCAATCCCGATCATCCCCTGCGGCCCGCCAAAGCCACGATAGGCGGTGTTGCTGACCGTGTTGGTCTTCAACCGATGGCTCTCGATCCGGGCGTTGGGCAATAGATACGCGTTATCCGCATGCAACATCGCCCGATCCGCCACCGGCAGCGACAGGTCCTGCGCCCAGCCACAGCGGGCATATTGCACAAATTCCACCCCCGCGATCCGACCCGCATCATCAAACCCGGCGCGATAGGTAATGCGGAAATCATGCCGCTTGCCAGTGATCACCATGTCATCGTCTCGATCATAGCGCATTTTACAAGCCTGCCCGGTCAGCCGCGCCGCAACGGCACAGGACACCGCCAAAGCATTGCCCTGACTTTCCTTGCCGCCAAACCCGCCGCCCATCCGCCGGATTTCCACCCGCACGCCATGCATCGGCACGCCAATCGCCTCGGCCACCTTATGCTGAATTTCCGTTGGATGCTGGGTCGATGACTGCACAATCATGTCGCCACCTTCCTGCGGCAGCGCCAGGGCCGCCTGACCCTCCAGATAGAAATGTTCTTGGGCGCCAATCTCGAACACGCCCTCAACCAGCCGCGCCGCGCTGGCAATTGCCGCCCCGGCATCCCCTTTCTGGTAAATCCTCGGGCCTTCTTCAAACCGCGTATCCGCCGCCATCGCCTGATCAATCGTCAGAATGGGCACCTCTTCGTCATAAGAAATCACCCCCAACCGCGCCGCCTTGCGCGCCGCCAGATGGCTGTCGGCGGCAACCAGAAACACCGGCTGTCCGACATAATGCACCGACCCGTCGGACAACAAAGGCTCGTCATGCGCCGAGGGTGAGACATCATTGGCGAATGGCAAATCCTCTGCCGTCAAAACTGCAACCACTCCGGGGGCGGCACGCACCGCAGCCAAATCCATCGACGCAATCCGCCCGCGCGCAATGCTGCTGACACCAAAGGCCAAGTACAGACTGCCCGCAGGCGTCGGAATGTCATCCACATAACGCGCCGTGCCGGTCACATGCAGCCGCGCCGAATCATGGGGCACAGGTTTTGAGACACTCATGCGCTCACCTCCAGAACCGACACAACATCGCCCTGAGCTTCGGCATAATACCGCCCCAGCATGGCGCGGGCCGACTCCAGCCGATACCGGGCCGAGGCGCGCATATCATCCATCGGGGTGAAATCGGCATCAAATCCGGCCTCAGCGGCCTGCACAGTCGCCGACGTCCAGGGCTGCCCCACCAGTGCCGTCTCAACCGTCGCCGCCCGCTTGGGCACCCCGGCCATACCGCCAAAGGCGATCCGCGCCTCGGTCACAACGTCCCCTTCAACAGTGATATTGAAGCAGCCGCATACCGCCGAGATATCCTGATCAAACCGTTTGGACAGCTTGTAACATTTCAGCTGGTCGGGCTGACGCGCAAAACTGACCGCCTCAACAAATTCGCCCGGGCTCCGGTCCTGCTTGCCATACTCGACAAAGAAATCCTCAAGCAAAACCATCCGGCGCACATCCCCGCACCGTAAATGCAGCATCGCCCCCAAGGCGATCAGCGCCGGCGGGTTGTCCCCGATCGGTGATCCATTGGCGATATTGCCGCCCACTGTCGCCGCCCCGCGCACCTGCACGGACGCATAGCGTCGGATCATTTCCGCATAAGACGGGTGCAGATCAGCCATTGCTGCGCCCAACGCATTCATATCGGTCATCGCGCCGATGCGCACAACATCGGGGCCAATCTCGATCCCCACCAAATCACGACACCGGTTCAGAAAAATCACCGGGTCCAGGTCGCGCAACCCTTTGGTCACCCACAACCCCACATCCGTCGCCCCCGCCACCAGAACCGCGTCGGGATTGGCGACATACAAAGCCGCCAGCGCATCGCTGGTTTCCGGGCTGTAGGGTGTGTGGTTCTGCGCCTGTCGCGCAGGTTCACGCACCGCGGCCAGATCACCTTGCATCCAACCCGGCACAGGCTCCCCAACAACCGCCTCAGCCGCGCGGATAATCGGCGCATAGCCCGTACAGCGGCACAGGTTTCCGGCCAAAACCGTGTCATGATCCGTCGCACCGTTCAGATGTGCCACCGCCATCGACACCACAAATCCCGGCGTGCAAAACCCGCATTGGCTCCCATGATGATCAATCATCGCCTGCTGCACCGGATGCAACGCGCCATCCGGCCCGCTGACCCCTTCGACCGTGCGTATCGCTTTGCCCTCAAGCTGGCCCAGCAACAGGATACAGGCATTCAGCGCCTTGGCGCCGTCCTCACCCGTCACCATCACCGTACAAGCGCCGCAATCGCCTTCGTTGCAGCCTTCTTTGGTTCCGGTCAGCCGGCGCGTTTCGCGCAGCCAGTCAAGCAGCGTTGTCGTGGGCGAAACCCCCGACAAAACCACGGTCTCTCCATTCAGAAGAAACGTGATGTCCATGGCAGTAAACCCGTCGCGTTACCCTGTTGTTGGCCACGGATGCCCTCCTTCGATGCGACGTAGAAAGAGAAACGGGCCTTTTATATCCCCAATGTTAGGAACCTGTTACATGATCTGGCAAGCGAAAGCTGTTCTGCGTCGCAGCATTATCCGCAGGTTCCCCCTGAATTTTCCCAAAGAGCATCAATTTTAGTCACATAAATTCATGCACTTGATCTATGTCATAGGCAGGAGGTACCTGAAAACACCTTCAAAAAATCCCGAATAATGATGTGATATTTTATTGGCGATCAAAAGACACATTATCGGCGTTTCCTTGGTCAGGGCGCTGCGATAGCCTAGCAAGCATGAGCAGCAACCCCCGATTCATTCACCTGCGGGTGCACACCGAATATTCCCTGCTGGAAGGCGCAGTGCGGCTGAAAAAGCTGCCTGATATGTGCCGCGCCGCAGACATGCCCGCC
Source organism: Paracoccaceae bacterium (assembly GCA_047639325.1). GTDB lineage: Bacteria > Pseudomonadota > Alphaproteobacteria > Rhodobacterales > Rhodobacteraceae > NVQY01. Next base: position 12,024 of record JBLINN010000038.1, on the reverse strand, counting down.
GTGGCCATCACCGACACCAACAACATGTTCGCCGCGCTGGAATTTTCGGTCACCCTCAGCGGCGCCGGTATCCAGCCGATCCTTGGCTGTCAGGTTGATCTGGCCTATCTGGCGGTGCAACCGGGCGAAAACCCCAAACCCGCCGCGCCGCTGGTGCTGTTGGCGCAGTCCGAACAGGGCTATGCCAACCTGATGAAGCTGAATTCCTGCCTTTATATTGGCAAGAACGGCCAGCTACCTCAGGTTACGGCTGACGAACTTTCAACCTATTCAGACGGCCTGATCTGTCTGACTGGCGGCCCGGATGGCCCGGTGGGTATGCTGCTGCAAACATCGCAACGCCCGGCGGCCGAGGCCTTGATGCAGCAATTGGCCGCCACCTTTCCCGACCGACTTTATATCGAACTGCAACGTCATCCCGGCGAGGACGGCCAGCCGGAAAACGAGCGCCTGACAGAACGCGGTCATGTGGAAATAGCCTATGCGATGGACCTGCCGCTCGTGGCCACCAACGATGTCTATTTCCCCAAGACCGACATGTACGAGGCGCATGACGCCCTGATCTGTATCGCCGATGGTGCCTATGTCGACCAACAAGAAGACCGCCGCCGCCTGACCGCGCAGCATTATTTCAAGTCGCAACAGGAAATGGCCACGCTGTTTGCCGACCTTCCAGAAGCCATTGAAAACACCGTTGAAATCGCCCGGCGCTGTGCGTTCATGGCCTATCGGCGCGACCCGATCCTGCCAAAGTTTGCCGACAACGAAGTCGAAGAACTGCGCCGTCAAGCGCAAGTCGGGCTAAAGGCGCGATTGGCGGTGATCCCGCATGCGGTATCGGTTGAAGATTACGAAAAACGGCTGGAATTTGAGCTGGGGATCATCGAGGGCATGGGATTCCCCGGCTATTTCCTGATCGTTGCCGATTTCATCAAATGGGCCAAGGATCATCATATCCCGGTGGGCCCCGGGCGTGGATCGGGTGCCGGGTCTCTGGTCGCCTATGCGCTGACGGTCACCGATCTGGACCCGCTGCGCTATTCCCTGCTGTTTGAGCGGTTTTTGAACCCGGAACGCGTCTCAATGCCGGATTTCGATATCGATTTCTGCATGGATCGCCGCGAAGAGGTGATTCAATATGTTCAGCAGAAATATGGCCGCGACAAGGTCGGCCAGATCATCACCTTTGGCGCATTGCTGTCCAAGGCGGCGGTGCGCGATATCGGGCGCGTGTTGCAAATGCCTTATGGCCAGGTGGATCGCCTGTCCAAGATGATCCCGGTGGAAGGCGTCAAACCTGTCAGCATCGAAAAGGCGCTGGCGGATGAACCGCGGCTGCGCGAAGAAGCCAAAAACGAAGAGGTGGTCGCGCGGCTGCTGAATTACGGCCAGCAGGTCGAAGGGCTGTTGCGCAATGCGTCAACCCACGCCGCTGGTGTGGTGATTGGTGATCGGCCAATTGACGAGTTGGTGCCGCTCTACCAAGATCCGCGCTCTGACATGCCCGCCACCCAGTTCAACATGAAATGGGTGGAACAGGCGGGGCTGGTGAAATTCGACTTTCTTGGCCTGAAAACCCTGACGGTGATCCAGAATGCGGTGGACCTGATCAAGCAATCGGGGCGGCATCTGCATACGGCTGCTGACGGGCGCGAATTGTACCAGCCTGCCGAGGGCACGATTGACGACATCAACGCGATTCCGCTGGATGACGAAGCCAGTTACCGGCTGTATGCGTCCGCAAAAACGGTGGCGGTGTTTCAGGTGGAAAGCTCGGGCATGATGGATGCCCTGAAGCGAATGAAGCCGACGTGTATCGAGGATATCGTCGCCTTGGTGGCGCTGTATCGTCCCGGCCCGATGGAGAATATCCCGACCTATTGCGAGGTCAAAAATGGGCTGAAAGACTGCGAATCAGTGCACCCGCTGATTGACCATCTGCTGGAAGAGACCCAAGGCATTATCGTCTATCAGGAACAGGTGATGCAGATCGCCCAGGAAATGGCTGGGTATTCGTTGGGTGGGGCTGACCTGTTGCGCCGCGCGATGGGTAAAAAGATCGCCGCTGAAATGGCCAAGGAACGCCCCAAGTTCGAAAAGGGCGCGATGGAAAACGGGGTGCCAAAGAAAAAGGCGTCCGAGGTTTTCGACCTGTTGGAGAAATTTGCCAACTATGGTTTCAACAAATCCCACGCCGCAGCCTATGCGGTGGTCAGCTATCAAACGGCCTGGCTAAAGGCCAACCACCCAGTTGAGTTTATGGCCGGTGTGATGAACTGCGATATGCACCTGACGGATAAGCTGGGAACATATTTCGAAGAGGTCAAAAAAGGGCTGGAATTGCCCTATGTGCCGCCCTGCGTGAACCGGTCTCAGGCGACATTCAATGTGGTAGATGGCGCGCTGGTCTACGCGCTGGGCGCGCTGAAAAATGTCGGGGCAGACGCGATGCGGCTGGTCACCGATGGGCGACAGTTAGAGGGGGTCGATAAGCCGTTTGCGACGCTGTTTGACTTTGCCCGTCGGGTTGATCTGAAGCGGGTGGGCAAGCGTCCGCTGGAAATGCTGGCCCGCGCCGGGGCGTTTGACCAGTTGGACCGCAACCGCCGCCGGGTCTTGGAAAGCTTGGACGCGCTGGTTGGCTATTCCGCCGCGATCCACGACCAGAAATCATCAGCCCAGGTATCGCTGTTCGGCGAGGCGGGCGAGGATTTACCCGAGCCACGCCAGTCATCATCGCCCGACTGGCTGCCCGCCGAACGCCTGAACGAAGAATTCAAGGCCATCGGTTTTTACCTGTCTGGTCATCCGCTGGATGATTATATGGCGCCGCTGAAACGCAAGGGCGTGCTGACGCTGGATCAGATCAGGGCCAAGGCCGCGTCCGGCCCGCTGGTGGCCAAGCTGGCGGGTGTGGTTGCCGGGCGACAGGAACGTAAATCGGGGCGCGGCAACCGGTTTGCCTTTGCCCAGATGTCGGACACCACGGGGGCCTATGAGGTGACGCTGTTTTCCGACACACTGGAAAAATCGCGCGAGTTTCTGGAAACCGGCGCCAAAGTGGTGATCACGGTCGAGGCGACGATGGAAAGTGATCAGCTGAAATTGCTGGGCCGATCCGTCGCGCCGATAGATGCCGCCGTCGCCCAGGTAGGAACGATGGGGTTGCTGGTGTATATCAGCGACGCTCAGGCGATTTCCACCGTCGGGACCGTGCTGGAAGAGGCGGGTAAATCGGCGCGTGGCGCGGGCAAAGGCCCGGTGCAACTGTGCCTGATGGATCCCGGCCTGCCGGGAGAGGTCGACATGGATTTAGGGCAGGATTTTGCCATCAACCCACAAATCAAAGGCGCGATCCGCTCGCTAGAGGGCGTTTTGGAGGTCGAAGACCTTTAGGCCTACAAACGCGAGGACGCCCGCAAGGGCGGAAGAGCCCGCCGCGTCGTTACCAATGCGGCGGTGGCCGATCATCCCCCATCACCACACCGCTGCCCTGCGCCGACTCACGCTCGCCCTCGCGCAACATCAACATGGCGACGCGTCGGGTCAGTACATCTATTTCGCCTTGCTGGCGGGTAATCACGTCGCTCAGATCCTCGACGCTGCGGGTCAGATGGGCGATGCGTTCTTCCAGATGTTGCATGCGGTCACTCCTTTGCCCTGCTCATACAGGCGCAGCGTCACAAGGCCAACAGGCTTGCCGACCGCAATGCCGTACCGCAGGGTGAATACATCGAAAGGGAGGCCCGCCATGACCATCACCAGTGTGACCACGAATCAAGTCACCACCATCACCATCACTCGCCCAGACCGGCGCAACGCCGTGGACCCGGTCACCGCGCAGGTGTTGTATGATGCCTTTCTGGCGTTTGAGGCAGATGCCGATGCCAAGGTTGCTGTCCTGACCGGGGCAGGCGGGGCGTTCTGTTCCGGCTTTGATCTGAAGGCTGCAGGGGCTGGGGACTCGGATGGGTGGATCGCGCAGTTGGGCATCTCCGAGGATTGGGATGACCCGGTGTCGCAGCCGTTGCCAGGCCCGATGGGCCCCACGCGCCTGATGCTGTCCAAGCCGGTGATTGCCGCCATCGAAGGCCCAACCGTGGCGGGGGGAATGGAGCTGGCGGCGTGGTGTGACATGCGGGTGATGGCGCAGGGCGCGGTGTCGGGCATTTATTGCCGCCGCTGGGGGGTGCCGCTGGTAGATGGCGGTACCGTGCGTTTGCCGCGCATTCTGGGGCAGGGGCGGGCCAATGATCTGATCCTGACCGGGCGGCCGGTTGAGGCGGACGAGGCCTATGCCATTGGGTTTGCCAACCGGGTCTGCGCGCAAGGGCAGGCATTGGCCACGGCGTTGGGTATCGCCCACGACCTGACCCGGTTTCCGCAGGCGTGCATGCGTGCGGATCATCTGTCGGCACGGATGGCACCTGCCGATCTGGCTGCTGGGTTGCGCCGTGAATGGGTTTCGGCGGCGGCCTTTCAGGCCGAAGGGCGCGCAGGCGCGGCGCGGTTTGCGGCTGGTAAGGGGCGGTCGGGGGATTTTTCGGATATCTGAGGGGATTTGACCCAAAAGGGGCCCGTTCCGGGCCGCAGGTTTAGTGTCACGTTTTCTGCGAAAACGCGAATGCCTCCGGCGGGGATATTTAAGGCCAGAAAAAGAGGCGAAGTCAGGCGGTGGAAAAGAAGCGGGTGCGCGGGGGCGTCGCCTTGCCCCTTATCGGCCCATGCGATAGACCGCGCGGCGATGCTTATGCTCTGGGATTTCTGACATGGCCAAGATCCGCAAACAGCCCCGCCCCAAGGCGGTGACGCCCAAAGGGTTTCGTGATTACTTTGGCAATGAGGTCGCGCAGCGCACCGAAATGCTGCGCGCGATTGCCGGTGTGTATCATCGCTATGGCTTTGACGCGCTTGAAACTGCCGCGGTGGAAACAGTTGAGGCTTTGGGCAAGTTCCTGCCCGATGTCGACCGCCCGAATGAGGGCGTTTTTGCCTGGCAAGAGGATGAGGGCGATTGGCTGGCGCTGCGCTATGATCTGACAGCCCCATTGGCGCGGGTTTATGCGCAACATCGCAATGAATTGCCCATGCCCTATCGCCGTTATGCGGTGGGGCCGGTCTGGCGCAACGAAAAGCCAGGGCCGGGGCGATTCCGGCAGTTTTATCAGTGCGATGCGGATACCGTAGGCAGTGCCAGCATGGCGGCGGATGCCGAGATTTGTGCGATGCTGTCGGACACGCTGGAAGCGGTTGGGATTGAGCGCGGCGATTATGTGATCCGGGTGAACAACCGTAAGGTTTTGAATGGTATTCTAGAAGGCTTGATGGTCGACAACGAAAAAACACGTTCTTTACCGCGTAAGTTCACCGAAGCACTCGACACCAATATGAGTGATTGGGAGTTCGTGGAACTTGAAGCGATACTTCGTACAATTGACAAATTTGACAAAGTCGGCGCTGAAGGCGTGTTTGAATTGCTGACCAAGGGTCGAAAAGATCAGTCTGGCGCGTTTATTGACGGTGTCGGGCTATCTGAAAAAGATGCATCTCGAGTTGTGAAATTCATGGAGTCGCGAGGACGTGACAACGCTGAGACACTATCTAACTTGCGCGAGTTAATGGGGTCATCTAATTTGGCCGTGCATGAGGAGGAGGGAGTTTTTCATAGCGGACTAGAAGGCCTGCAGGAACTCCAACAGATCGCGGACCTGCTGGAGGCCCAAGGCTATGGCCCCGACCGGATCGTGATCGACCCATCTGTGGTGCGCGGCCTCGGCTATTACACCGGGCCTGTCTATGAGGCCGAGCTGACCTTTGATATCCTTGATGACAAGGGCCGCAAGCGCCAGTTTGGCAGCGTTGCTGGCGGCGGGCGTTATGACGATCTGGTCAAGCGTTTTACCGGGCAGGAAGTGCCGGCCACCGGGATATCCATCGGGGTTGACCGGCTGTTGGCCGCATTGCGCGAAAAGGGCCGGGTGCACAGTGTTGACCATGGCCCGGTGGTTGTGACGGTGATGGATCGCGACCGGATGGCCGATTATCAGGCGATGGTGGCCGAGCTGCGCAATGCTGGTATCCGCGCCGAGGTTTATCTGGGCAATCCGAAGAATTTTGGCAATCAGCTGAAATATGCAGACAAGCGCAACAGCCCTGCCGCAATCATCGAAGGCGGCGATGAAAAAGCCGCTGGTATGGTGCAGATCAAGGACTTGATTCTGGGCGCAAAGATCGCGCAAAGCGCCACGCTGGAGGAATGGAAAGAACGCCCCAGTCAGTTCGAGGTGCCGCGTGATCAGATGCTGGACAAGCTGCGGGAAATCCTCGCTAGCCATGAGATCACCCAAGAAACCGGACAAGACTGATGCCAAACAAGGCTGAAACACTTGCCCGCGCCGCCGGGTTGCGGGCGCAGTTTGAAGCCGCCGGGGCGATGGCCGTGGAAACGCCGGTGCTGCAACCGGCGGACACGTTGCTGGACCTTTACGGCGAAGATATCCGCGCGCGCGCCTATGTGACGTCGGACGCTCTGCGGGGCGAACAGATGCTGCGCCCGGATTTCACCGTGCCGGTGGTGCAGATGCATATGGAACATGGTGCCAATCCCGCGCGCTATACCTATGCGGGCGAGGTGTTTCGCCGTCAGGAACACGACCCGGATCGGGCCAATGAATATCTGCAGGTCGGCTATGAATTGTTCGACCGCAGCGGGTCGGCGGCGGCCGATGCCGAGGTGTTTGCCCTGATCTCCGAGGCGCTAAAGGGGCTGAACCTGCGCGCCGCAACGGGTGATATCGGCATCCTGATCGCCGCTGTGCAGGGGCTGAACACCACCGAGCGGCGCAAAACCGCGCTGATGCGCCATCTGTGGCAACCGCGCCGGTTCCGTGCCTTGTTGGACCGTTTTGCGCGCCGCTTGCCCGACCCACCTGGGCGCGCCGCGCTGTTGGCCGCCAAAAACCCGTTGCAAGGGCACGCACCGGAAATTGGCAAACGCAGCCTGGTCGAGATTGAGGTGCGCATTGACGCCCTGCGCGCCGATGCCGCCACCCCGCCGATTTCGGACGCCGAATTGTCGGCGCTGGAAACCCTGCTGACAGTGCGCGAAACCATGCCTTATGCGCTGGAACATCTGCGCGATGTGGCGGTGGATTTGCCGTCGATCACCCCGGCGTTGAACCGGCTGCAATCGCGGATTGTTGCGCTGGCGGCGCGGGGCATCGACGTGGATACGCTGGATTTTGAGGCCAGCTATGGCCGGACGTCAATGGAATATTACGACGGCTTTGTGTTTGGCTTTTACGCCGAACGCCGACCCGATCTGCCGCCCATTGCCACCGGCGGGCGCTATGATGCGCTGACCCGGCGGTTGGGGAACGGCGGGGATATTCCGGCGGTGGGCGGCGTGTTGCGGCCTGACCTGATGTTGCTGCTTGAGGAGGGCGGACTATGAGCCTCAAGCTGGGTGTGCCCTCAAAAGGGCGGTTGATGGACAAAACCTTTGACTGGTTTGCACAGCGCGGCGTTACCCTGTCGCGCAGCGGGTCGGATCGCGAATATGCCGGTCAGGTCGATGGGATCGAGGGCGTGTCGCTGGTGCTGTTGTCGGCGGGGGAAATCCCGCGCGAACTGGCCGCCGGGCGCATTCATCTGGGCGTGACTGGTACTGATCTGGTGCAGGAAAAGCTGCCGCGCTGGGAACAACAGGTGGAACTGGTGGAACCGCTTGGGTTTGGGCGGGCCGATCTGATCGTGGCCGTGCCGACCTTCTGGGTGGATGTGGATACGCTGGACGATCTGGATGCAGTGGCCGCCGCTTTTCGCGCCCGCCACGGCCACCGGTTGCGCATTGCTACCAAATACCACCGTCTGGTGCGCGATTTCTTGCGCGACGCCGGGGTGGCCGATTATGCGCTGGTGGATAGTCAGGGCGCGACCGAAGGCACCGTCAAGAACGAGACCGCCGAGGCGGTGGCCGACATCACCTCGACCGGGGAAACATTGCGGGCTAACCACCTGAAATTGCTGTCAGACGGGCTGATCCTGCAAAGCCAGGCCACGTTGTGGCGCAGCCGGGTGGCAAAGCAGGAGGGTGGCGACCGCGCCGCGTTGAAACACCTGCTGGACCTTCTGGGCGCGCCGGGCTGATCGGGCCTGCATTTGACTGGGCTGGCGGGCCTGCTGGGGTGAGAAATGGATTTTCACGCCAGTTTGGGCTATAGAGATCGGGTTCAGTATCCAGTTCTCTGAGGGTCCCCATGTCCGGTAAAACAAAATACAGCATTGCTGTGGAATTCGACAAGAAGGTGCCGCTGTCTCATGTCGCCAGCAGCAAGTTGCAAAAGGAAAAGAACGTCCAGAAGACCACGAGGACGCTAGGGTCCACCAAACCGTCTGCAAGTTTCGAACCACCAGTTCTGCATTGGGACGAGGTGACGGACCCGATTGCCAAGACGGTTGCGCTGGCGATTAAAGAGGTCAGCGCGACAGTTACGTTCAGCGTAAAAATCTGGGTAGACCAGTCGGTCGATAAGAAATGCGATTGCTATGCCCATGTTCTGGATCACGAAAAACGTCATGCCGGGATCTGGCAGTCAGGGGCGAAAAAGCGCGGCAAGGATATTTTGAAAGCGATCTGTGACGCCACCACCCCGACGATGGCCAAACCGGTGACTGTCAAACAGTCTGAGGTAAAGAAACTGCGCGCGGCGGCCTTCAAAAAGATCGAGGCAGCCTTGGAAGTGGCGGTCAAGGCAGCGGGCGAGGCGATCAGCAAGGAGTCGAAAAAGATCCATACGGCGGCGGAGTTGAAAAAGACCAATGCGCTGTGCGTAAAGTATTTGTCCTGGTAACAGTCAGAGCACCCCGATTTCGGCCAGCGCCCGGTTTAGGTCCATCGGCAGCACGTCTTCTGTTTCACGCCCCTCTGGCAGGTCGGGTGGGGCGTCTTCGGGTTTTAGGTATCGCCAGCCCTGAAACGGGCGTTTGGTGGCGGATTGGGTGCGGTGCAGCAAGGGCTCCAGCACAATGGCACAGCGGCGGATGCCGTCCGATCCGGTGATCTCGTCCAGCCGCAGGATGTGTTGGCGGCATTGTATCAAGCCTTTGACCACCCAATAGATTGACCCGCCCGCCAGAATTTCTGCGCTGCGCTTGGGCCACATCCGGGTGATATGCCGAGGCAGGCCGTCCGGGCCTTGCGCCTGTGGCATGGCCTGCCAGATGGTCATCGTGTCAACGCTTTCGCTGCCGACAGACAGTTTTATCAGATTGATATATTTATCCACAGAGTCGTCCCCAAGCCATGCTCGATATTGTAGCCTGATCCACAAGGTCTGCAAACTGTTGTAACAAGTTTCGCATATTGAGATACCTTTGATATCCTGAAACCGAAAGAGAATCGCGCCATGACTCGTTTTGCTGCCCCCATCGCGGAACAGATATGGGATATGAAATATCGCTTTAAGGACGCCGACGGCGCGCCTGTCGATCTGACGGTCGAAGACACCTGGCGACGGATCGCCCGGGATTTGGCCAGCGCTGAACCGGAGCCAAATGTCTGGGAAGAGCGGTTTTACAGCGCGCTGGAGGATTTTAAATACTTGCCCGCCGGACGCATCACCGCCGGGGCGGGCACCGCGCGGTCGGTGACCTTGTTCAACTGTTTTGTGATGGGGACCATTCCCGACAGCATGGGCGGCATATTCGAGATGCTGAAAGAGGCCGCATTAACCATGCAGCAGGGCGGCGGCATCGGTTATGATTTTTCCACAATTCGCCCGCGTGGCGCGGATGTGAAAGGCGTGGCGGCGGATGCCAGTGGGCCTTTGTCGTTTATGGATGTCTGGGACGCGATGTGCCGCACCATCATGTCCGCCGGGTCGCGACGGGGGGCGATGATGGCCACCATCCGCTGTGATCACCCCGATATCGAGGATTTCATCACCGCCAAATCCGATGCTGCCCGGTTGCGGATGTTCAACATGTCGGTGCTGGTGACGGACGCCTTTATGGAGGCAGTCAAGGCGGATGGGCCTTGGGAATTGAAGTTTGAGGACCGGGTCTATCACACGGTGCAGGCGCGTGATCTGTGGAACCGGATCATGCAGGCCACCTATGATTACGCCGAACCGGGGGTGATTTTTATCGACCGGATCAATGCGGCCAACAACCTGAGTTACTGCGAGACGATTGCCGCCACAAACCCTTGCGGCGAACAGCCCCTGCCGCCCTATGGCGCCTGTTTGCTGGGGTCGATCAACCTGGCGCGGCTGGTGAGTGATCCGTTTGAAACCGGCGCGCAGCTGGATGTGGATGCGTTGGGCGATCTGGTGGCCATTGCGGTGCGGATGATGGACAATGTGGTCGACATCTCAAAATTCCCGCTGCCCGCCCAGCAGGTCGAAGCGCAGGCCAAGCGCCGGATCGGGCTGGGTGTCACCGGGTTGGCGGACGCATTGCTGATGCTGGGGCTGCGCTATGGCTCTGACGAGGCGGCGCGTCAGACGTCGGACTGGCTGCACGCGATCGCCCGCGCCGCGTATCTGGCCTCGGTGGATTTGGCGAGCGAGAAAGGCGCGTTCCCGTTGTTTGACGCGGATGCCTTTCTGGCCAGTGGCACCATGCGCGCCATGGACGAGGATGTGCGCGATGCGATCCGCGCCAATGGCATTCGCAACGCTTTGCTGACCTCGATCGCGCCCACCGGCACGATCAGCCTCTATGCGGGTAATGTCAGTTCCGGGATCGAGCCGGTGTTTGCCCATGCCTATACCCGCAAGGTTTTACAAAAGGACGGGTCGCGCACCGAGGAAGAGGTGGTGGATTACGCGGTGCAGATGTGGCGGGATAAATTCGGCGATGTGGAACTGCCGGACTATTTCGTGGATGCCCAGACACTGGCGCCATCTGAGCATGTGAAGATGCAGGCGGCGGCGCAGGAATGGGTGGATTCGTCGATTTCCAAGACTATCAACTGCCCCGCAGATATCAGCTTTGATGATTTCCGCGAGGTGTATATGCAGGCGTGGGATATGGGCTGTAAGGGGTGCACGACGTATCGGCCAAACGATGTTACCGGATCGGTGTTGACGGTCAGTGAAGCCGCTGACGTGGTACCGGGTGAGGCCCCGGATCAGTCAGCCTTGGGGGGCGAAGTGGTTTACATGTCCGAACCGCTGGACCGGCCGCCGTCGCTGGAAGGCAATACTTATAAACTGAAATGGCCCGACAGCGAGCACGCTATTTACCTGACGGTCAACGATATCATCATCAACGGCCACCGGCGTCCGTTTGAGGTGTTCATAAACTCTAAAAACATGGAGCATTTTGCCTGGACCGTCGCCCTGACCCGGATGATCAGCGCGGTGTTTCGGCGCGGCGGCGATGTGTCTTTTGTGGTTGAGGAACTGAAGGCAGTGTTTGACCCGCGCGGCGGCGCATGGATGGATGGCAAATACATCCCGTCAATCCTGGCAGCCATCGGCGGGGTGATTGAACGGCATCTGGTGTCCATCGGCTTTATCGAGGGCGAGGGGATGGGGCTGAAAACAGATCCGCATGCGCAGGTGGTCAACCTGGACGCCCCACGCGGTAAGGCCTGCCCCAGCTGTGGGCAGTATGAACTGCGGATGATCGAAGGCTGTATGACCTGTGGCAGCTGCGGCCACTCGAAATGCGGCTGAGGCTGTTTTTTAACCGATATTGTGCCGCCAGCTGAGAACGTCAGTGCAAAAGTTTGCCACGGAAGTGGCGGGATAGTCTTGCTGCGGGCAGAGTAAAACTTTGCCACTTTGGCCCTTTCTGGTGACAGGGGGGGGGCATTTTAATCGTGGAACTTTATCGGAAGGTCCGTCTCGCGCGTCGGGGCGGCATGAGCGAACGAGCGGCAGCAGTTTATTTTGGGGTATCGCGCGCGAGCGTGAAGAAGATCATGGAGTTTTCCATACCGCCCGGTTACCGGCGAACAGCAGGTATCAAGCGGCCTAAGCTGGATGGCTTCACGGGCTTCATCGATCAGTGGTT
>JBLINN010000037.1:0-18734 GCA_047639325.1 Paracoccaceae bacterium | reverse complement strand
CGAAAGCCCCCAGATATCAACCTTCAACGCACATCGAAACCTCTGCTCAAAACGCCGCCGTCAACCCGGCCAATCCAGCGCGCCAGGTGGAAATAACCCGAGTCTGGTGAATAATTCGGGCTAGAGGTCCGCCCCCAGCGCGGCACGTTTGTACCCAAGATTTCCGAACGCACCGTCAAGGACGCCCGCTTTGTCCGCGAGGCGATCGAGGCCGATACCGTGCGCTTGGCGGCAAAGACCTTTACTGCCAGTCAGATCGCAGCCTCGCGTCGCCAGATCGAAGACCAGAAATCCTGTATCGACAATGATCCTGAACGGTTTATTCAGCTGGATGATCAGTTTCACCGGTTCTTCGCCCAAGAGATCGGCCATGAACAGGCTTGGCGCGTGGTCGAATCGCAAAAAGCACAGCTGGACCGGGTGCGGTTCATCAGCCTGCTGGAATTCCCGATGGGCGCGCTGGTGGAACAGCATATCGCCATTGTTGATGCCATCGCGGCAGGTGACAGCGATGGTGCCGAAGCGGCGATGCGCCTGCATCTGAATAATGTGCTGAACGATCTGCCCAAGATCGCCGCCACCCACCCCGACCTGTTTGTCTGACGATCCCTAAAGGTTTCAGTGTCTATGCAAGCGCCTTTTCTCTATCCCGACCGGCTGTTTTCGCCTGACACAGCGCAGCGCCCCATTGCCCGTGACTTTTATGAGGCCGTGCGCGACCTGCCAATCATCAGCCCACATGGCCATACTGATCCCGCTTGGTTTGCCAGCAACGCCCCTTTCGACGATGCCGCGTCCCTGTTCCTGACACCCGATCATTAAGTGCTGCGGATGCTGAATAGTCGCGGCATCCCCTATGACGATCTGGGCGTGCCCCGGCTGGACGGCGCACCTGTTGCTGCGCCCTGCGACGCCTGGCGGCTGTTTGCGGCCAATTACCACCTGTTTCTGGGCATTCCGTCGCGGTTGTGGATTGATCATTCGATGGCTTGGGGTTTTGGTCTGAGCGAACCGCTAAGTGCCGACAATGCCGACCATGTGTTTGACCTGATCGGCGGCGGCTGAAAGACGACGACATGCGTCCGCTTGCGCTTTTGGATAAGCGCGGGTGGACTGTACCGCCACCACCGAATTCGCGCTTGGTCCGCTGAACAGCCATGCCGACCTGTCGCGTCAGGGGTTGATCGGGCGCATTCGCACCACCTATCGCCCTGATGACATATGTGACCCTGACTCGGGGGGATTTGTGCCAAACTTGACTGCGCTGGGCGCTTTGACTGGCTGTGATGTGACCAGTTGGGGGGGCTGTTGGACGCGCATCGCACCCGCCGCAAAGCGTTCCGCGATACGGGCGCCACCGCCACCGATCACGGCGTGCCAACGGCGCTATGCGTCGATCTGGGCGACGACCAGAAACAGGCGTTGTTGACCCGCGTGTTGTCCGGTCCGGCCTCGGCCCAGGAGGCTGCGGTGTTTCGTGGCCAGATACTGACCGAAATGGCCGGGCTGTCGGTCGAGGACGGTATGGTGATGCAAATCCACGCCGGATCACGCCGCACGACAGACCCAGCCATGTTGCGCTCGCGCGGCCCCAATCAAGGCAGCGATATCCCGGTTCCCGTCGATCCTGTGCGCGAGTTAGCGCCGCTTTTGAACAAATACGGCACTGAACCGGGGTTCCGTCTGATCTTTTTCTGCCTGGACGAAACGGTCTATGCGCGCGAACTGGCACCGATGGCCGGATACTGGCCTGCGTTGATGATTGGCCCGCTATGGTGGTTCCATGACAGCCCGCGTGGCATTGCCCGCTATTCGGACCAACTGGTTGAAACCGCCGGGTTTCGTAATCTGGCCGCGTTCAACGACGACACCCGCGTGTTGCTTTCGATCCCGGCACGCCATGATGTCTGGCGGCGCGGTGTGTGCAACTTTCTGGGCGGGTTGGTGGCGCAACATACCCTGTCATCCTCTGATGCCCTCCGCATTGCCACATGGCTAAGTGCGGATGCCGCCAAAGTCGCTTACGTCCTTTAACGGGGCGCGTCATTTCCTCTGATAACCGGAATTTTTCAAAAATTCCGACCCGATTTCTTTCAAAGAAATTGACTATTGTCGAAAACGCTTCCCTGATAAAAGATATATGTTATATCTATCTGGATGCACATCTGATCAAGGACAGGCAATATGAGCGACCCTATTCTGAAAATCGACGTGAGTGATGGCATTGCCACCCTGACGATGAACCGCCCGGCCAAACGCAACGCGATGTGCGACGACCTGCTGGCGGCCATCGACGGGTTCTTTTCCGCCCCACCCAAGGACGTCAAAGTTGTGGTGCTGACCGGCACTGCCGGGCATTTCTGTTCCGGCCTTGACCTGAGCGAGCATGTCGCCCGCAACGCCGAAGGCACCATGCGCCATTCGCGCGGCTGGCATCAGGTGATGGAAAAGATCCAGTTCGGAGGCCTGCCGGTCGTCTCGGCGATGTTCGGCGCGGTGATTGGCGGCGGGCTCGAGCTGGCAACAGCCACCCATGTGCGCATTGCCGAGCCCTCAGTGATTTTCCAACTGCCCGAAGGGCGGCGCGGCATTTTTGTGGGCGGGGGGGCGACAGTGCGCGTCGGGCGCATTCTGGGCGCCGATCGGATGACCGAAATGATGCTGACCGGGCGCAAATTCGGCGCTGACGAAGGGCTGGAACTGGGGTTGGCGCATTACAGCGTGGCCGAAGGCGAGGCGCTGGAAATGGCGCAGGATCTGGCGCGCAAGATCGCGTCGAACGCGCCCTTGTCCAACTATATCATGATTCAGGCGCTCGGCCGGATCGAGGATATGTCCAAGGCCGATGGGTTGTTCACCGAAAGCCTGTGTGCCGCCTTGACCCAAACCAGCCCCGACGCAGTCGAAGGATTGCAAGCGTTCCTGCAGAAACGCGCGCCCAGCTTTAGCTAAGGCGATGACCGGACCTGTGCCTGCAATCGCGCCCGCCAAGGTGAAAGATGACACACTGCGATCTTTCGCCGGGTATCACATGAAGCGCGCCTTTAACGTGGTGCAGGCCGATCTGTCACACCGGCTGAAGCCGCTTGGCCTGCGTATGGTCACCTTTTCCGCGCTGGTGCTGATCGTTGACAATCCCGGCTTGCGCCAGTCGCATCTGGCCGATGCGCTGGCGATTGAACGGCCCAATATAGTGGCGATTCTGGATGAGTTGCAGCGCAAAGGCCTGATCGCCCGCGACCGCGCCCCGGATGACCGCCGGGCCTATGCTCTGCGCGCCACCCAGGCGGGCGAGCAGACCTATCAACAGGCCATGGCCGTGATGCGGGACCATGAGCACCAGGTGTTTGACGCACTGACACCGGCTGAGCGCGAGGCGTTGATTGCCACGCTGCGCAAGGTCGAGACAAGACCACAGACAAGACCACAGACAAGACCAATGGGAGGAACAACATGACAAGCCAACCAACATACCCGACCCATCAGGTCGCCCGCGAAGACCGCCCCGATGGCTCGGTCATTCTGCGGTCTGACCTGCCGCTGGGGCCCGTGGCGCGCAACACCGGCGAATGGCTGCACCGCTGGGCAGCGGACGCCCCAACCCGGGTGTTTATTGCCGAACGCGACGGGGTGGGGTGGCGCGAAGAAACCTATGCCTCGATGCTGGACAAGGTTCGCGCGGTTGCCGCGTCACTGCTGGAACGCGGGCTTGGGCCGGGCAAAAGCATCGTTGTCCTGTCCGGGCCCAGTGTGGATCACGGCATTCTGGCCCTGGCCGCGCAATATATCGGCGCGCCGATTGTGCCCCTGGCTGAACAGTATTCGATGATCCCCGACGCCCACCCGCGCCTGATCTATACGGCGGGCAAGGTCCGCCCGGCGATGGTTTATGCCAGCAATGCCGATACCTTTGGCCCGGCGTTGGCGCTGGATGTGTTCGACGGCGTGGAAAAGGTGGTCAGCGCCAGTCAAACGGGCGATCTTACCGGATTTGCGGATCTGCTGGCGGGTCAGCCCGGCCCCGATCTGGACGCGGCCTATGCCGCTGTCGGCCCGGATACGCTGGCGAAAATCCTGTTCACCTCTGGGTCCACGTCGCACCCCAAAGGCGTGCCGCAGACCCAACACATGATGACCGTCAATCAGGCGCAATACCTGGCCTGCCTGCCGCTGTTGTCCGAACGCCCGCCGGTGATGGTGGATTGGCTGCCCTGGAACCACGTGTTTGCCGGCAGTTCTGATTTCAACATGATCCTGTCCAATGGCGGCACGCTGTATCTGGACGACGGCAAGCCGGTCAAAGGCCTGTTCGACCGGTCGCTGGAAAATCTGCAAATGCAGGTTGGCACGCTGTGCTTTAACGTGCCCATCGCCTATTCATTGCTGGTCGAGGCGATGCAGCACGACGCCGACCTGCGCCGCCGGTTCTTTGCGGATCTTGATATGATATTCTACGCCGGGGCATCATTGCCCGCCGATATCTGGGCCGCGCTGGAAGAAATGTCACTGGCCGAAACTGGACGTATCCCGATGATGACATCCAGCTGGGGCATGACCGAAACTGCGCCAGCGTCGATCCTGCATTATCAGGGGGGCGCGCAATCGGGGATGATTGGTGTGCCTGTGCCCGAGCTTGAGGTGAAACTGGTCCCCGAACAGGGCGACCGGTTTGAGCTGCGGGTGCGCGGCCCCAACGTGATGCCCGGCTACTTTGAGGACCCCGAAAAAACCGCTGAAAGCTTTGATGACGAAGGCTTTATGCTGACCGGCGACGCGGTGCGTTTTGTCGATCCGGACGACATGCAGCACGGGGTTCGCTTTGACGGGCGGATATCCGAAGATTTCAAGCTGATGACCGGTGTCTGGGTGAACGCCAGCAGCTTGCGGCTGAACGCGCTGACCGCGCTTGCGGGGCTGGTGCAGGACGTGGTGATCACCGGGGCTGACCATGCCGATCTGGGCTTGCTGATCTTTCCCGACCCGTCGATTGCGCCCGCCGGTGAAGACAACGGGGTGCGCGCGGATGCCGAATACAGCGCCCAGATCAAACAGCGCCTGACCGAGCTGGCCAGCCAGGCCACCGGTTCGTCCAACCGCATCGTGCGCGCGGCGGTGATGGCGCAGCCGCCGTCGGTTGGCGACGGGGAAATCACCGCCAAAGGCAGCCTGAACAACCGCGCCATCCTGACTGGCCGCGCCGCCCTTGTGGACCGGCTTTATGACAATTACGACCCGGCCATCATTCGTATCTGAAGGATCTTAACCCAATGATAGACATTGAAAAAATTCGCGCGATCGACATCCATACCCATGCCGAAGAACCCTGTGGCTGCCACGCGGATGACGGCTATGACGATCTGCAATCAACCATGGCCAAATACTTTCGCGCACCGTGGGATCACCCGCCAACCATCCCCGAAACCGCCGCGCATTACCGCGAACAGAACATTGCTGCGGTGATCTTTCCCGTCGATGCAGAGCGCGAGACCGGGTACCGGCGCTACAAGAACGAAGAGGTCGCCGAACTCGCCGCCGAAAACAGCGATGTTCTGATCCCGTTTGCCAGTATTGACCCGCATAAAGGTAAAATGGGCGTGCGCGAGGCGCGCCGTCTGGTGCGTGAATTTGGCATCAAAGGCTTCAAATTCCACCCGACATTCCAGGGCTTTTACCCCAACGACCGCCTTGCCTATCCGCTGTACGAGGCATTGCAGGACGAAGGCTGTATCGCGCTATTCCACACCGGCCAGACCGGCGTTGGGTCGGGTATGCCCGGCGGCAATGGGATGCGGCTGAAATACAGTAACCCGATTTATCTGGACGACGTGGCCGTCGATTTCCCCGATCTGAAAATCATCATGGCGCACCCGTCTTTCCCTTGGCAGGAAGAGGCGCTGGCCGTGGCCCAGCATAAACCCAATGTCTATATTGACCTCAGCGGCTGGTCGCCAAAATATTTCCCCGATATTCTGGTGAAATACTGCAACACGATGCTGCGCAAAAAGGTGCTGTTTGGGTCGGATTGGCCGATGATCACCCCGGAACGCTGGCTGGCGGATTTCGAAAAGATCGCCATCAAGGACGAATTACGCCCCGACATCATCAAGGGCAATGCTGCCCGGCTGTTGGGCCTGTCCTAGGCGCAGGAGTGCTATACACCGTAGGGGTGTCGCGTTTCCCCGGTATTTGGTAAAAGGGCAGCTTCGGACAAGGTCGCATTTGGCACCAAGGCCGATCTGCAACCAAACCGGGGGAAATACAGGTGAAGACAACCATATTGGGCGGGGTGCTGTTTCTGGTGCCATTGGCGTTCATCGCCATTGTGTTGGGCAAAGCGTTTGAGGTCAGCAAAGTGGTGGCGCGCCCGTTGGACGGGCTGATCCCGCTGGAGCACGTAGGAGGCGTTGCGCTGGCGAATATCATCGCCATCATCCTGATCCTTGTCGTCTGCTTTGCCGCCGGACTTGCCGCAAGAGCCGAATTTTTTTCCAAACGGGTTGGGCGCTTGGATAACATTTTGATTGATCTGATGCCCGGATACGCCGTCGCCAAAGGGGTTGTCGGCGGGGTCGCAGGCACAGATGACGCCGCGTCGGTTCTGATCCCGGTTCTGGTGCGGTTCGACGATTATGATCAAATCGCGTTCGAGGTTGAGCGCATGGCGGACCGCAGCGTGGTGTTTCTGCCCGGCTCGCCCTCGGCCTGGTCCGGGGCCTCGATCATCGTTGATGTGGCCCGGGTGACAAAGCTTGACCTGCCACCGCATCAGGCGGTCAGCCTGTTGCGGGTGATGGGGCGCGGCACGTCCAAGCTGGACTTGCCAAAGGTTAGCGGCGCCCAGGCGTAACGTAGCTTAACAGCCTTTATCCTCTTGGCACCAACGCCAGCGCGCGCACCGGCGAGCCGGTGCCGTTTTCAATCTTTAAAGGTGCGGCAATCAGCAGCGCGCCTTTTGGCGGCAGCTGGTCGAGGTTGGCAAGGCTGGCCAGCCCAAAGCAATTGTCGCGGTGCAGATAGTTATGCGCGGGATAAGGCGGGCTCATCTTGCCAGCCATGCCCGCGTCGGTGCCGATGCACTGGCTGCCCCAGCCGACGATGCCTTTGGACAACAGATAGTCGATACATTCGGTGGTTGGCCCGGGGCTGTGCGATCCGTCTTCGTGCGGGTCCGGGTCGTCGTTCAGGAACGCCTGTTCGTTATCCGCCCATTTGTCCCAATCGGTACGCATCACCACCCATTCGCCCGGGTTGATGTCGCCATGCTTGGCCTCCCATGCTTTGACATGCGCGGCTGTTAGCAGGAAATCGGGGTCTTGCGCCGCTTCGGCGGAACAGTCGATCACGTTCACCGGGGCCATGATGCGTTGCACATCCAGCGTGTCGGTATAGCCGTCCTCGAAATCCTTGCCGGAAATCCAGTGATGCGGCGCGTCAAAATGAGTGCCGGAATGTTCGCCCAGTTTTAGCCAGTTCCAGGCAAAGAATGGCCCGTCAGAATCGTATTCGCTGATCCGGTGAATTTCCACCTTGGGGGTGTTTTTGGCAAAATCCTCGGGCAGGTGCAGGATTGGGGTGTCTGGGCCCAGAACCGCTGTGCAATCAACGATCCGTACCTCGCCAGACAGTAACATGGCCCCAAGTGAGCCCAAAACATCGGTGGAAGACATGGCATTTCCTGTCTGAGTGGCGCTGGATGGTGTGCCTTTACCGGCAAAGCGGCGGCGGCGGCGGGCCATTACCTGTTCAGTGATGTCGAACACGGTGTTGATCGTGTCCTTTGACGTCACATTGCCCGGGGACAGCCGCAACAGTGTCCCGCGGAAATCAACCGAAAGGCCTTCGACCCCCAGCGCGCCAACAACGGCGGCGGCCTCGGGTTTGTCTGGAAAGCGCAGCATCACCGACCCGCCGCGTTTGTCCGCGTCACGCGGGGAATGCAGCGGCAAATCCAAGCCGTCGGCCCTTGTGATGATCATCTCGGCCAGTTCGCGGTTCCAGGCGGCCAGTTCGCGGTGATCTTGCTGCGCGTGCCAGCGCAAGGCGGGCAGCGAGGCCAGTGCGGCCACAGACCCCGGCGTGCCGCTGTCAAAGCGGCGGATGTCGGGCGCGTATTCAAACTTGTCCAGATCCCACGAGAACGGATTGTTCTGCGAAAACCAGCCGCGCGCCTCTGGCTGTAGTTCCATCGCCAGGGCTTTGTCGACATGCAGCATCCCGGCGCCAGGGGTGCCACACATCCATTTCAGGCTGGTGGACAGGACAAAATCAACCTTGGGGTTGGTCGCATCAAACGGGATCAGCCCGGCGGCCTGGGTGATATCAACGCCGATCATGCTGCCCATCTCGCGGCCATGCGCCACAAGCGGTGCCAGATCGACACGCGCGCTGGCGGTGGACGTCACCCATGTCAGCAGGGCCAGCCCAACATCGCGGCCCCAATGGGCCATAAAATCCTCGGCCTCGACCCACGACTTGCCCGCGCTCATCGGGACAGTATCCAGGGTGAAACCCATCTTGGGGGCCAGCCCAGTCAGCAAAAAGTGGATCGACGGAAAGCAATCGGCGGATACCAGAACACGTTTGCCCTTTAACATCCCTTCGGGCAGCGAGCGTATCAGCTTGTGCATACCATCAGTGACGCTTTCACAGGTGGTAGTTGACCCTTTGGGCACGTTGATAATCCGGCGCCAGTAATCAATAAAATCCTGCCGCTTTAGCAGGACATAGCCCCATTGCTTGTCATTGGGGGCGGCCCAAACCTCGGCAAACTCGGCCATGGCATCGGCCAGTTCCTGTTCTTTGCCCGGATACATCCCGATGGAATGATACAGAAAATAGCCCGCATGTTCGGTATTCGTCAGCATTGTGGTTCCAGTTTCGTGTTGTTCGTCGCGTCAAAAAGAAACCCCGGACGATGCCGGGATTTCCTTGGATTTTGATAATGCGCAATCAGCGATAGCGAACGGTTTCGAACTTGCCGTCCTTGACGATCACCTGACGGTAGTTGCCAGCGGATTCGCCTGCGCCGATCAGTTCGACCGCCGAGGCGCCAACATAGTCAATCTCGCCCCCGGCTTTCAGGATTTCCAACCCTTTGGCCAGCTCGCCCGGGAAAATCTTTTCGCCCGGTGCGTTCGCCACATCAAAGACCTTGTCCTTCAGTGCGCTGCTTTCCGACGATCCGGCGGCTTGCATGGCCAGCATGATCAACGCAGCAGCATCGTAGGATTCAGGGGTAAACGGCGACGTGCCGTCGAACCCGGCGGCCTCGGCCAGGCTGGCGAAAGTCGCAGCACCGGGGCTGTCAGTGCCGGCAACCTGCCCGAAGGATCCATTTAGCCCGTCGCCGATAGTTAGGATGTTGTCGCCAATCATGCCGCCCGGCAGAACGAACCGGTCCCATGCGCCGGTATCCAGCGAGCCTTCGATGATAGCGCGACCGCCTTGGTCCAGATACCCGGCCACCACCAGAATATCGCCGCCCGCTGATGCCAGTGTCGCCACTTCGGACGAATAGTCAGCCTTGCCATCTTCATGCGCGATATTGACCGTCAGGCTGCCACCGGCGGCCTCGAAAGCGGTTATAAAGCTGTCGGCCAGGCCTTTGCCAAAGTCGTTGTTGGTATAGGTCAGTGCAACTGATTTGATGCCTTCTTCCATCAAGATATCGGTCATCACCTGACCTTCGCGCGCGTCCGACGGGGCGGTGCGGAAGAACAGCCCGTCATCTTCGGCTGACGACAGACCCGGCGAGGTGGCCGAGGGAGAGATCATCGCGATACCGTTGGGCCGCGCGACGTTCTGCAGGATGGCACCGGTCACACCCGAGCAATCGCCGCCGACAATGGCGTTCACCTTGTCCGAGGTGATCAGCCGTTCCGCCGCCGCCGTTGCAGCCGCCGAGTCGATGCAGGTCGAGTCGGCGCGCACCGATGTCACGGTTGATCCGTTCAGCAACAACCCGGATTCGGTGACTTCCTTCATCGCCAATTCGGCACCTGCGGCCATGGGGCCAGTCAGGGATTCAATTGGGCCGGTGAATCCATAGATGATCCCCAGCTTGATTTCTTCAGCATACGCACCCGGTGCCATAAGGGCAGCGATGGCACTAGCAGCCAGCAATTTTTTCATGTCGTCCTCCTGTTGGTCGTTTGTGTGGTTACCTTGTTGGAAAAAACTTCAATCGGCAAGTTCGCTTGTCCAACCCTGCCGCTGAAAGGGGCCGCAGCAGTGCTGGATTTTTCCGTTGACGTGTCGGACCGGATGTTGAACATCGCCGACAGGCTTACGCAGTAAATTTTAGGACAGAAGTCATGCCCGAGGTAAAGATAGTCGATGGTGTCATCCCCACAACGATGCGGGTGGTGAACTGGAATATCTGGTGGCGGTTTGGCCCCTGGGAAGCGCGCCAACCGGCGATTGCCCAAACGCTGGCGGCGCTGGACGCGGATGTGATCACTCTGCAAGAGGTCTGGGGCGATGACACCACCAATCAGGCGGCGATTTTGGCGGAAAGCCTGGGATTCCATCATGTGTTTGCCCCGGCGATGACGATGAACCGGCTGGGCTTTGGCAACGCGATCCTGTCGCGCTGGCCGATTACTGCGTCTGAGGTGGTTGAGCTGCCGGGGCGCGAAGAGACGCATGAGGGGCGCTGTGTTGTGCAGGCGGAAATCGACGGGCCACGCGGTAAGTTTGCGGTTTTTGCCACCCATCTGAACTATCGCTATGAACACAGCCATATCCGGCAGCAACAGGTGGCTGAACTGGCGCGGTTTGTGCAGCTCAAATCCCTGAAGGGCTTTCCGCCGGTTCTGGGTGGGGATTTCAATGCGGATCCGCTGTGCGAAGAGATACGGATGCTAAAAGGTCAGACAACCTGCCCGGTGCCGGGCTTGTTCTTTCATGACGCGTGGGAGGCCGCAGGCCCGGGCGGGCCGGGATATACCTGGGACAACGCCAATGACCATGCGCGCGAAGAGTTTGAGCCGAACAGGCGGATTGATTATATCTTTGTCGGCGCCCCGAAACGTCGCACAGCCGGGCACATCACCCAGTGCCGGATTGTTGGCGATATGCCGGTGAACGGGGTGTTTCCCAGTGACCATTTCGCGGTTCTGGCAGAGCTGCGGTATTAACGCGGCGCGAGCCCGTTATTTCATCAACCGGTCGGCTTTTTTGCGCACCAAGGTTGACCGTAGATCGTGCATGGCCAGCAACAAGTCATCCGTGACGTCTTCCAGCTGGGCATCGGTGGCTTTGGATTGGGCCCAGTGGGTTGTCAGGTTCAGATTATCCACCGCCCGGTGGATGTCGTCCATATCACGATGCGCCAGCAGCGCCGTCCGCTTGGCCATCCAGGTTTTGATCTGGTGTAGGTCGGCATCCGTCAGGGTGCGATTGCCATGCGGCTTGATCTCGCCATTGCGGATGTTAACCACCGCGATCTGGTCCATCTCGATCCGGCGCTGGCGGTTTTCGGTGTCGATCCGGAACACAAACGCCCCGTTGTCGCGCACGCGAAAGTAATAGTCCGGCAACTCGGCGGTGGTCATTCCCGTTCCTCTTACTTTAGCGCTGCGCAGAAGGTCTGAATACGCGTACAGGCCTCTTGCAGGGCCGCGTCCGATGTAGCGTAGCTGATGCGGAAATTCGGTGAAAGGCCAAATGCCGCGCCAAAGACCACCGCGACGCCGGTCTCTTCCAGCAGGGCGGTGGCAAAGGCCTCGTCATTGGCGACCAGGGTTCCGGCAGCGCTGGTCTTGCCGATTAGCCCGGCAATCGACGGATAGACGTAAAACGCGCCTTCGGGCACCGGGCAGGTCATGCCGTCAATCTCTGCCAGCATGGCGATCACCAGGTCACGGCGGCGTTTGAAGATGGCATTATTGCTTGCCAGAAAGTCCTGCGGACCATTCAGCGCCTCGACCGCGGCCCATTGGCTGACCGAACAGGGGTTCGACGTACTTTGGCTTTGGATCTTGCGCATTGCCGTGATCAAGGGTTCTGGCCCCGCCGCATAGCCGATGCGCCAGCCGGTCATCGCATAGGCCTTGGACACGCCGTTGCAGGTCAGCGTGCGGTCATACAACCCCGGTTCGATCTGTGCGGGCGTGCAGAATTCGAAATCGTCATAGGCCAGATGTTCATACATATCATCGGTCATCACCCAGACATGCGGGTGGCGCATCAATACATCGGTTAGCGCCTTCAGTTCGTCGCGCGAATACCCCGCGCCGGTGGGGTTGGACGGCGAGTTGAAGATGAACCATTTGGTGTTGGGGGTGATCGCGGCCTCTAGCTGCGCAGGTGTCAGTTTGAAACCAGTGTCCAGCCCGGCCTCGACCACCACGGGTTCGCCGCCTGCCAGCAGCACCATATCCGGATAGCTGACCCAATAGGGGGCAGGGATGATCACCTGATCGCCGGGGTTCAGCGTCGCCACCAGGGCATTATAGAGGTTCTGTTTACCGCCCGCGCCGACGCTGATCTGTTTCGAGGTATAGTCCAGCCCGTTTTCGCGTTTGAACTTGGCGCAGATCGCTTGTTTCAGTTCGGGGATGCCATCGGGGGCAGTGTATTTGGTTTTGCCTGCGTGAATAGCGGCAATTGCAGCGTCTTTAATGTTTTCCGGCGTGTCGAAATCCGGCTCGCCAGCGCCCAGGCCGATCACATCCTGCCCGGCGGCTTTCAACTCTTGCGCTTTGGTGGTGACTGCGATGGTGGGGGACGGTTTGACGCGGGACAATGTCGCAGACAGGAAGGTCATGGGCCACCTCGGTTTGTATGTTTGACGTGTCTGTCATACGGTGCCGCTGATTGGCGATCAAGCGGCATCCTGCAACCCGCCCGGAGAACTGAGATGAACGATGACACTGGCGACTGGTTTGGTCCCGATACCGCGACTTTTGGCGACAGGGTGGCCGGTGCGCGCGAAGCGGCGGGGATGACTCAGGCCCAGCTGGCGCGGCGGTTGGGGATCAAGAAAACCACGCTGAGCGGTTGGGAGCAGGACATGTCCGAGCCGCGCGCCAACAAGTTGTCGATGATGGCCGGGCTGTTGAACGTGTCGATCGTGTGGCTGCTGACGGGCGAAGGCGACGGCATGTCTGCGCCTGTGGACGAGGTTGTGACCTCGCCTGATTTTACCGGTATTTTGGCCGAACTGCGCGAGATCCGCGCCGGAATGCGGGCCAATGCGGAACGCGCCGGGCGGTTGGAAAAGAGGCTGCGGCTGTTGTTGCAAGAGGGTGCGGTGTGAGCGAAGTCGCCGAACACCGGATCAAGCGGTTGCAGATGCGGTCCATGCGGCGTGGCATCAAAGAGATGGATTTGATCCTGTCTGCCTATGCGGCGCAAAAGCTTGAAAGCATGGATTCGGTTGCGCTGGATCGGTACGAAGCGCTGTTGGACGAGAATGATCAGGATCTGTACCAATGGGTCACCGGACAGGTAGCGACCCCTGCGTCTTATGACGCCCTGATTGCGGATATCGCGCAAACCTTTCAAAAATAAAGCAAATTTCGCTTAACCGATTATTCGGGAATTATCGTCACTCTGTGGGTCGAGCAGACCGAGTCGGAGAGACGGATGAGTATGGAAATGCAAATGGCCCCAGTGACCCGCAAAGGGTTCATGACGGGTTATCTGGAGGCGCTGGCGCTGGTAGAGCGGCTGCACCGATTGTTGTTGGACGTGATCAAAGATGAATTTGAGCGGGTCGGCGAGTTGGAAATTAACGCGGTTCAGGCGTTGTTGCTGTTTAATATCGGCGACAACGAGGTGACGGCGGGCGAGCTGAAAAGCCGTGGCTATTACCAGGGCAGCAATGTCAGCTATAACCTGAAAAAGCTGGTCGAAATGGGCTATATGCACCATCAACGCTGCGAGATTGACCGCCGCTCGGTGCGGGTGCGACTGACCCAGCGCGGGCGCGAAATTCGCGACGTTGTGGCGACCCTGTTTGCGCGCCACGCTGAGGGATTGGAAACCCGGGGTGTGATTGGGTCCGAAGGGATCGAGGATATCACCAGTTCATTGAAACGGGTCGAGCGGTACTGGACGGACCAGATACGCTATATCTACTGAGAAGGATGATACCGGCGGTGCCGCCGGTATCAAGGTGCGCTGAAGCACACCCTACGGGGAGTGCTGTGATCTGGAGCATGTCGCGTTACATCGGATTCAAACATTCATTTACTGGGCGAGGCAGCGTTTGCGCAGCACAACGCGTTCACCCCGGCAAATGAATTCGATCTAACGAGACACGCTCTAGATGATGAATGGCGCTTTGTTCAGGGTGTTTCAGCCGGCAGGGCAGAGACCACCAATCCCTGAAGTTCGCGTTTTAGTTTGCGGATCATTGCGGCCCGATAATCGTGATAACCTTGCGCGGTTTCAACAAAGGCCCCGGGGCCGCTGATAACCCAGGCACTGAAATACGACGAAAGCTCGGCTATTTCGACTTGTCTGGTGTCGCCAAGGGGCGGGGAATCGGACCCGATCGCTAGGGCATTCAGGGTGATTGGCAGGGTGGATAGGGTGTGCTGAACGTCACGCGGATGTGGTCCGAAATTGTGTTTGCCGTCGCCAGAGATGTCAAAGGTGCGTTTCCAGCAGTCTGGTTTATCCGCCAGCAAGGCTGCGCCGAATTGCATGGCGCTGCCCAGGGCGGTGCCCGGCGGGGCGGGGGCGCGGTGTCGACTGGTCAGATGGCTGGCCACCTGCGCCAGGGTTGCTGGGTCGGTGATTGGGGTCCAGTCTAGCAAGATGCGCTGATAGGCAGGACCGCTCCATTCAAACACCGCCAGATGCACCGGGGCGGCGGGTTGGACCAGCAGGGCCTGCGCCACTTCTGGGTTCAGCAGTGCACCGGCCAGCCCATCCAGTTGTAGGCGGTATTCGTTCGCATCGATTGATCCGGACACATCCAACCCCATCACCAGTGCTTGGCGGCATTGCGCGGTTGAGGCCCCGGGCAAGGTTGCGAGGGCCATTGCAAACAGGCCCGCGCGGATCACCCCGGTCGCCCCATGTGGTTAATGGTATGATCTATAGCTGGCCCGGAGGCGGCGTTTTGGATGACATCAGGCGGCTGTCTCGCGCCAATGGCACGGGGTTCCAACTCGCGCACCAGTTTGCGGCGCATGGCGCGTTGATAATCGTCAAAGCCTTGTGCTACTTCCAAAAACGCGCCAGGCCCATGCAGAACTTCGGCACGGTAAAAGTCGATCAACGACACTTTGGCCCCGACAGCGGCGACATTGACTACCAGACCGTTCACCGTGACCCCGGCAAAGGGAAATTCGGCATAGGCGGTGCGCGGCGGAAAGCCTTCGTTGTTGAGCCCATCTCCGGCCATATCAATGGTGCGGAACAAACATGACGGCGCCCGCGCCAGTAACCCGGCGCCATAGCCCAAAGCATAGCCCATAGCGGTTGGAGAATCGGCATGACCCCGGCGCGACAGGCCCACGGTTTCGGCCACGGACAACAAATCGACGGGGGATCGGATCAGGCGCCAGTCAACCAACAGCGCCTGATTGTACCGCCCGCTCCATTCATAAACGGTCAGCGCCACCGGCAGATCGGTGGCAAACATCGCCGCCTGAACCTCGGGCGCGATCAGCGCGGCAGCCAACCCGCCGCGCTGCAACCGGTCTTCGGCCTCGTCCACTGACGACGATACATCCAGCGCCAATGCCAGCGCCAGCCGACATTCAACTGCCGCCGCTGGCCCGGCCAGGGCGAGGCAGGCAACCGCACAAAGGGCGCGAAGGATCACCAATGGCCGATGTTTTCCATACTGGTCCAGGGTTCTGCGGGTGCCTGCGCCTCGCCTTCCTGCAGCAGTTCAACCGAAATATTGTCGGGTGAACGCACAAAGGCCATGCGCCCGTCGCGAGGGGGTCGGTTGATGGTGACGCCATTGTCCATCAGGTGCTGGCACATCGCGTAGATGTCGCTGACCTCATACGCCAGATGGCCGAAATGGCGGCTGTCGCTGGGCAGCCCGTCATCGCCATCCCAGTTATAGGTCATCTCAACCGGGCATTCCGGCTGCCCCGGGGGGGCCATGAACACCAGCGAAAAGCGGCCCGCCTCGCTGTCATGCTGGCGGGTTTTTTCGAGACCCAGAAGCTCAAAAAACGCCTGGGCCTTTTCCAGGTCTTTCACCCGAACCATTGTGTGCAGATATTTGATGGTCATGTTGATCCTCCGTTTCGCGCATCAGATTAGCGTTCTGTGGCGGCAGGACCAGTGCAGATGTCAAAACTTCGATTCAACACTTAGGGAAACCGACAGGTCGCGCGTCGAGAAGCGGCTGATATTCGAGGTCTTGCGCCCGGTTCGAAGGCGCAGCATCGGGGCAAATCCAGCATAATCATATTTGTCAAAGAACAGGCTAAGATCGGCGTAGGCTGATTTGTCCCACCGCCCGCCGGGAACTTTGACAATAGTGTTGGAGGTGAAGGAGTAGATTTGATAGGTGGGATAGGTGGAATATCCCAACACTAGTCCGGTGCTGATCCGTGCCGGGCCGATTGCTTTGCCAAAGGTATAGCTGGTGCGCATGGACGCTGATTTGAAGGTACCGTTGACGTGCTTGGCGTCCGAATCGCGCAAGGCCAAGCTGACAGCTACACTGTCACCATTGTCCAGTTTGCGGCCCACCTCACCCCCAAGACCGAATACTTTTGCATCATTCGATGCATAACGTACTTTTGCGCGGCCTTCGGCCATTGCGTTCAGGCGCACCCGGGTGCGGTCTTTGTCCAATTGCCAGGTGCGTTTCGCACCAAGCCGGGCGAAGCGATAGCTGCGTTCGCCAGCGTACCAGCTTTCGCCAACGGCCAGATCAATCTCGGCTGTCCCGCCCTTGCCGGGGGGGCCCGCAACAAATCCGTGACGCAGGGACAGTTCGCCGTAGGTTGATGAAAAGTCAGAGTTATGGGCCAGCGGAGCCTTGGCACGCGAGGCACTGGACAGGGCCACGCGGGACACATAAAGCCGCCCGCCAAGCGACGTGGCGCTGGTTTGGGAGGCCCGCAGCCGGTAGGTGCTGGAAATGTCGACTGACCCGATCAGGCCCGGCAGGGCCTGTGCCGTGGCGGTTAGAGTGCCGCCGTCGGGCACGCCATCAATGATATTCAACGCCGTATCAGAGCCGTTGTTGACGTTGTTGGACGGGCGCAGATCGGTTCGCAACCGGAATGCCCACGGATTTTGGGCCCGCAATGCCCGGTAATCTAGCGCAACGAGCTTTTCTTCGCGTTCGGTTGGCGCGTGGATCGCGGTGCGCCGCAGCCAGATCTGAGCCAATGTCGGCCTACCCTCGGCATAGGCCATGCGCGCGGCCAGTTGCGCCGCTTGGAACTGCGAGGGGCTGTCTTCGGAATAGCGATAGGCCCGCACTGCCGCGCGTCGGCTTAGGTTTGGCTGGTTCAGGCTGGCATGGGCCTGGGCGATGACGTAATAGGCAAACGGATCGCGGGAGTTGACCTTTAGCAGCCCCTTGGACAACTGAATGGCCAAGCCGGGATCGCCCGATTGCAGCGCCTGAACCGCTAGGTCACGCACCTGGTTCAGGGTTAATTCATGGGTTTCCGCCGTGGCCTGCGCGCGCCCGATGCCGGGCAGGCAACACAGCACCAGCCCCAGCAACAAAGCGCGTGTCAGGTCAAGGGCTGGGTTGATTGCAAAGCGGATCGGCATTGGCTGTGCCGCATTGGGACAGAACAAACATACCATATTCTTCTTCGTTATCCAGTGCTTGGATATGATCCTGGACAAACACGGTGCCGGCCACTTCGGTCGCATCGGTTCCGCCAAATACGCCGCCATAGTTGCCGACCGTGCTTGACCCAGAGTCCTGTGTTACCACGCCAACAAAGGTGCCGTCCGTGGTCAGTGCCGTTGGCGACAGTTCCAGATTTTCCAAGACTATCCCGGGATTGTCGACAATTACCCGGTTATAGATCTCGCCATTAACCCTCATATCCTGGCCAAAATCGGCGTTGATCGCGACTTGGCCGGTGACTTCGGCCGCCTGAACGGGAATAATATCAACTGGAGTGCCAGGTGTGACAGCTTTCAGATCGCCACCATCCCCTGGACCATTCAGTAGGCCCACGTAATTGCCAAGATAGGTCACGCTGCCGCTGTTTTCTTGCCCGGCCACGAGCGGCCCGAAATCAGGTGCGCTGAAGGTGCCGCTGCGGGAATAAGTGCTGCCACCAAAATAGTGCCCAAACTGTCCGCCTGTCATCACAATCGCGGCCTGCGTGCCGTTAATTTCGCGAACATAGGCAGTTGTGTGCCTGTCCAAAGAACCGGACTGCGCCGTGTATGCCTCGTATCCGTTCCTGTCCAACCCTGGCCTACGCCGATAGGTCGTTGCGGTTTCGGTGGTTTCGTTTGTGTTGGGGTCCAGCGCCACGCCGGTCACTGTCAGCGTTTGCGCCACCGGATCATAGGTGACCCCTCCGAGGTCGCCCGCCAATTCCGCAGGAATAGTAGGCGCAGGGGTTTCCCCGTCCCCGCCGCCATCTTCTTCAAGCCATGGGTTGCCACCACCGCATGCCGCCACCACGGCCAGCGCCGAGATACCTAAGCGGGTTGGTTTTGGCTGGCCAACGATTGTCGGGTGTGATTCTGTTTCGGTATCTGATTTGGAGGATGAGATATGGCGGGCAAATCACCATTGCAGGCAACGGCGTCGGAAAGGTCGGAAC
>JBLINN010000036.1:0-18816 GCA_047639325.1 Paracoccaceae bacterium | reverse complement strand
AAACGCCTACCCGACATACCCGTAACGCGCGTCCATGAATTGCTACCGTGGAACTGGAAAACCACAGCGGCAAACGCCAAGGCCGCATAGCCGCGGTCCACGCCGGATGCTTACGTTTTTGCGACCAGCTTCAGAACCGGATTGTGATATGCGGCGGCAAGCGCAGCTTGGAACAGCACATGCCGTAAAGATCGTCTTCCGCCCGCGATTGTTCTCCTGCCTCGCATCGCGCCGCTGTTCAGTCCCGGCATCTGGTGGATCGGATCTAGGATGAAGCGATCTGGTTCGGAGGCCTAGATTTTGCAGATGTATTCGTAAAGGCGTCAGGCCGTTGAGCGTCTTTAATCCGAGTGGACAGTTGCCGGCCGCCATGAAGTCGTTGAGATTCACTCACAGCTGATCATGATTGTCGTATTGATAGCAGATAACCCTTGAAAGCGATGAAGGACTGGCACAAAATCGAACCTGTGCTGTTCCGGAAACAGCCAAACTACGGCCCGTAATGTGACATATAATCGTATAGGCATTTAGCTTCAGAACTGGGCATCTAAGTGCGTGATCTTTCCTGTTTTCCTAATCGGTGCCCACAGTGAACAGAGGTTATAGTGGGATGACGGCTCTAAGGGAGAACCACCATGATTCGTTCCAACCACTTATCGCCGAGCAGGCGCGCGGTGCTGGCAATGCTTGCCTCGTCTGGAATGGGGCTAGCCGCCACCCGTGCCACAGGTTCGCCCCCCTTTACCACGCTGCGCGCACGCCCCGCCCGAAGTTTTCTAGACAGCATCGGGGTCGTCACTACCTTTCCGGACCGAGGCCAGCCGCTCGACAAAACTATCGAGATGGTGCGGTACTGCGGCTTCCGCTGGGTGCGAGCCGGAATCGAGGGGCTCACCACGAAGGGTCCGACAACTGTCGAAACCATGATCGAGCTGCACCACCAGACCGGCGCCTTGTTGAGTTGGGGCCTCGTCAGCGGGGGCAGCGACCTCGACAGGCTGATAGAAACCGGGCTGGTGCTGGCGCGCAATGGAGCGCTACTTGCCTTTGAAGGGAACAATGAGCCCAACAACTGGGGCGTAACCTATCATGGCGAAAAGGGCGGCGGCAAGGGTTCCTGGCTACCGGTGGCCCGGCTTCAGCGCGACCTGTACAGCGCTGTCAAGAACCACCCTGAACTGCGCGACTATCCCGTCTGGACAATCTCCGAGCCGGGCGCGCAGACCGACAACGTCGGCCTGCAATTCCTCGAGATCCCGATTGGTGCCGACACGCAGATGCCGGATGGTACGCGCTATGCCGATTTCGCCAATGTGCACAACTACATCTTTCACCAGAATTCACCCGATCCGGCCGATAACAAGGTCTGGGATGCTGCCGATCCCACTCGGGCGTCCCGCGTCGACGGACTTTTTGGCAATTTTGGCCGATCTTGGCGCAAGCATTTCCAAGGCTACTCTGACATGGATCTGACGCTGCTGCCCCGGGTCACAACGGAAACCGGTGTTAGGGTCTCGGACAAGGTGCCTGAGGCGCAGCATGGCATGCATCTAATGAACCTTTACCTCGCTCAGTTCGTACGGGGATACGCGCATACATCGGTCTACATCCTGCGCGACAGGACCGACGAGGCGGGGAATCAGACTTACGGCTTCTATGCGCCGGACTATAGTCCGCGCCTTGCTGCGCGCTACCTGCACAATCTCACGACGATCCTTGCCGACCCCGCCCCCCGCACCCCGAGGGGAAGCGCCGCAAGTGCGTCGGCCCAGGTCGATCTTTTCCTCGAAGGGCAGACTCCACTCGTACACGACCTGCTCTTGCGCCGCAGCGATGGGATGTTCCAATATATCATCTGGGGCGAGATGCTCAGAGGCAGCGCTGAAACGGTTCTGCACTTTGCAATGCCACCCGAAAGCCTAGGCATTTACGACCCCACCTCGGGCACGGAGCCGATCCACATTGCACGCTACCCTGATGCCATACCGCTTACCCTGTCTGATCATCCCTTGGTCGTGCAGTTCACCGCTCCGGCTTAGGCGCGAGGACAGTGTCAGAAGAAACCGGCTTGAGGTAGGCTGGGCGGTTTTGTAGTTTGGCTGGATGACGAAACACAGTCCGTTTCGCTACTTCGAAACCAGCCCCCAGATCATTCGCCTGGCGGTGATGATGTATGTGCGTTTTCCTCTTTCCCTCCGAAATGTCGGGGTTCTGTTGCACGAACGTGGCATCGACGTCAGCCACGAAACGTTCCGTTTCTGGTGGAACAGATTTGGCCCGTTGTTCGCGTCAGAGATCCGTAAAAACCGGGTCCGAAATCTCCGCGCACATTCCAACTGGCAGTGGCACCTGGACGAAGTCTTCGTGAAGATCAACGGTCAAACCCAATATCTCTGGCGGGCCGTGGATCACGAAGAAGAGGTGCTGGAATCTTTTGTAACAAAGCGCCGAGAGCGAAAGGCAGCGTTGAAATTCCTACGAAAAACCATGAAACGCTATGGGAACCCGCGTGTCATCGAGACGGATAAACTTCGCTCCTACTGTGCTGCCATGAAGATTATCGGCAATGCGGAAAGGCAAGAAACCGGCCGTTGGCGGAACAATCGGTGCGAGAATTCACACCCGTTGCCTGACAGTGGTTTGTTTGCAAACCACGAGAAGGGGCCGTTTCGACGACGAGAACGGGCGATCTTGCGATTTCGGCGCGACTTCGGTCGGTTCGTCGCAGCAGACAGAATCCCCGCCAACGGTGTCAGTTAGCAGGGGACTAGTAGGGGATGTACGTCAAACGTTCGCTTGTGTGGTCCGGCGACGTCCAAGATTGAGCCGGAATAAAGTCAATCAATCGTAAGGTGTTATCCGGCAATTGGCGGTTCTGTCCCGCTGTGTCCAAGAACTGGACGTCAAAATTCGCAATGATGGGGTCGGGGGTTCGAGTCCCCTCAGCGGCACCACCTCACCCAAAAAGCTAATGCAGTTTGGCACTATTCAAGGGCTGAACACGGCCACATATCACTTTGCCCGGACAGGCCCATCCGCTGTGATGTCGAAACTCGACAGGGTTGAATTGGCGTGGGTCATGCGATGGTCCAGCATCTTGCGGGTCAGGCGCAGCAGGTCGCTGGCATAGGCCGGATCGTCCGCTAGGTTTTGCGCCTCGCCCTTTGCGCGGTGATCGAACAGCAAAGGCGGCAAACCACCGTTGAAATACACCAGCGTCAGGTCGGCTTCGCGCAGAATGGCAGCATTGCGGTTTTCCAGCTTCATTTCGGCGACAGGGTCGCCCCCTTGCGGATCGTCCAACTGGGGGAAATCCAGCTCGGAATAAGTGTAGTCACGCCAATCCTCCGGCACATCACCCTGCATCAACGGATACAACGACCGGCCATCCAGCGAGGTCGGATGCTCTAGCCCGGCATAATCCAGCAGGGTCGGAAAGATGTCGATGGATTCGGTTGGCACGTCGACAACCCGGCCCGGCGTGCCAATATCCGGGTCGCGGATGATCAGGGGGATGCGATGGGCGGCGTCAAAGACTGTGACTTTGCCCCAACTGTCATGATCCCCCAGCATCTCACCATGATCCGCGCATAGGATAATCTGGGTTGTATCGTACTGATCGCTGTCTTTCAGGAACTGGATCATCCGGCCGATATGATGATCGACCTCGGTCGCCAGCCCCAGATAGATCTGGCGAATGGTTTCGGCGGTTTCGGGGGTGTCTGGCAGGTCTGGCTGGCCTTTGACAGTCTTGGCCATGGTATAGCGTTGCACGGCGTCGCGGATAAAGGGATGCGCCCTGATATCGGCGTCCAGCGGCAAAGTCGGCGGGATGTTTGCCCCTTGATAGAGCCTGTTATACGGCTCTGGCGCCACAAAAGGCGGGTGTGGGCGAATGTAAGTCAGATGGGCGAACCATCGTCTTTCCTGCATCACGTTCAGGATTTTCAGGCATTCATCCGTCAAAAACGCCGTATCGCTATCTTCTTTGGCATAAAACGCGGGCGAATCCAGATCCGGCCCGTTTGGTTCGTAAAACTTGGCATAGGGCGGCAGGTCATAGCCGCGCGCCGCCAGATAACCGCGCCAGGGAAAGCTTTCGTCCAGACGCATTTCCACCTTTTCGTCAAACTCGCGCATTGGGCGCTCATAAGTGCGCAATGCCGGGTCATTGGCATCGTAAACCCGCGGATCACCCGGCGTGTCGGAATATCCAAACAGCATCGGCGCATACCCGGCTTTGCGCATTTCACGTGGGATGGTGGTAATGGTGTGATCCAGCGGCGTGCCATTGCGCACCGACCTGTGGTTCATCGCGTATTGGCCAGTTAGCAGGCTGGCACGTGCTGGCCCGCAAGGCACAGTGACGGTCCAGTGATTGCGAAAACTGACAGAATCATCCATCAGCGCGCGGATGTTGGGCAGATTGACCACATCGGCCAGCCCGCCAAACAGCAGATCAGCGCGAAACTGGTCCACCACGATAAACAGCACGTTCTTCTGTTTCATCAGCAATCTCCACCGTGTCGAATCCGGGCTAGCACACAGAACCTCACAAAACTATGACAAATGGTGGACTTTTGTGGAAAAATGAGGATTTATAAGGGATCGGAGAAAACATGGTCAAAGAAAAGAAACACAGATCCAACCATCGCGAGGTAGAGGTACTGGATGCGCTGCGCCATCTGGGCGGGGCCGCGCGCAATGCCAACCTTGCCGATCTGCTGGGCGTG
Organism: Paracoccaceae bacterium; assembly: GCA_047639325.1. Lineage (GTDB taxonomy): Bacteria > Pseudomonadota > Alphaproteobacteria > Rhodobacterales > Rhodobacteraceae > NVQY01. The sequence continues at coordinate 14,083 of JBLINN010000036.1, read as the reverse complement.
TCCGAGGAAACTATTCGTCGCACAACCAAATCACTGGCCAAGGCCGATCTGGTGCGCCGGGTGCACGGCGGGTCGTATCTGGCCAATGCCGAGGCGGGGCAGGGCGTGTTTTCGCGTCTGGGTATGCGCCCGGGCGAGAAAAGCCGCATTGGCGAGGCCGCAGCGGCGCTGATCCCGGATGGGGCCTGTGTGTTTCTTGACGTGGGATCAACCACAACCTTTGTGGCTCAGGCGTTGGCCGGGCAAAGCGGGCGCACGATTGTGACCAACTCGCTGAATGTTGCCCAAGCGCTGGCCGATCATGATGGCAACCGGGTGTTTTTGGCCGGGGGGCAGCTGCGCCGTGACGAATGGGGCGTGTTTGGCTCTGAAACCATACGGTTTCTTCAGAATTTCCACATAGATGTGGCAGTGATGAGCGTGGATGGTGTTGATACTCAAGGTGGCTTTTTGCTGACCGGCACCGAAGAATTGGCAGTGGCGCAGGCAGCACTTGCGACCGCTGGCAAGGTCATCGTGGTGGCGGATCATCAGAAATTTGGCAAATCCGCGCCGCTGGTAATCTGCCCGCCGCAAAGAGTTGATGTGGTGGTGACCGATCAGCCATTGTGCCCCGATATGGCGGCGAAATTCGCCGATTGGGATATCGAGGCGCTGGATGCCGGGCGCGCATCATGACCATTATCGCTTTTCTCGTGCAACTGACCGGCGCCACCATGCTGTTGCTTTACGCGGTGCGCATGGTCCGCACCGGGATCGAACGCGCCTTTGGGTCGTCGTTTCACCGCATTGTCACCACCACCCGCAACCCACTGAACGCTGCGGCGACCGGGTTGGTGATGGCCGTGGTGCTGCAAAGCTCGGCCGCGGTGGCGTTGCTGGTTTCTGGCTTTGCCGGAACCGGCGCGTTGGGCTTTGGCGCTGGACTGTCGGTGGTGTTGGGGGCCGATCTGGGGTCTGCCCTGTTGATCCAGGTGTTGTCATTTGATCTGGAATGGCTGGTGCCGGTACTGCTGGCCGTTGGCGGCGGGTTCTTTATCAAATCCGACAACCGCAAACTGAAACAAGCCGGGCGGATCATTCTGGGCATCGGTTTTATCCTGATCTCGCTGCGGTTCTTGCGCGAAACCATGGATCCGATCCGCGATTCCGCCTTTTTGCCGTCGATTGCGGGCTTTTTAGAGACTGATTTTGTCGCCGCCTTCCTGATTGGCGCAGTACTGGCTTGGGCGATGCATTCATCCGTTGCGGTGATCCTGATGTGCGTGACGCTAGTGTCGATCGACGCGCTGCCAATCGCGGCGGGGGTGTCGTTGATGCTGGGGGCAAATCTGGGCAGCGCGCTGATCCCGATCTGGTTGGGCCGGGGCCTGTCACCGGTGGCGCGGCGGGTGCCGGTGGCCAATCTGCTGTTGCGGGGCAGCGGGGCGATTGTGGTGCTGGTGATCGTCAACAAGCTGCCGGTGCTGCCCTATTTGGGCTGGGATGGCGATGCACAGACCCTGATCAACCTGCATATGCTGTTCAATGCGGCCTTGTTGTTGGCATTACCCTTTGGCCGATTACTGGAAGGGCCGATGCAAAGCCTGCTGCCCGACCACGCGACCCCTGCCGAAGACATCCCGCAGCTGCATGTCAGCGTTCTGGACAGCCCCCCGCCGCCGGTGCCGCAACTGGCGCTGGCGACGTTAAAGCGTGAAGTGATGCGGATGGAACAAGTGGTCGAAGCGATGGTCGCCCCGGTGATGGATCTGTTTGACGACTATGACAAGGACCGCGCCCGCGCCCTGACAGACCGGGATGAGGTGGTGAATACCGCCCTGGATAATATCCGCCGCTATGTCGCCGACATGCCGCCGGACAAGATGACCAAGCAGGACAAGAAACGCGCGCGCGAGCTGACCGAATACGCAATCGCGCTAGAAGCTGTGGGTGATCTGGTCGTCAAGCTGCTGTTGCCGCTGGCCAAGGAAAAGGCCCAGCAAAGTATTCACTTTTCCAAGGCGGGGCGGCTGGAACTGATCAGCATTCATGAACGGATGATGGCCAACATGGGGCTGGCGTCCAATGTTCTGGTGTCAGACGATCTGGAAAGCGCGCGACTGTTGCTGGAAGAAAAGAATGAGATGACACGCCTGGAACGCTCTAGCCGCAAAAAACACCTGCGGCGGTTGTCCGAGGGGTCACAGACCAGCTTTGCCAGCAGCGACATCCACCTAGAGGCGGTGCGGGTGCTGCGGGAAATTAACAGCCATGTGGCGTCGGTCTGTTATCCGATCCTCTACCGGGGCGGGCAGTTGCTGGAAACGCGGCTGATCGAAAGTCTGGACAAGGAAAGCGATGGCGCACTTTCGGACTAATCCTGGCTTTCCCGCGCCACATCCATAAACGCCCGGATCAGTTTGACCTGTTTGCGCTGGGCTAGACAGGCGATTGTCTCGCTCATACTGATGTCGATATCCTGCAGCTCTATCTCGACCAAACGGTCGTCATGGCCAAACTCGGCCCGCGACACAAACCCGATTCCGGCACCCGATGCGACCACCTCGCGCACGGTTTCACGCCCCTCGGCCTCGATTGCCGGGTGCAAGACGACCCCTTGCTTTTCCGCCTCATCCGATAGCTTTTGCCGTGTCTTGGACCCTGTTTCGCGGAATATCAGCGGCCAGTCGGCCAGGTCCTGCAGGCGCATCGCCCGCATTCCATCGGGCAGCAATCCGCGGGCGGCAAAACCCACGATTTCTGTTGACCCAAGGCTAAAGGTCTCCATGTCGCGCCCCGGCGACAGGCTGCCGGCCACGCCAATTTCGGCATTATAAGCACGCAGGTCTTCCAACACCTCTTCGGTATTGCCGGTGCGCAGGGACACCACCACGTTAGGATAGCGGGCGCGAAACCGGGTCAGGATGTCGGTGACGTGATGCGCGCTGTCAACGATGATGCGTAGGGTGCCGCCCACCGCTGCGCCGGTTTCTGTCAGGAACTCGCCAATCTGCGCCTCGATCCCGAAATACTGTTTGGTCAGCAGGAACAGGCGCTCGCCCTCATCCGTCAAGGTGACGCGTTTGCGTTCGCGTCGAAACAGCAGCACGTCGTGTTCCTGTTCCAACTTGCGCACCTGTTCGGAGATCGCCGGTTGCGTTAAAAACAGTGCCTCGGCAGCGCGGGAAAACCCGCCTAAAAGGGCGACGTGGTGAAACGCTTTTAGCTGGCTGTGGCGCATATCGGGTTCCGTCCATGGGTGTATAGGCTGAACTAATGGATAGATTGTTTTTTACAATTTTACATATGGGTTAACCTACGGCAATGGTACGCGCAAATCACCCGGCCCGGAGATCACCATGACTGCCCGCACCCCTGCCCTTCCCGCGCCCGCAATGGGCGAACCTTACTTGCTGACACCCGGCCCGTTGACCACGTCACTGGCGGTGAAACAGGCGATGTTGCGTGATTGGGGCAGCTGGGACAGTGATTTCCGCGCGATGACCCGCGATATGCGCGACCAGTTGCTGGCGATGCTCGGCGACGGGGCGGACGATTTCGACTGTGTGCCGATGCAAGGCTCCGGGTCTTTTGCGGTTGAGGCGATGTTAGGGTCGCTTATCCCCAAGGACGGCAAGGCGTTGGTACTGGCAAACGGTGCCTATGGGCTTCGGTCGGCGGAAACCCTGCGTTATCTGGGGCGCGATGTGGTTCTGTTGGACAAGGGCGATTACCTGCCGCCGCGCGGTGCAGAGGTGGCGCAGATACTGGCCGATGATCCGGACATCACCCATGTGGTTGCGATTCATTGCGAGACAAGCTCGGGCATTTTGAACCCGATTGCCGAGATTTCCAGCGCGACCTATGCCGCCGGGCGCAAGTTACTGGTCGACAGCATGTCTGCCTTTGGCGCCATCCCGCTGGAGCCGGGCCAGATCCGGTACGAAGCGCTGGTGTCTTCCGCCAACAAATGCATCGAAGGCGTGCCGGGATTTGGCTTTGTTATCGCGCGCAAATCGGAACTGGAGGCTGCGAAAGGCAACTGCCATTCGCTGTGTTTGGATGTGCATGCGCAGTGGGCGCATATGAACAAATCCGGCCAATGGCGGTTCACCCCGCCGACCCATGTGGTTGCCGCCTTTCTGGAGGCCCTACGCGCACATCAGGCCGAAGGAGGCGTTGCCGCACGCGGGGCGCGATACGAACGCAACCGCGATGTGATGGTTGACGGTATGCGCGAATTGGGGTTCGAAACCCTGCTGAAAGACCGCTGGCTATCGCCGATCATTGTGACATTTTTCAACCCCGCTGACCCAAATTTCGTCTTTGATACGTTCTACCAGTTGATGAAGGCCAAAGGGTTCATCATCTACCCCGGCAAGCTGACCGTGGTGGACAGTTTCCGCATCGGCTGTATCGGCCAGATGGACGAACATGTCATGCGCCAGGTCGTGATCGCCGCGGCCCAGGCCCTGTCCGACATGGGGGTCAAAACCGCCACACCGCCTGAAAAGGCATTGCAAGAACGCGCCAGACTGGCCGCCTGAACCACATAAAAGGAAAACCCATGACCATCCAAACCCCTGTCGAGGTGAACGGCCGCGTGTATCCGGCCCCAAAGGTTGCGGCGATTGCGATCTGCCTTGATGGATGCGAACCCGCCTATCTGGACGCCGCCATTGCCGACGGGCTGATGCCCAACCTGAAACGCATCCGCGATGCCGGCACCGACCGGCTGGCGCATTCGGTGATCCCATCTTTCACCAACCCCAACAACCTGTCGATCGCCACCGGGCGTCCGCCTTCGGTACACGGGATTTGCGGCAATTATCTTTATGAACCGGAAACCGGCGAAGAAGTGATGATGAACGACGTGCGGTTCCTGCGCGCACCCACCGTATTCGGGGCGTTTTACGACGCCGGGGCACGGGTGGCGATTGTCACCGCCAAAGACAAGCTGCGCGCATTGCTGGGCGCCGGGCTGAAGTTTGACGAAGATCGCGCCAAATGCTTTTCAGCCGAGAAATCCGATACATCGACAGCCGCAGAACATGGGCAAGAGGCCGCAAGCACGTGGTTGGGCATGGCCCAGCCCGAGGTATATTCTGCCGAACTGTCCGAGTTTGTTTTCGCCGCCGGGGTCAAACTGTTGGCCGAGTGGAAGCCGGATTTGATGTATCTGACCACCACAGATTATGTGCAGCATAAATATGCCCCCGAGGATGCCGAGGCCAAGGCGTTCTATAAGATGTTTGATGTCTATCTTGGCCAGCTGGATGACATGGGCGCAGCGATAGTGGTGACAGCCGATCACGGTATGAAGCCCAAGCATCTGGCCGATGGCAGCCCCGCCGTGGTCTATGTGCAGGATTTGCTGGACGAATGGCTGGGAACGGCAAAGGCGCGGCTGATCCTGCCGATCACAGACCCCTACGTTGTGCATCACGGCGCACTTGGGTCGTTCGCCACCGCTTATCTGCCCGAGGGCGCGGATCATGGCGACATCATCGCACGGCTGAAGGCGGTCGATGGCATCACCCACGTGCTGACCCGGTCAGAGGCGGTGGACCGTTTCGAACTGCCCGCTGACCGGATTGGCGATATCGTTCTGGTGTCGGGCGAAAACATGACTATTGGCACGTCCGAGCATCGCCACGATCTGGCAGCGCTGAACGAACCGCTGCGCAGCCACGGCGGGTTGACCGAACAAGAGGTGCCATTCATCGTGAACCGTACGCTGAACCTGCCAAATCAACCCGAACTGCGGAATTTTGATGCGCTTTTCTATGCCACTACGGCAGCGGCGCAATAAATAGCGGGTGCAAAGGAACATATCATGACCGGGATTGAAATCCGCCACGAAGGCATGCGTATCGGCGGGCAAACCGTCTTTACCGATGACGTGATCGAGGTGCGTTACCCCTATACCGACGAGGTGGTCGGTACCGTCCCCGCCGGGCAGGCGGAACACGCCGCGCGCGCGTTTGAAATCGCGGCGGCCTACAAGCCGAAACTGACGCGCTACGAACGCCAGCAGATCCTGTTTCGCGCCGGAGAATTGATCCGGGAAAAGCGCGATTGGCTGGCCAAATGGCTGACGTTGGAACTGGGCATCTGCCACCAGCACGCGCTGTATGAAACCGGGCGGGCGTATGATGTGTTCACGTTGGCCGGTCAAATGGCGATTCTGGACGACGGCCAGATCTTTTCCTGTGATCTGACGCCACAAGGCAAAGAGCGCAAGATATTCACCATGCGCGAACCGGTGCGTGCCATTTCGGCAATCACACCGTTCAACCATCCACTGAACATGGTCAGCCACAAGATCGCCCCGGCGATTGCCACCAACAATTGCGTCGTGTGCAAACCCACCGAATTGACACCGCTGACCGCAATTGCGCTTGCCGACATCCTGTACGAGGCTGGTCTGCCGCACGAGATGTTCCAGATCGTCACCGGGTTGCCGCAGGATATCGGCGACGAGATGATCACCAACGACAATATCGACATCATCACCTTTACCGGCGGGGTGCCGGTGGGCAAGATGATCGCCCAAAAGGCAGGGTATAAACGCACCGCGCTGGAACTGGGCGGAAACGATCCGCTGATCATCCTGAATGATCTCAGCGATAGTGATCTGGAAAAGGCCGCGACCATTGCCGTGGCCGGTGCGACAGGCAATTCCGGTCAACGCTGCACTGCGGTGAAACGCATTCTGGTGCAAGAAAGCGTGGCGGATCGGTTCGTGCCGCTGGTGTTGGAAAAGGCCAAGGCCATCCGCTTTGGCGACCCGATGGACCCGGACACACAATTGGGTTGTGTAATCCATTCCAGCGCGGCCGAACTGTTTGAAAAGCGGGTCTATATGGCCGAAGAACAGGGTGCCAAGATTCTCTATCATCCGGGCCGCCATGGGGCGTTGCTGCCACCTATTGTGGTCGATCACGTGCCCCATGACAGCGAATTGGTGATGGAAGAAACATTTGGTCCCATCGTGCCGATCGTGCGAGTACCCGATGACGACGACGCGGTGATGGCGATTTCCAATTCCACCGATTTCGGCCTGTCATCCGGGGTTTGCACCAACGACATGCACCGCGCGATTGCCTTCATCAACGGGCTGGACGTTGGCACCTGCAACATCTGGGAACAGCCGGGGTATCGCATTGAAATGTCGCCCTTTGGTGGCATCAAGGACAGCGGTAATGCGGTGAAAGAAGGGGTGCTGGAGGCGATGAAGTTCTTTACCAATGTCAAAACCTATTCCCTGCCCTGGCCGCGCTAGGTCTGATGCCGAATTCCATTGTTCATACCGAAGGTGAATCCAACACCTCAGCGGCCCGTAAGGATTGGCTGAGCGCCTCAATCGGCCCTAAATCGGCGCCCTTGTTACAGCGGGATTCCGACGCTTTCCTGCACCAAAGCCTGTCCAGCCCTTGCGTTAGCACCATTGCCAAGGCGGACGGCATCTGGATCGAGGATCTGGATGGGCGTCGCTACATGGATTTCCACGGCAATTCGGTGCATCACATCGGCTATGGCCACCCGCGTCTGGTGGCCGCGATCAAGGCGCAGCTGGATGACCTGCCGTTTGCCCCACGCCGGTTCACCAATGAACCCGCCGTTCTGTTGGCGGAAAAGCTGGCGGCAATTGCCCCGGGCGATTTGGGCAAAACGCTGTTCACCACCGGTGGGTCCGACGCCAACGAGGTCGCGCTAAAAATCGCCCGCGCCGCGACGGGGCGGTTCAAGACCGTGTCGTTCTGGGATGCCTTTCACGGTGCCGGGATGGGGGCCGCCAGCGTCGGCGGCGAGGCGACATTCCGCAGCCATATCGCCGGGCCGCTGCTGTCGGGCACCGAACATGTGGCCCCCTTTGCCTGCTATCGTTGCCCTTATAACCACAGCGGCCCCGACACCTGCGGGTTGGCCTGCGCCAAGATGGTTGATTACGTGTTGGAACGCGAAGGCGACGTGGCTGCCGTGATCGCCGAACCGATGCGCGCGGTGCCCTATGTACCGCCCCCCGGTTTCTGGCAGGCAGTGCGCGCCGCTTGTGACCGGCATGGGGCGCTGTTGATCATGGATGAAATCCCGACGGGTCTGGGCAAAACCGGGGCGATGTTTGCCTTTGAACATGACGGTATCATTCCGGATATCGTTACCTTGGGCAAAGCGCTGGGCGGGGGTATCCTGCCCATTGCCGCCTGCATTGCGCGCAAAGATCTGGACGTATGCGGCGATTTTGCCATCGGGCATTATACCCACGAAAAGAACCCGGTGACCGCCCGCGCCGCCCTGACCACGATAGAGATTATCGAAGACGAAGGCCTGGTGGATCGCGCCGCAGATCTGGGCCGGCTTGCCATGGATTATCTGGCCGAACAGCTAACCGATGTGGCAGTGGTTGGTGATATCCGGGGCAGAGGGCTGATGTTTGGGGTCGAGATTGTCGAAGACCGCGCCGACAAGACCCCCGGCAATGCCCGCGCGGAACGGATATATTACGCCTGCCTCGCGGCGGGCCTTAGCTTCAAGATCAGTCAGGGGTGCGTGCTAACCCTGTCGCCGCCGCTGACCATCGCCAAAGCTGATCTGATGCGGGCGATGGATATCGTTGTTACGGCGATCAAGTCCAACGCCGGCTGACCGCATCAGTTGCCGCAATTGCCTTTCGTCACAATCCCCGCTTAGCGCCTTTTTGCGGCGCATATCTGCTGCAGGATTCGGCCCTTTCAGGGTTTAACTTGCGCATGACCCCGGTATCTGCCACGTTTTTATGCAATATGCCTAATAATTAGTCACAATTTCCGGGGGCTTGAAGAACATGAAGCTTGGCAACCCGGTGGTCTTGTTGTCGTAACACAAAATGTTCTTATTCAATCATGAACACCACGCCACATTGCTTTGATGAGATGCAGGTTGGGCCAGATCGCGCCCGCGAACCCTATGCCGCCTATTTTGAATGGTTCAGCAACGACGATCTGAAACGGCTCAGGCAGAAATCCGGCGAGGCAGACGCGTTTTTTCGCCGGATCGGCATCACCTTCAATGTCTATGGTCAGGACGCAGCGGATGAACGGCTGATCCCGTTTGACATCGTTCCCCGGATCATCGCCGCACGTGAATGGGCGCGGCTTGAACGTGGGATCGAACAGCGTGTGCGCGCGATCAACGCATTTCTGCATGACATTTATCACCGTCAGGAAATTCTGCGCGCTGGGCGCATTCCGCGCGAAATCATCGCCGGGAATTCTGCCTTTTTGCCCGAGATGATCGGCGTCAGCCCCCCCGGTGGGGTCTATACCCATATTGTTGGCGTCGATCTGGTGCGCACCGGCGAAGACGAATTTTTTGTTCTGGAAGACAATGCGCGCACACCGTCGGGCGTGTCGTATATGCTCGAAAACCGCCAGACGATGCTGCAGATGTTCCCGGAACTGTTCACCCAGATGAAGGTGCGCCCGGTCAGCAGCTATCCGCAGCGTCTGCGCAGATCGCTGTCTAATTGCGCGCCTGCCGGGTCGCCGAATAGCAAACCCGTGGTGGCGGTCTTGACACCGGGCATCCACAATTCAGCGTATTTCGAACATGCGTTTCTGGCCGATCAGATGGGCGCGGAACTGGTCGAAAGCCACGATTTGCGCATCGAAGACGGCTATGTCGCGATGCGCACCACGCAGGGCTATCAGCCGATTGATGTGCTGTACCGGCGGGTGGATGACGAATATCTGGACCCTCTTACATTCAATCCCGACAGCATGCTTGGGGTGCCGGGGATCATGGATGTTTACCGCGCGGGTAACATCACGTTGGCCAACGCGCCCGGCACCGGCATTGCGGATGACAAGGCGCTGTATTCCTACATGCCCGACATCATCGAATTTTACACCGGCGAGCGGGCGATTTTGAAAAACGTGCCCACTTGGCGTTGTTCAGAGCCTGATTCACTGGCCCATGTTCTGGAGAACCTCAAAGATCTGGTGGTGAAAGAGGTGCACGGTTCTGGCGGTTATGGCATGTTGGTGGGCCCGGCGGCCAGCAAACGCGAACTGTCCGCGTTCGAAAAGAAACTGCGCGCGAAACCCGGCAATTACATCGCACAACCCACGCTTGCCCTGTCAACGGTGCCGATACTGGCCAAATCGGGGCTTGCCCCACGCCACGTGGATTTGCGCCCCTTTGTTCTGGTCTCGCCCGAAGGGATTGAAATTACCCCCGGGGGCCTGACCCGGGTGGCGCTGAAAAAGGGATCGCTGGTGGTGAATTCTTCGCAAGGCGGCGGCACCAAAGACACCTGGGTTCTGGAGGATTAGACTGTAATGCTGGGGAAAACGGCTGGCGGTCTGTTCTGGATGTTCCGCTACCTTGAACGGGCAGAAAACACCGCGCGCCTGCTAGAGGCGGGGTGGCACATGGCGCTGACGCACCCGTCGGGCGAGTCGAACGAATGGCAGTCCATCGTGACCACTGCAGGTATGAACGCGGCCTATCTGGAAAAGCACGACGATTACGACGCCGCAAGCGTGATCAACTTTCTGCTGCGCGACCGGGACAACCCGTCCAGCGTCATGTCGGTGATCGATTTGGCGCGCTCCAACGGCCGCGTTGTGCGTACGGCCCTATCCAGCGAGGTTTGGGAGGCGATAAACGAATGCTGGATGGCGCTAAAGTCAGCCTTTGCGCGCCCGGTCAGCGAACGCAACCTGCATGCAACCCTGACGATGATCCGCGACCGCGCGTCGGTGGTGCGCGGTGCACTGCACGGCACGATGCTGCGCAACGACATCTTTTCCTTTTCGTGCCTTGGCACGTTCCTTGAAAGGGCCGACAACACGGCGCGCATTCTGGATGTGAAATATTATGTCCTGCTGCCGTCGGCTGCCCTTGTCGGCTCTAGAATCGACAATGCGCAATGGGAGGTGATCTTGCGCTCTGTGTCCGCCGAACGATCCTATCGCTGGCTGAATGGCGGCGAAACCACGCCGCTGGGCATTGCGGATTTTCTGATTCTGGACAACCGTATGCCCCGGTCTTTGGCCTTTTGCTTTTCCCAGGCAGCGCAATGTTTGGCCCAGTTAGAGTCTGAATACGGCCAACGGCAGGAAAGCCAGGAACTGATTGAAAAGGTCTGCGACCGGATGAAGGGCACCGCGATCAGCACCATATTTGAAAACGGCCTGCACGAGTTTCTAAGCGAGCTGATCGCCGACACAACCACCCTGGCCAGCACCATCGAACAAGATTTCCGGTTCAACGAGTGATGGCATGAAACTTGCGATCACCCATGTCACCACCTATTCCTATGACACGCCGGTGCATTATGCGCTGCAACAGCTGCGCCTGATCCCACGCACCGGGCCCGGGCAGCAGGTGATCAACTGGACCTCGTCGATCACCGGCGGCGAAAAACAGCTGAGCTTTGAGGACCAGTTCGCGAACCATACAGAACTGGTCAAGGTCGATCCCGGCGCCACAATGATCGAAATCATCAGTCAGGGTCAGGTCGAGGTTGAAAATCGCCACGGCGTAGTCGGCCCCCATACCGGCTTTGCGCCCTTGTGGCTGTTTCAGGAACCAACCCCGATGACTGCCGCTGGCAACAATGTGCGAAAGCTGGCCGCCAAGATGCGCGCCGACTTCGCAGAGCTTGACAGCATCGCCCATCTGCACGCGTTGATGGCCGAGATCGCGACAGATGTGCGGTATGAAACCGGCCAAACCGACAGCCGCACGACCGCCGAAGTGGCGCTGACCGCCCAACGCGGCGTTTGTCAGGACCACGCCCATATCATGATCGCTGTGGCCCGCCATCTGGGCCACCCCGCCCGCTATGTCAGCGGCTATCTGATGATGGACGGGCAAATCGCGCAGGAAGCCAGCCACGCCTGGTGCGAGGTCTGGATCGAAACGCTGGGCTGGGTTGGGTTTGATGTCTCTAACGGCATCTCGCCGGACGATCGATATGTGCGCGTTGCGATCGGGCGCGACTATCGCGATGCAGCGCCTATCCTGGGTATTCGTCAGGGGACGGGTCACGAGGATCTTCATGTCAGCTTGCAAGTTCAGCAATAGACTGGTTGAAAGTGCCAGACGAATGGAGATTGCATGACATATTGCGTGGGCCTGATGCTGGACAAGGGCATAGTGTTTATGTCCGACACTCGCACCAATTCGGGCGTCGATAACATCTCGACCTTTTGCAAGATGTTCAACTGGGAAAAGCCCGGCGAACGGTCGATCACCCTGATGACGGCGGGCAATCTTGCCACCACCCAGGCGGTTGTCAGCATGCTGGACGAACGCAGCAAAGAGGTTGAGGCCCGCAACCCCGGTATTTTGCAGGCGGACACGATGTTTCAGGTGGCGACCCTGGTCGGCAATATCCTGAAAGAGATCATCGCCGAACATGCGGATTCCGGCCAGCGGGCAGATGCCGCGTTTAACGCCACGATGATCCTCGGCGGCCAGATCGGCACCGGATCGCCAAGCCTGTTCATGATCTACCCTGAAGGCAACTTTATTGAGGCGAGCTTTGACACGCCGTTTTTTCAAATCGGCGAAACCAAATATGGCCGCCCCATTCTGGTGCGCGCCTATGATCCGGGTATGAGTTTTGAAGAAGCTATCAAGCTGTTGTTGGTGTCGTTTGATTCAACGATCAAGGCGAACCTGTCGGTCAGCCTGCCGCTGGATGTGCATGTCTATGAAAAAGACAGCCTGAAAAACGGTATGCAGACCCGTATTTTGCCGGATAATCCCTATTTCGAACAGATTTCAGTGGGCTGGGGCCTTGCCCTGCGCGAAGCGTTTGGTCAGCTTCCGTCCTATGTTTTCCCCATGCAGCAAGACTGACATCGCCGGCCGGCTGTCATCCCGCCTACAGGCCGATGCGATTAGCGCCAAAGTGTAAGCGATGCCTTGCGGTCCTTGTCTGGCCTTAGGGGGCAGTTAACAAAATCCACCCCTAAGGCTGCGAAGGTCACAGGTTGAACCGGTCCCTGATCCCAAACACCAGCGGATCACTGGCGTTCCGCCATGGCTTGTGACGCCATTTTCCCGGGCAAGCGCAAATAGTCCCGAAGCTGTTTATTCTGTGTCCAGCCAGTCCCGTACGGGCCGGCAAGCATCCCAATCACAATTGTATCTTTCAGGAACTGTGCGGCGAAGCGGGCGGATGATCGTTTTTTTGCTGAATTGCCGACGACATATGGGCCGTGGGTATTGGGCGCCCGCCGTATCGCGGTTGAACGGATCGCGAACTGCTGGGGTCCAATCTCTCGAATACCGACTTCGATATTGATGACGGCGCCAGATTACTGGGCCCGAAACGATGCGCGGCAATTGCGCGATGGGCGCAGCCGATAAAGCGGTGCACCGGAAAGTTGAGAAAACCCAAAAGACCAATTCTTGCCGAAAAGCCGCGTTAGGCTCAGAAAATCCCGTCCGCATGCAGGGTCTGGATGTCTTCGGTTGTAAACCCCGGGCTTTGAAGCACCGCGTCAGTGTCCGCACCCAAAGGCGCGGGTCCAGTCGCCTTCGCCCGGTTTTTCGATCTTGATGACCTCGGCCCCCATCAACGCAAGCTGATAGGTTGCATAAGGCCCCGCCAGCACCTGGCTAAGGTCGATCACGCGTTTGCCTTTTAGCGACTGAGACATCGCGCGCGCCCTTGGTTTGAACCGCGCAAAGCAGACCGCAAGAACCAGCACGGCAGCTGTCCTTTTGGTACGCAAATACCTGCAAGGTTCATCCAGTCCTCCCGTCTTGTCTGTGAGCAATGGAACAGTTGCGAAAACCACCGCGTCACCATGGATTACGCTGTTGCCATCAATAAAAATATTCGAACCTTTCTGGCATGTGACAGATCTGACTTGTAACTCATTCCCCGCAATACCTTGACCGCCTGCGCCTTCGCCATTTGCGCCTGCTTGACATGATCGACCGCTGCGCTCGCTGCGCGCCGTGGCAAATGAAATTAACCTGACGCAGCCGGCGGTATCGCAGATGGTCAAGGATCTGGAATTTGCCTTTGGCACCAATCTGCTGGTCCGCTCGGTGCGTGGCATTTCCCTTAGAGTCCGACTCGAAACTCACTGAA
>JBLINN010000035.1:0-18819 GCA_047639325.1 Paracoccaceae bacterium | reverse complement strand
CCATTCCTTGATCGAGCCAGAAAAACGCCCGTCTGGGAACCCCAACTCGGCCGCACGAGTCAATCCGCCGCACCAGGAACCGGCCAATCAGCCCGGGGTTTTGCCCCTGTTACCTAAAACCTGCCTAATCCCCTGATTCCAAACGCAAACGCAGATCGCGCAGCACCGGCAAAACCGACCGCACCCTGTCTGTGCCCAACTCTGCGACCACCTGGTTGATCATCGGGGCAATCGCGGCAATCGCCTGATCGCGCGCTTGTCGGCCAGCCGGGCTGATCGCCACCATCTTGCGCCGCGCATCATCCCAATCGGGGCGAATATGCACGTATCCGGCCCATTCCAGCTTGGTCAGGGTATTGGTCATCGCGCCGCGCGTCAGGTGAAGCGTATCCGCCAGTTGCGCCGGGCTGCGTTCATCACCGACAAACACCAGATGATTCAGTACCGAAAAATGCGAAATTTCCATGCCCTTGGGCAGCACCCGGCTTAACCGGTTTCTTAGCAGTTGGTCAGCTGTCAGGATTTCACTGAACAGGGTGACCGCAAGGGCGTTGGTATCGTTGTTCATTTAGGGGCCATCAAAAGGTCGGACATGGGTCAGCGACGGAACGCGGTTCCGTGCTTTGTCCACCGATGTACCATCCATATCGAAAAAGTGAATGCCCGGGTCTGTGCCAGCATCCACCAAAACCTCGCCCCAAGGGGAAATGGCCATGCTGTGCCCATAGGTGCTGCGCTGTTTGCCGTGGCTGGCGGCATGGGTGCCGGTTTGGGCCGGGGCCAGAACATAACAGCCGGTTTCTATGGCGCGGGCGCGCAGCAACGATTCCCAATGGGCGACGCCGGTGACGGGTGAAAACGCGGCAGGGACGGTCAGAATTCGTGCGCCTGCCTGCGCCAGTGCCTGATAAAGATGCGCGAACCGGATATCATAGCATACGCTTAGCCCTACCGCGCCAAACGGCGCATCGGCGACAACGGCGCGGGTGCCGGGGCGATACCCAGCTGATTCGCGATAGGTTTCTTCGGCGCTGACCTGCACATCAAACATGTGTATCTTGTCATAGCGCGCTTTGATGCCCCCATCCGGCCCGATCAGGAAGGACCGGTTGGCAAACCGGCCATCCGGGTCATCGGTTTTCAGCCCCAGCGAGCCGATCAACAGCCAAATGCCCAAATCCTGTGCCTGTGCGCGCAACGCGGCGAGGCTTGGGTCATCTGATTCGGGACGCAAAACCTCAAGCTGCCGCGTCCGGCTGCCAGAGACACAATTGGTCACCTCAGGCGTCAGCACAAACCCCGCGCCTTTGGCGGCGGCCTCGGCCACAAACGCTTGCGTCACAACCAGATTGGCCGCCGGGTCATCCCCCGAACATAGCTGAACCAGCGCCGTGCGCATCACGCGGCCAGCAACGCGTCCAGCTTGCCCGCGCGGTCCAGCTCAAACAGCTGGTCGCAACCGCCGACATGGGTTTCGCCAACAAAGATTTGCGGCACGGTGCGTCCGCCATTGGCGCGCTGAATCATCTCGGGCTTGCGGGACGGATCCCGAAAAACGTCAATTTCAGAAAAGGTCACACCTTTCTGTTTCAGCAGCCGTTTGGCGGCATGACAAAACCCACAAAGGGGCGAGGTATAGATTTCGACCGGTTGCATCTGATATTCCCTTGCAGTCTCGTGTTTGGCGGGAACTTAGTCATCCTTTGCCACGCGCGCCAGTGTCAGCACAAAAATGTCACCGGCTCCGCCCGCCCGACAGGCCTCGGCGCAGGCGGCAAGGGTCGCGCCCGATGTCATCACGTCATCCACCAGAACCACTGACCGCGCCGCCATCCGGTGGCGGCGGCGCGGGTGCGGATGAATGGCACCGTCCAGATCGCCAAACCGCTGGGCCGCATTGCGACCATCCAGCGAGTTTGTACGCTTGGGGCGGATCAACAGATCGGGGCAGTGGGCCAGCCCGGTCACCTGCGATAGGGCCTGTGCCAACAGCGCCGATTGGTTATAGCGGCGTTTCAACAAGCGCGACCAATGCAGCGGCACCGGGGCGATCAGCATGCCCTGTTTAAGAAACGGCTTGCCAGCGCGGGCCATCCATTGGGCGGCCGGGCGGGCAATTTCGGACCGGTCGCCATGTTTCAGCCCCAGCACCATGCGTCTGGCCCGATCTTTATACAGCAGCGCCGCGCGACCGCGTGACCAGGGGCGCGGCGTGGTCATGCAATCATCGCATTCCAACCGATAGCCATCTTCCACCCCCGGCAGCGGTACCCCGCAGGCATCACAAACCGTGCCACCGATAAACGGCGTGTCGCGCCAGCAGGTGCCGCACAGGCCAAAATCGCTTTCGACCATGTCGCCACAGCCCAGACAGCGCGGCGGGTACAAAAGCTCAACCGCTGTTTGTAACCTTGCCCACATATCCCTAGATTGCGCCCATGATTTCTGCACCCTCATTATTCGACCGATCCGCCCTGACAGCCCACCGGTCCCGCGCCCGTCTCGACGCGCTGTTCCTGCACGAAACCGCGCTGGACGAGGTGCAGGATCGCCTTTCAATGGTTAACAGGTCGTTTACGCGCGTTGCCATTGTCACGCCTTTCCCGGCAATCTGGGCACCGCATTTCCCAGGTGCCACCATTGTGGGCGATACCGATACGCTGGACCTGCCCATTGATCAGTTTGATCTGTTGGTCCACGCGATGTGCCTGCATTGGGCCAATGACCCGGTTGGCCAGCTGATTCAGTGCCGCCGCGCCCTGAAAGAGGATGGGCTGTGCCTGGCAATCTTGCTGGGTGGGCAAACCCTGAACGAATTGCGCAGCGTTTTGTCGCAGGCCGAAAGTGACACCACCGGCGGGATTTCCCCGCGAATCGCCCCGATGGCCGAGATTCGCGACCTGGGCGGGCTGCTGCAACGGGCTGGTCTGGCGCTGCCGGTGGCCGATAATCTGATGCTGACGGCGCAATACCGCGACCTGATGCACCTGATGCACGACCTGCGCGCCATGGGTGAAACCAACGCGCTGACCGACCGCTTGCACCGCCCGACACGCCGGGCGGTGTTCGACAAAGCCGCGGCGCTGTATCAAACCCATTTCGCGGTCACCGGCGGCCACATCCCCGCCAGTTTCGATCTGATCTGCCTGACAGGATGGGCGCCGTCAGACAGCCAGCAGAAACCGCTGCGCCCCGGATCGGCGCAGATGCGGCTGGCTGACGCGCTGAACGTCCCCGAGACGCGGCTTCCGGATTGACCCGCCACTCAAAAAGCCTATCTGCCTTTTCAGCCATGAACGCAGGACATCCACATGCCCGAACCTACAGCCAACACCCACCTGCCCGCCAATCATCCGCCCGTTGCCAGCGGTAAAGTGGGCATATTGCTCGCCAATCTGGGGACGCCGGACAATTATGATTACTGGTCGATGCGCCGTTACCTGAGCGAGTTTCTGTCCGACAAGCGGGTGATCGATTACCCCGCCTGGAAATGGCAGCCGCTGCTGCAATTGATCATCCTGACAAAACGCCCGTTTTCCAGTGGGGCCGCATATAAATCCATCTGGAACACCGATGCGGACGAAAGCCCGTTGATGACCTTCACCAGGCAACAAACGGTCAAGATGGCCGCGCGGATGCAGGACGCCTATGGCGATCAGGTAATGGTTGATTTCTGTATGCGCTATGGCAACCCGTCGACCCAGTCAGCGGTGCAAAAGATGATGGACGCAGGGTGCCGTAAGATACTGTTTTTCCCGCTATATCCGCAATATGCCGGGGCAACATCCGCCACTGCGAATGACCAGTTCTTTCGCGCCTTGATGGATCAAACATGGCAACCAGCCGCCCGCACGGTTGACCCCTATTTCGACCACCCCGCCTATATCGACGCGCTGGCCGGGTCGATTGAAACCGCCTATGCCGGGTTGGAAAAGCGGCCTGATATCCTGGTCTGTTCCTATCACGGAATGCCACAGCGATACCTGACCCAAGGCGATCCCTATCATTGCCAATGCCTAAAAACCACGCGGCTGTTGCAGCAGCGGCTGGGCTGGGAAGACACCGATATCACCTCGACCTTTCAGTCGAAATTTGGCCCCGAAGAGTGGCTGCAGCCTTATACGGTGGAAGAGGTGGCGCGGCTGGCAGAAACAGGGCGCAAAAACATCGCGGTCTGCGCCCCGGCGTTTTCGGCGGACTGCATCGAAACGCTGGAAGAAATCAATGAAGAGATTCGCGACAGCTTTGAATCGGCTGGCGGCGAGGTTTTCACCTATATTCCCTGCCTGAACGACGACGACGCCCATATTGCGGCGCTGGAAACGGTGATTAAAGAGAATTTACAGGGCTGGATGGATTAAGGTCAGACCCCGGCCGGCATCCAGACATGAAAAAAGGCGGTGGAAAACCACCGCCCTTTCCCAATTTTTGCAGTGCTAGACTTAGTTGGCAGCTACAGCGGCAGCAACCAGAACCAGCAGAACCATTGGCAGCAGGATACCGTTGGAGGAGCTTTGCGCTTCTTCAACGATTACCGGTGCTTCCACGATTGGCTCAGCCAGGTTACCGGCGGATACGGTCGATGCGGCGGCAGTCAATGCAGCGGCGAGTACAAGTTTCTTCATATTAACCTCCAGAATTAGCGCGATTCATACAAACGAACCACGCACGCAAGAATTACCTCGTAGCTTTTTCTAACCAGCAATGCACTGTGATTGCAATTGCTTGTTGGTGCGTAACGGGATTGGCGGGCAGAAATGTCGTCAAATAAGCAACACTTGAGTGCCGACCTTGGTCATCGAGAACAGCTCGGCGATGTGTTCGTTGTAAAGGCCAATGCAGCCGTTCGAAGATTGCCGCCCGATTTTGCGCGTATCATGGGTACCGTGGATGCGATAATATTTCCAGCTTAAGTACAATGCGTGCGTTCCCAGCGGGTTATCGGGACCCGGTGGAATATAGGCGGGCCATTCCGGATTACGCTTGCGCATGTTGGGTGTCGGGCTCCAGCTGGGGCCATCAACCATGCGGATAATGCTGGTGCGCCCACGCCGTGTCAGCTCATCCGTCAGGGGCACACTGGACGGGTACAGCTTGTAGGTTGCGTGATCTTCGCCCCAGAAATGCAACGCCCGGGACGTGGTATCTACCAGAATCGCCCCTTTGCGCAGATTGCTGAAATAGGGCTCCCAGCTGACCGCGCGAAAACTGGATATGTTATGGCGCACCGGCGCCTCGGCTTCGGGGGCGGGGCGCAGCGGGTCTTCTTCTGTGGCAAACGCCGGCGCACCAATCAGCGCAGCGCTGCCAGCAAGAAAGGCGCGACGTGACGGTTTAAAAATGGGCTTGTTAGACATGATAACACTTACCTCGGCTCTGTTTCGTGCGTTGCGCGCATAATATGGCCAGAAAGCCGCAGTCGCAAATCAAACAGCTGTCATATGCGTCTTTGACGGGTTTGTGAGTTTGCGCCGCAGCGCCGCGCAAGGTAAAGGCACTAATACGTAATAGGACGAGATTGACAATGACGCGCATTTTTTCCCTTTTGCTGGCAGGTCTTGTGGTGCTTTCCGCCTGTGATGTTCCGAACGACACAGGTCGTTTGGGGGCCGATGGACAACCTTTGCCCAAAGCCTACCGCATCCGAAACGGGGATAAGCTGCAATTCCGGATGCTTGATTCGGTCAACAGCCTGCGCGCCGCCGCTGGCGCTGCTCCGGTTCAGCCAAGTTCACAACTAAACGCCGCCGCTGCCACCCATTCGCGTGATATGTCGACCCAGAACCGCCCTTGGCATTTTGGGTCTGACGGGTCGTCGCCCATCGACCGGGTCCAGCGCGCCGGATATCCCGGCGCCATGCTGGGCGAGACAATTTCGGAAACCTATGAGACCGAGCTGGAAACCCTGGCGGCCTGGATGGGTCAACCAGACACCCGCAATGTCCTGCTGGACAAGCGCGCGGTGAATATGGGGTTTGCCTGGTTTCAGGAAAAAAGCGGCAAGATTTGGTGGACGTTGATCATGGGCGGATAACGCCCATTCGATCCTCTAAACCGCTGCTTTTACATTAACTTTCGCCAAAACAGCCAAGACAGGCGTTTCGGTCTTAGGCCCTGAGGGTAATCAGCGTGCCTCTTTTGACCATCGCATAAATTTGCTCGATCTCGCGATTCTTCACCGCGATGCAACCGGCTGTCCAATCCGGACCCTTGGCCTTTAGCAGGTTCGGCTGGCCATGGATAAAGATGTCACCGCCGGGCGATTTCCCCTGCGCCTTAGCTTCGGCAACGTCACGGGCGTTGGGATAGGAAATTCCAACCGACAAGTGAAAAGAGCTGTTGGGGTTATGTCGGTCAATCCGATACGTCCCCTCCGGCGTCTTGCCGTCACCATAAATCTTCTTGTCGCCAACCGGGGCAAACCCCAGATCGAATTTATACTGTTCCAGTATTTCTTCGTGGTGCAGCAGGAACATACTGCGCGCGCCCTTGTTCACCACAACGGATGTCACTTCGGGCCCGTTATAGGCTTTGAATTTACTGCTGCATCCGGGTATCGCCAGCGTTGCAGCAATCCCAAGTCCAAATGTACGCCGCTTCATCAATGTTCTGCCATTTTGCCTGTGCCGCATAAAATATACTGTCTGCACCCAAATTTGAAATCACTTTTTCGCGCCCGGCAGGCTTGGACCAAACGAATCAGTCAGCGGTCAGCGCAAACGACGCGGCCAGTTCAGTATGAGCAGACCAGCGAAACTGATCGACCACCTGCACCCAGGTCAGATCATACCCGGCAGCGACCAAAACCTTGGCATCGCGGGCAAACGTAACCGGGTTGCACGACACATAGGCGATACGCGGCACCTTGGCTTGCGCCAGTTCGGCCACCTGCGCCTCGGCCCCCGCGCGGGGTGGGTCCAGAACAACGGCGTCGAATCGGGCCAGCTCGTCCGGCAACAAAGGGCGACGGTACAAATCGCGCGATTCTGTGGTGACGGGCTTCAACCCCGCCGCCATCCGCCAGCCCTGATCCAGCGCATCAATCATCAACGCGTCGCTTTCAACAGCGTGCACTTCGGCGTCGGCGGACAGCGGCAAGCAGAACGTGCCGCATCCGGCAAACAAATCCGCGATCCTGCGCGCCCCTTGGGTGACTTCGCGAACCGCCGCCAACAGCGCCGCCTCGCCCTGTTTGGTGGCCTGAAGGAATGTGCCGGGGGGTGGTAACACCTGTACGGTACCAAAATGCTGTACCGGACGCGCCCGCATCGCGATCACGTCACCGTCCCATGACAACCTTGCCAGCCCATGCGCCTCGGTGGTTTGCGCCAAGCTTTGCCGCAATGGCCCGTCCAACGGCTTGCCACCGGTTACCGAAACGTCCAGCCCTGCCGCACATACCGTCAGCGTCACCGCCAACGGGCCCTTGCGACTGGCCCCCAGAACCGCCAGCGCGCCGGCTGCGGGAATACCCGCCAACAGCGCCGGATCCAACAACTGACAATCGGGAACTTCGGTGATCACATCCGATCCACGCCCATAAAACCCCACCATAGAGCCTTTTTTGGTGCGTCGCGCCGCCAAGGTCGCGCGTCGTCTGGATTTGGTGGGCGAGGTCAATATCGGCCGCAGGTTGGTTTCCAGCCTCTGCGCCTGCAGGGCATTTTGCACGATCTCTTGCTTCCACGCGGCGACAAACTCGTCCTTGGCATGCTGCAACTGGCAGCCGCCGCAGGCCTTGTAATGTCGGCAAGGCGCCTGAACCCGATCGTCCGAGGGCGTGTCTATGCGGATATCCGTCAGTCGCGTGCCGTCCAGCGTGCCGCTGACCATCTCACCCGGCAAAGTACGAGGCGCATAGACCGGCCCGTCAGCCACTCCATCACCCAAAAGCCCCAGCCGGTTAATTTTTACCTGTGTATTCATACTCGCGTGATAGACGCAGGCAGGCGCGGGCAACAGCCCCTATTCTGCCGCCTCGGCCTCGGTTCGAATAAACCCGCCAGACTGACGGTTCCAGAAATTTGCATATAACCCACCGCGCGCCAGCAGATCGTCGTGTGTTCCGATTTCCTCAATACGCCCGTCTTCCATAACGATAATTCGGTCCATTTCCGACAGGGTCGACAACCGGTGCGCAATCGCCAACACGGTTTTGCCGTCCATCACCCGGTGCAGCGCGGTTTGAATCGACGCCTCGACCTCGCTGTCCAGGGCGCTGGTGGCTTCGTCCAGAACCAGAATTGGCGCGTCTTTCAAAATGGCGCGCGCCAGGGCAATCCGTTGCCGTTGCCCGCCAGACAGTTTGACGCCACGCTCGCCCAGATGCGCGTCGTACCCTTTGCGGCCTTTGTGATCCTCAAGCCCCAGAATGAAATCATGCGCCTCGGCCCGTTTGGCGGCGGCAAACATGTCGTCCTCGGTTGCATCCGGGCGACCATACAGAATGTTGTCATGCGCGGATCGGTTGAACATCGCGGTTTCCTGCGTGACCATGCCAATCTGACGCCGCAGGCTTTCCTGCGTCACATGCTCCAGATCCTGACCGTCAATCAGAATACGCCCGTTTTCCCCTTTATAGAGCCTTAGCAGCAGCGACACCAAGGTAGATTTCCCCGCCCCTGAGGCGCCAACAATCCCCAGCTTTTCGCCCGGCGCAATTGTCAGATCAATATCCTGAACGCCCCCCACATCGCGCCCATAGGCAAACCCGACGTGGTCAAACACGATCTGCCCCTGCGCCACTTTCAGATCAGCGGCATCAGGCGCATCCGACAGCCGCAATTTCGGCGTCAGGGTCCGCATCCCGTCCTCAACTTCGCCCAGGTTGGAATAGATCACCATCAGCGTAAAACTGACCCATCCGGTCATCTGCGCGATGCGGATCGCCACGGCACCCGCGGCCACGATGTCGCCCTCGGTGGCCTGACCGTTGCGCCATAACATCAGCGCGCCGCCAATCAGCAAAACCGGCAGGACCCCGGCCAGTGTCATCAGGCAAAACCGAAACCCCGCCGCCAGATACCCAAACGCCAGCGAATGATCACGAAACCCGCGCATCGCGCCCAGCGCCGCGCGGTCTTCGTGATCGGCATGGGCAAACAGCTTGACCGTTTTGATGTTGGTAATGGTGTCCACGATCTGCCCCGACACCATCGCCCGCGACGAGGCCCGCGCCGCAGCCCGCACGCGAACACGCGGCAGAAACCAGCGGATCATCGCAAAATACGCCACCAGCCAGATCAGAAACAAACCGGTCACCCGCGCATCAATGCTGGTCAATAGCACCAAAGATCCAAGCAGCGAGGCCAGCGCAAAGGCCACCACATTGATCATCTCGGCGGCCACTTCGGTCACCGCCCGCGCTGTTTGCATCTGTTTTTGGGCGATCCGCCCGGCGAAATCATCGTCAAAGAACGTGACCGCCTGACCAAGCGTCCAGCGATGCAGCCGCGACAAGACCAAAGGCGTCACGTTGGGCTGAACAATGATCGCATTGGCCGCCGCTGACAGGCCAAAGAACAGCGGTCGGGCGATCACAAAAAACACCATAGCTCCCACCAATAACGCCGTGTTAGAGCCTGAAAAATACATATCTTCGGTCCCGGCAACGGCGGAATCGACCACCAGCCCCAGGATCAGCGCCGTTCCGGCCTCTAGCGCCCCGGTCAATGAAGACAGGCACGCCGACAGGATCAGCGCGGGCCACGCACCGGACAGGCACCAGCCCATAAAGGCGCGTAACGTTTGTGGTGGCGGGCCTGCTGCGGGCCTGAAGGCTTCGATCCAGTTGGAAATCTTCATGCGTCATCCTCTGGGTTGATAAACCCGCCCGACTGCCGCGCCCAAAACTGGGCATACATCCCGTGTTGGGCCAACAGCGCGTCATGGCTGCCCTGTTCAACGATACGGCCCTGATCCATGACCAAAATCCTGTCCATCTGGGCAATGGTCGACAGACGGTGCGCGATGGCGATCACGGTCTTGCCCTGCATCATGCCATAAAGCGTTTTTTGTATCGCCGCCTCGACCTCGCTGTCCAGCGCGCTGGTGGCTTCATCCAGCAACAGGATCGGCGCATTCTTCAGGATCACCCGCGCCAATGTCACCCGCTGCCGCTGTCCACCACTAAGTTTGACTCCGCGTTCGCCAACATGTGCGTCATAGCCGGTGCGCCCATGCGGGTCTTGCAAATCAAGGATGAAATCATGCGCCTCGGCCTGTTTGGCGGCGGCGATCACCTGATCCTCGGTGGCATCGGGGCGCCCATACAGGATGTTATCGCGCACAGAGCGGTGCAACAGCGAGCTGTCCTGTTGAACCATACCAATCTGGCTGCGCAAACTGTCTTGGGTGACTTGGGCGATATCCTGTTCGTCGATCAGGATTTGACCCGCCTCGACGTCGTAAAACCGCAAAAGCAGCTTTACCAGACTCGATTTTCCAGCCCCGGACCGCCCGATCAGGCCAATCTTTTCACCCGGTTGAACCGTCAGGTTGATCCTGTCCAGCCCGCCAGCCTCGCGCCCGTAATGGTGCGACAGGTCTCGCAGCTCTATCCGGCCATCGGTGAGGTTTAGCGGTTTGGCATCGGGCGCGTCTGTCAGGTCAATCGGCTGCGCAATGGTTTCCATGCCTTCAGCCACCACACCCAACTGGCGAAAGAACGTGGTCAGCGCCCACATGATCCAGCCGGTCATCGCGTTCAGCCGCAGTGTCAGCGCCGTTGCCGCCGCAACCACGCCGACGCTGGCCTGCCCTTGCATCCACAGATACACCGCCCAGCCGACGACACCGACAATCAGGAATCCGTTCAGCGTGACCAGCACGGCATCCATGATCGTATAAATCCGCATTTCGGTCTGAAAAGTCTGGCGGGTATGTTCGATCGCCTCGCGGGCATAGTTCAGTTCACTGTCGTGATGGGCAAACATTTTGACAGAATGGATATTGGTATAGCTATCCACAACCCGCCCGGTCACGGTCGAGCGCGCATCCGACGCTGCCTTGGACGCCGGGCCAACGCGTTGCACCGTCCACAAGATCAGCAGGCCGTACAGTGTAAACCACACCAAAAGCGGCACTAACAAACGGATATCCGCGTACATCAACAGGAATGCCGCCCCGATCATATAGGCCAGCGAAAACGAAATCGCATCGAACACCTGAAACACCACCTCGCCCGCGGCGGGGGGTGTTTGCATGATCCGGTTGCTGATCCGCCCGGCAAAATCGTTTTCAAACCAGCCCACGGACTGGCGCAGAACGTGTTTATGCGCCCGCCAGCGGATCAGGGTGCCAAAATTCGGCAAAACCGCGTTGTTCAGCAGCATTACGTCCAGCACATGCACGGCCGGGCGCAGCACCACGATAAACACCGCCAGCAAGATAAACTCGGTCGCATGCGCCTGCCACACCTGGGCGGGATCCCCCCCCAGAAGATCAACAATCCGGCCCATATAATAGATCAGCCCGATCTCGATGGCCGCAACAACCACGGACAAGATGGCCGTCCAGAAGAACACGCGGCGGAAAGGCTGGGCATAGCCTTTTAGGAACGGCCACAGCTTAGTCGGGGGGCGATCCTCTTCGGGATAGCTGACGTAAGGGTCTACAAGGTTTTCAAAGAAACGAAACATGTCGGTTGCTCCTGAAGTGAGCGAGTGTGGATGCAAATGCTAGAGGGCTGACGCTGATACGCCACCCAAACGGGTCCGACGTATCAGCTGCAGCTGAGCCAAATCCCGTAATACATTCGCATTCCTCCGACTATGTTGGCCCAAGCGATACCGCAGCGTCAGCTATTTGTCACCCCCGGACTAAACCGGGCGGTGCACTTTTTAGCCCTGCGCGATGTCCGACAGCAGGTCTGCCCGGGATAGAGTAAAGCCAGAGGCGATCCAATTCGTCTCTAACGCGGCTAGTTTTGCCCCTAGCTCCGGGCCCTGGAAGGCAGGCATCAAATCCTTGGCTTTTACCGGAAATGTGGCATTTGCGCCTGTTTCGGCAGCGACAAGCGCTGTGTCATCCCAGGGTTGTTCCAACAACGCACACCGCAGCAACAACACATCCCGCGCGGTTTGTGTTTTTAGGCGATACCCCAGTTCGGCCGGGCTGAGGGGTTCAGAAACCCCATTGCGCATTCGGTCCAGCCGCGTTGATTGCGCCCGGCTTAGGCGCAGGGCATCCGCGACGTCGACGCCGCCCAGAACGGCCAATCGGCGCAGCGGGTCCGGCCGGGCATCTGCCTGACCTTCAAGATGCACCAGCGGCGCCAGCGCCCGGTCATCACCGCCCGCCAGAACCTGGCCCAGCGCCCCGGTGCTGCGCATCGCGGCCAGGGATGGGGCCGGATCGGGGGCGGCCAGCAGTTTCAGCAGCTCGGCCCCCACACGTTCATGCGACAACTGCGCCAGACCGTCCAGATTGCTGGCAATTGCCGCCAGCGCATCCGGGTCAAATCCGGCCTGCGCGTCACCATACCAAGCGTGGAACCGGAAGTACCGGAGCGAGCGCAGGTAATCCTCGGTTATTCGATCAGACGCCGCACCGATGAACCGCACCCGCCGGGTCAGCAGATCACCCATGCCGTCCAGCGGGTCAACAACGGTGCCATCAGGGCGGGCATAAATGGCATTCATGGTGAAATCACGCCGGGCGGCGTCTTCTTCAATGCGGGTGGAAAACGCGACGGTGGCGCGGCGGCCATCGGTAGCGACATCCTTGCGAAAGGTGGTGATCTCGTGCGGCATACCGTCCTGAACCAGGGTAACGGTGCCGTGGTCGAACCCTGTAGGGATCGCCTTAATCCCGGCCGCACGGGCCAGTTGCATCACGGTTTCCGGTTCGGCGTCCGTGGCAATGTCGATGTCAGAAACCGGCACGCCCATTAGCGTATTGCGCACACATCCCCCAACAAACAGGGCCTGCGCCCCGCCGTTGGTGATCGCCGCGCAAACGGCTTGGGTTGCGGGGACGGCAATCCAGTCGGCAGTGATCCGGGTCATGGCTGTGCCCTTGCGGCCAGACCGCGCAGCATTCGCGCCGTAGCGCCCCAGATGTAATATGGGCCGAAAGGCACGGTAAAATAATACCGCCGCGCTCCCCGCCAATGACGCGATTCAATCAGGTAATTGGCCGGATCCAGCAGATGCGCCAAGGGCACTGAAAACACTTCGTCCACTTCGCCCGGTTCCGGTACGGGGTCGAATGGTTTGGTCAGCACGGCCACCACCGGCGTCACGCGAAAACTGGTGATGGTTTCATGGGCTGGCAATAGGCCCAGAACATCCGGCAGATCAATGGGCAGCCCGATTTCCTCGTGCGCCTCGCGCAACGCAGCGGCGGTTACGTCGGCATCATTGTCTTCTTGCTTGCCGCCGGGAAAGGCAATCTGGCCGGGATGATGCTTTAGCGCCGAAGACCGTTTGGTCAGGATCACCCGGGGGGTCTCTGTTACCAGAGACACCGCAACCAAAACCCCGGCGGGCCGCAGTTTACGCCCCACAGGCAAGACCGTATCCGGGTTCAGGTCAAAATCGGACGATCCTTCACCCGGTTTTGCCAACGCGGCACGCAGCTGTTCAATCGGGTCACGCACCTTTCGGCTTTTCCGCCTCGAACCCGACTGTCGTTGGGTCCAGGATGTAATGGGAGCTGCAAAATTGGCAATCGGCTGTTACCAGCCCGTCATCGGTCGTCATCGTCCTGATATCACGCGCCGAATAGATCGACAGGCTTTGGCGCACGCGCTCTTCGGAGCAGGTACAGCCAAACCGAACCGCCTGGGCATCGTAGACCCGCGGCGCTTCTTCGTGAAACAGCCGCACCAACAGGTCGGTCGGCGGCACAACCGGACCGATCAGTTCCATGTCTTCGACCGTATCCAACAGGATGTTCACCCGGTTCCAGTTTTCACCCTCGTCACCATCCAGCAGGTTTGTGGCGCTTAGAATATCGCCCGTGCCTTCACCACCCGCCGCAAAAGGCGAGGC
Organism: Paracoccaceae bacterium; assembly: GCA_047639325.1. Lineage (GTDB taxonomy): Bacteria > Pseudomonadota > Alphaproteobacteria > Rhodobacterales > Rhodobacteraceae > NVQY01. Next base: position 4,825 of record JBLINN010000035.1, on the reverse strand, counting down.
TTTGGGCATGTGCTGCAACATGATCCCGCCCGCGCGCCAATGTTCCGGCACACCGGGTTCCGCCGACCTGCCAAAGCTAAGCGAAAAGCGGGTTGGTAACTGTTCTGACTGCGCAAAATACGCCTCGGCAGAGGCGCTTAGCGATGCGCCATCCAACGCGGTGATGCCCTGATAGGGCGCCATATCGGCACCCTGATCAATCAGTACCGCAAAATACCCTTCGCCGACCTGATCAATCGGGGCTGCATCGGTCAAACGATCCGCGTCATAGCTGGCATAGGCACGGATTTTCGCCGGCTCGCCATCCGCTTGCGGGGCGTAATAATCGGTTGCAATCATCCGCACCGGGCCGTTGGATTGCACCTGCAGGGACAGTTTCCAACGCAGCTTTATCGCCTGGCCGATTAATGCGGTCAGCAGGGCCATTTCGGCCACCAACGCCTCGACCATGGGCGGATAATTATGTTGCTTCAGAATTCCGTCCAGCACGCCGTCCAGACGGGCGACGCGACCACGCATATCTGATGCGTCAAGTTGAAAGGGCAGGACAGCGTCGTCCCACGCCAGTTTTGATCCAAGAGTCATGGGGTTTCCTTACACGCCTCAGGTTGGCATACCGAGGCTATATAGGTGCGGCAAGCGGCGATGGAAGGGCAATACACATGATCAGACGATTTGGAAAGGCGCCCGAGCCCGGCCAGAAGTATATTCGCAGGGTCGGAGCCTATGGGATTTTGGGCATTGGCAGTGACCTGTTGCTAACCTGCCAATTCGATCCGGACCCTGATTTACAGTTGCCGGGCGGCGGCATTGATCCGGGCGAATCGCCGACCACCGCACTGCACCGCGAAGTGTTCGAAGAAACCGGCTGGCACATCGCGGCCCCGCGCCGGATCGGGGCGTTTCGCCGGTTTGCCTATATGCCGGAATACGATCTGTGGGCCGAAAAGATCTGTCTGATCTATCAGGCCCGCCCCGTGCGCCGGATAGGCCCGCCGACCGAAGAACACCATGAACCGTTGTGGATGAACGCCAATCAGGCCGCCGAACTGTTGGGCAATGCGGGTGATCGTTACTTTGCCGGGCTGTTTGCCAAATCCTGATGAACCAAGTCCTGCTGTATTTCGCCATATTCCAGAAGGGCGGCAGACACGTCATCCTCCATCCCGTATTCGGGCGACATCACCTGTGTCAGGTTCCAGAACAGATCATCCAGAAATTCCTGCCCGGATTGTCCGGGCCTGCATTTGCCGATCAATTCCACCAGACCTTCCGGTTCCAGCATATCGCCATTTTCCAGTCGACATTCGGTAAAGCCGTCTGAATACAACAACAGGCGGTCGCCAACTTCCAGCTTGGCCTCAAACTGTTGATAGGGGGCGTTTGGCAGCAATCCAATCGGCAGACCGCCGTCGCCAATAAATTCCGCCGTACCGTCGCTGCGGATAATCAGCGGATGCGGATGCCCCGCTTGCACCATTTGCAGCTTGCCACTGTGCAGGTTGACCACCGCGTAGGCCATGGTGAAATATTCTTCGATCCCGGTATCGGCGATCAGGCGGGCATTCAGTAGGCTGGCCACTTTTTGAGGCGGGAACAGTTTATAGTGAAAATTGACCCGCTGCATCGCCAGGTTCTGATCAAAATGCGAACTGCTTAGATATCCGCCCAGCCGCGCGGTCATCATGGCCGAGGTGATCCCGTGCCCCGAAACATCAATGCTGTAAAACCCCAACGTCCCCAGCCCCGGTGAAAACATGCCGACTAGATCGCCGCCAATGTGACCACAGGGTTTCAGCAACAAACTGACCCGCGAGGCACCGAATTTGCCGGTCAATTCAGGCACCAACGATTGCTGAATCTTGCGGGCTTGCAACAAATCCCGGTCAATCCCGTCATGAACCGATTGCAACTGCGCAAGGGTGTCTGACATCGCCCGGTTCACCTTGGACAATTCCCGGTGCATCTCTAATATCCGGTCACCGGCCGAAATGCGGGCGCGCAGTTCATGTAGATTGACCGGCTTGGTCAGAAAATCATCCGCCCCGGCATCAAGCCCCTGTGCGATTTCGTTCTTTTCACTTTTTGAGGTCAACAAGATAAAATATCCGTACCCATCGTTCGGCATCTCGCGAAAGGCACGGCAGAAATCCAGCCCGCTCATCCCCGGCATCATCCAGTCGCTAAGCACTAGATCAGGCAGCGCCGTCGCGCAGATTGACATCGCCTGTTCGCCACTTTCTGCCTCGATCACCTCAAATCCCCATTTTTTCAGCAATCCAGTCAAAATTCGGCGTTGTAGACGGCTGTCATCAACCACCAGAACACGCCGAATTGACCCGGCAGCCGGAGAAACGGTTTCTTTATTGGTCCTGTCTTGCTGCACCTTGGGCACCCCTTAAACCGATCTTCACAACCGGTGCGCCCACTATTCCCATAGCCCCTTAAGACAGAGTGAAGCTTAAAACTCTTCCTATCCGCGCCCGGATGTTAACCAACCGTTTACAACTGGGGGCGTATGCAACACCCAGTGTGAGGGCGTAAAAATACAGGTGTGTTATGATTCATTGGCCCCGCGTGAATGAATTGCGCGAAGAGGTTGGCGCCGAAGATTTTGACGAGGTCGTCGATCTGTTCCTTGAAGAGGTGGAAGGGGTGATTCAGCGGCTTCGACAAACCCCGGACCGCGATCAGCTGGAACAGGATCTGCATTTTTTGAAAGGCAGCGCGCTAAGTCTGGGGTTCGCTGATTTTTCGGCCCTGTGTCAGGACGGGGAACGTAAATCAGCGCTGGGGCAGGCCGATACTGTTGACCTTTCGGCCATCTTAGAAGGCTTCGAACAATCGAAAACACTATTCCTGAGTCGGTTGCCTTCGCAAAACCAGGTCTAGGGTCAGGTCCTAGGGCCCGTCAGATCACAAATTGCACCAGTGTCTCGTCATTGGTGATGTCAGTATAGGTAAACCCTGCCTCGTCCAGCCGGGCAAACAGACGCACAAAATTGTCAGGCCGTTTGGTTTCGATCCCGATCAGTACTGACCCGAAATTGCGCGCTGATTTCTTCATGTATTCAAACCGGGCAATGTCATCATCCGGGCCTAGAATGTTCAGAAATTCCTTTAGCGCACCAGGCCGCTGCGGCAGGCGCAGGATAAAGTACTTTTTCACACCGGAATACCGCTGTGCCCGCTCTTTAACCTCGGGCAATCTTTCAAAATCAAAATTGCCGCCCGACGTCACACAAACAACGGTTTTCCCCCGTATTTGACCCTGAATATCGCCCAGCGCCTCGACCGAAAGCGCCCCGGCGGGTTCCAGCACAATGCCTTCGACATTTAGCATTTCAATGATCGTGGTGCTGATGCGATCCTCTGACAGGGTCAGAACATCCGACAGGGGCGCGTGTTTCAACAATTCAAACGTCAGCGCCCCGATCCGCCCCACCGCCGCGCCATCAACAAAGGTATCCACATGGTCAAGCGTCACCGGATGCCCCGCCGCCAAAGCGGCGCGCAAACACGCACCCCCAGCCGGTTCAACAAAAATACAGCGGGTGCGATCCGCAAACCATGTGACCACGCCTGAAGACATGCCGCCCCCGCCAACCGGCAATACGATCGTGTCAGGCGCGCCGCCCAACTGCGCCTCAATCTCGACCGCGACCGAGGCTTGGCCTTCAATCACGTCAACATCATCAAACGGTGACAGAAAATGCCCGCCTTCCTTGGCGCACCAATCCTGAGCCGTCGCCAAAGTGTCATCGAAATAGTCCCCCGTCAGGTGAATTTCGATCTGGTCGCCGCCAAACATCCGGGTTTTCTGGATTTTCTGCTGCGGCGTTGTGACCGGCATGAAAATCACGCCGCGTACCCCAAAGTGACGGCACATAAACGCCACACCCTGCGCATGGTTTCCGGCACTGGCGCACACGAACAGCTTTTGATCCCGCTGCTTGCGCATCGCATTGAAAGCGCCGCGCAGCTTGTACGACCGAACCGGGCTAAGGTCTTCGCGTTTCAGCCAGATATCTGCGCCAAACCGGTCTGACAGATGCACATTGCGCTGCAACGGCGTCGCGGGGAATACGCTGCGCATGGCAGCCTCGGCTTTGCGGGCAAGATCTTGAAAATCGCTCATAACAATTGATGTGGCTTATGAAGACCCCCAGGACAAGACCAACGTGTCGGATTGGAACAGATTAGTCCAGTGGGCGCCCTTCAATGTAGTGCCCATATAAGGCTGTCAGAACGCTGGCATTCAACATGGTCATCACCAGCATGCTTATTGGTAGGAAAACATAACCAAGCCGCGCAAAAGCCCCCAACAAAAGGTCTTCTGTCAATTGCATCAGCAATCTGCTCAACCCTTGTGATAACAACCACCACAATCGACCACCCAGCCCCACGCGTCGCTTCCCAGGAATAGGAAGCGGTAAGTGGTTTTCCAATCGCCGCGACTGGCAAGATCAACGAAAAACGAACGATGAGGACGAAAAACAGAGTCACGCTCACAAGGGCAATGAAGGCAGTACCGCCTACAGAAATCAAAGAAGCAGCCCACAAGATCAATCCAATAAAAAGCCCAACACCAAGGCCAATTAAATCAACGAAGAACGTTGCCGAAGTAGGCAAGGATTTGATCTTTTCGGAACTTTGGGAACCATCCTGTGGGATACTCCTCTAGCAAAATGAAACGATGCCAGGAAACAAGTACCCAAATAAGGCTTATCCCCTTTGATCCGGCAGCACAGGATGTAGTGATACACGGCTTGCCAATCGGAAATGTTCTTGTATTGTTCCATCCATGCCAGCCAGATGGAAAAAT
>JBLINN010000034.1:0-19230 GCA_047639325.1 Paracoccaceae bacterium | reverse complement strand
GACCCGTTTTAACCGCATGGGCCAATCCCCATACACAGAGTTTCGGATACTCCCCATAAGATCCTCCGTTTGGCGTTATGAACCATCATATAGTCACCAAAGCATGCAATATACTAACAAAAACTTAACGAAATTCGACGCAGTGCGGTTCCGAGGATTCACAAATTATTTCATTTTTCAGTTACGCCCGCTTTCCCGCCATCACTGCCACGCCCAGAACGTCCAGCACTTTGGCCTCGATCTGTGCCGCATCCATGCCCGCCACCACATACATGTCTTCGGGGCTGGACTGGTCGATGAACGTATCCGGGAACACCATCGAGCGGTATTTCAGCCCGCTATCAAACACGCCCTCTTCCGCCAGCAATTGCGCGACATGGCTGCCGAAACCGCCGATGGCGCCTTCTTCGATGGTGATCAGCGCCTCGTGATCTGCGGCCAGCGACAGGATCAGGTCACGGTCCAGCGGTTTAGCAAAGCGGGCGTCGGCGATGGTGGGGGTGATGCCCTTGGCCGATAACGCCTCGGCGGCTTTGCGGACTTCTGCCAGACGGGTGCCGAAGGATAGCAGGGCGACGCGCGCACCCTTGGCGATTATCCGGCCTTTGCCGATTTCCAGCAGCTCGCCCTGTTCGGGCATATCGACGCCGACGCCTTCGCCGCGCGGATAGCGGAAGGCGATGGGGCCGTCATCATGCGCGGCGGCGGTGGTGATCATATGCACCAGCTCGGCCTCGTCCGCGGCGGCCATCACCACCATGCCGGGCAAGTTGGCGAGATAGGCGATGTCAAAGCTGCCCGCATGGGTGGCACCGTCGGACCCCACCAGACCGGCGCGGTCGATGGCAAAACGGACTGGCAGACGCTGAATGGCGACGTCATGCACAACCTGGTCATAGCCGCGTTGCAGGAAGGTGGAATACATCGCACAGAACGGTTTCATGCCGCCCGCCGCCAGCGCCGCCGAAAAGGTGACGCCGTGTTGTTCGGCGATGCCGACGTCAAAGCAGCGCGATGGGAAGCGTTCGGCAAACAGATTCAACCCGGTGCCATCGGGCATGGCGGCGGTGACGGCGCAAATCTTGTCGTCAGAAGCGGCCAGTTTGGCCAGGGTTGTCCCGAATATGCTGGTGTAGCTGGGGGCGTTGGACGGGGCTTTTTTCTGCTCGCCGGTCACCACGTTGAATTTCGCGGTGGCATGCCCGCGATCGCGGGCGGCCTCGGCGGGGGCGTAGCCTTTGCCCTTTTTGGTGATGACGTGGATCAGGATTGGGCCGGTGGCGCGGGCCTTGACGGTGCGCAGGACGGGCAGCAGTTGGTCCATGTCGTGGCCATCAATCGGGCCGAGATAGGAGAACCCAAGCTCTTCGAACAAGGTGCCGCCGACGGCCATGCCTTTCAGCATTTCCTTGGCGCGTTTGGCACCTTCGCGGAAGGGTTGGGGCAGCAGGGACACGGCACCTTTGGCGGCGGCCTTCAGTTCCTGGAACGGTTCTTCGGCATAGAGGCGCGACAGGTAGGACGACATTGCACCGACGGGGGGCGCGATGCTCATCTCGTTGTCGTTCAGGATAACGATCAGGCGTTTTTTCAGGTGGCCCGCGTTGTTCATCGCCTCGAACGCCATACCGGCGCTCATCGAGCCGTCGCCGATCACTGCGATGGCGTCGCCCAGGCCTTCGGGGGTGACTCCGCCCAAATCGCGGGCGACGGCAAAGCCAAGGGCTGCACTGATCGAAGTCGACGAATGCGCCGCGCCGAATGGGTCATAGGGCGATTCAGAGCGTTTGGTGAAGCCGCTAAGCCCGCCTTTCATCCGCAGGGTGCGGATGCGGTCGCGCCGGCCAGTCAGGATTTTATGCGGATAACATTGGTGGCCGACATCCCAGATCAGTTTGTCGCGCGGCGTGTCGAATACGGCGTGCAGCGCCACGGTCAGTTCGACCACGCCCAGGCCAGCGCCCAGATGGCCGCCGGTGACCGACACCGCAGACACGGTTTCAGCGCGCAATTCGTTGGCCAATTGGGTCAGTTGCGCGTCGCTGAACTGTTTCAGATCGGCGGGGCGCGAGACCTGATCCAGCAGGGGGGTCTTTGGTGTGTCGGTCATCTGTGCCTCCCGGAGGCAGGGTTAGCTGTCGCGCGAGATAACGAATTGCGCGGCTTGCCGCAAGGTATCGGACTGCGCGCCATATGGCGACAGGGCATTGCAGGCTTGGTCAACAAGGTCGGTGGCGCGGCGGCGTGCGCCTTCTAGTCCCAGCAGGGAGACAAACGTGGCTTTCCCGGCGGTTGCGTCCTTTTGCAGGCGTTTGCCGGCCTTACCGGCGTCGCCTTCGACATCCAGAATGTCATCGGCAATCTGAAAGGCCAGCCCAAGGGCGCGGGCATAGTCGCGCAGCGCTGTGGGATCTTGCTGTGCCAGACGGGCACCGGCGCAGGCAGACCATTCGATCAACGCGCCGGTTTTGCCCGCTTGCAGCGCGGTGATCTGGTCCAGTGTCAGCGGGGCAGCGGCGGTTTCAGCGGCAATGTCGAGCGCTTGACCCAGCACCATGCCCTGTGCGCCACTGGCGCGGGCCAATGTCAGGGCCAGGTCGGCGCGGACCTGCGCCGACCCACAGGCAGGGTCCGACACCAGTTCAAAGGCCAGCGTGTGCAGTGCGTCGCCGACCAAAACGGCGGTGCCTTCGTCCCATTTGACGTGTACGGTGGGTTGGCCCCGGCGCAGGTCGTCATCATCCATGCAGGGCAGATCATCATGCACCAGCGAATAGGCGTGCAACGCCTCGATCCCGGCGGCGGGCCAGATCGCTGTTTCAGGGTCTATTCCATGCAATCGGGCGCTTTCCAGCACCAGAAACCCGCGCAGGCGCTTGCCCCCGGCGGTGGCATGCACCATGCCCCGGGTGATCGGCATATCGTTGAATCGCGCCAAAACCGTGTCGAAATGCGCCGCAATCCGCGTGGCGGCGTCACCCAGCCGCTGGCTGAACATTCAAAGCCCTTCGACAGGTGTGGTTCCGGTTGGGGCGCCGTCGCCGTCCAGCGTGATGGCGGCCACTTTTTCTTCGGCGCGCTTCAGCTCTTCCTCGCAACGCTTTTTCAACGCGGCGCCGCGTTCATACAGCGTGATCGACGCATCCAGCGCCACATCGCCACGTTCCAGCTGGTCTACCACGGTCTCCAGCTCTTTCATCGCTTGTTCAAAGCTCATCTTGTTAACGGGCTTGTCGGGGGGCGTGTCTGTCATGTCGCGGCCTTTATCAGTTCTTCCACATGCGCCCGGCAAGCGGCGCTAAGCGCGTTCAGATCATAGCCGCCTTCCAATGTCGAGACTATGCGCCCATCGCAGAAATCGGCCGCCAGGGCGCATAGCTCGGCGGTGATCCAGGCGAAATCCTGGGTAGTCCAGTTTAGCTGTGCCAGCGGATCGTCGATATGCGCGTCGAACCCGGCAGAGATTATCAGCAGCTCGGGGCGGAAACTGCGCAGGCGGGGAAACGCCTGATCGCGCCAGGCGGCGCGCATCTCGGCGCTGCCGCTGTCGGGCGCTAACGGCAGGTTCAGGATATTGCCGCTGACCCCGGTTTCATCTGGGCGGCCCGACCCGGGCCAAAGCGGCATCTGCTGGCTGGTGATCACCAGCGCGCGCGGGTCGTCCCACAGCAATTCCTGCGTGCCATTGCCGTGATGCACATCAAAATCCACCACCGCCACGCGCGATAACCCGTGATGGTCCAGCGCATATTTTGCACCAATCGCGGCATTGCCAAACAGACAGAACCCCATCGCTTTGTCAGCTTCTGCATGATGCCCCGGCGGACGCACGGCGGCAAAGGCATTGGGCGCCTCGCCACCCAGCACCAGGTCGACACCTTTGACAACCGCCCCAGCAGCCCGAAACGCCGCCCCAAGCGAACCGGGCGACATCCAGGTATCGCCATCAATCTGGAAAAGCCGGTTTATCGGCAGGTTTCGCCGCAGGTCGGACAGATAGCTGAGCGGGTGAACCCGTAGGATGTCGTCTTCGGCAGCCAACGGCGCGGTGACGCTGTGCAGGTCCAAAGGTTCCAGCGCCTTGAGCACATGTTCCAGCCGTGCCGCCTTTTCGGGGTGACCATTTGGTGTGACGTGGTTAAGACAGTCGGCGTGGGTGATCAGCGCGGTTTGAGCCATGGCGTTGTTCTTCCTGTGGCTTTTGAAATCCGCCCGTTTTCACCTGAAACGTACCGACACGCAATTCCCGGTGATCCAAACCGGTCATCGGAGCGAGAATCCGCCGCGCAACGGCACCCGGACCGCTTAGTCAGGTGCCAGCATATATCCGGCCCCGCGCACCGTTTGCAAATAGCGCGGCTGCCTTGGATTAGGCTCTATTTTGCGGCGCAATCGGGTGATCTGAACATCCACCGCGCGTTCCTGCGCCTGACCACGATCGCGGCCCAGATCCTCGACCAGCTTGGCGCGGGTCACCGGCTCGTTTGGACAGGTCGAGAAAATCCGCATCAACTGGCTTTCGGTCGCCGTCAGCCGCACCAGCGCATCGCCTTGCCACATCTCGCCACGTTCAAGGTCATAGCGAATGCCGCCCAGATGCAAAATCTTTGGCGCCGTGTCTTTGGCTGGCGTATCCGGCATCCGCCGCAGGATGGCGTTGATCCGCAACAACAGCTCTTTGGGTTCAAACGGTTTGGCCAGGTAATCATCCGCCCCGGCCTCCAATCCCGCAATCCGATGCTCGGTCTCGCCGCGCGCAGTCAGCAACAGGATCGGCGTGTCCTTGGTTTCGCGCAGCGACCGCGTCAGGCTGATGCCATCTTCGCCCGGCATCATCACATCCATTACGATCAGGTCAAAGTCCAAGCCTGCCAGCACCCGCCGGGCATGGGCGGCATCGCGGGCTGCGGTCACCAGAAAGCCGTGGCGGATCAGGAATTTTTTCAGCAGAACGCGAATGCGTTCGTCGTCATCGACGATCAGCAGGTGGGCATCCAGATCGCTCATGTCGTGCGATCCCGCATCTTGGTATAGGCGCGGCGCATATTGGGATCCATCATTGCCTCGAGCACCTGTTTGAATCCGGCGACCGCATCGGGGCCTGCTTCGCGAAAGGCCGCGCGCATCCGGGCGCGTTGGGCGTCGGACAACCGGCTTTCCAGCTCGTGGCCCTTTTCGGTCAGGAACAGGTGGCGTTCGCGTTTGTCCACTTTACCCACCCGGCTTTCGACCAGACCGTCGGAAATCAGGGTGCGCAACACCCGGTTCAGCGATTGCTTGGTGACGCCCAGAATGGCCAGCAGGTTGTTCACCGTGGTGCCCGGGGCCCGGTTGATAAAGTGGATCGCCCGGTGATGCGCCCGGCCATAGGCCATCTCCGCAAGGATGCGATCCGGGTCCGAGGTAAAGCCGCGATAGGCGAAAAACATCGCCTCGATCCCTTGGCGCAATTGCTCATCCGTCAGGAATAGCAGGCTTTCGCCCCCAAATACCTGCGCCGTGCGTCCATCCGACATGGCAGCCCTTACCCCCTCAACATTTTTATCAGTATACGTCAGCCTTGTTGACATTCCAAGAGCCAAGCGGTATCGAATCGCAGTTTTGAGGTAATATTATGTCCTCATCGGCCATAATTTACGCAACAAATGCAAAGTACAAGGCGTGCAGGGGGACATAACATGTCGGGATACGATGATCGGGACGGTCAGATCTGGATGGATGGCAAGCTGATTGATTGGCGCGAGGCAAACGTGCACATCCTGACCCACGCGATGCATTACGCCAGTTCGGTGTTCGAGGGCGAGCGCGCCTATAACGGCAAAATCTTTAAATCCCGCCAGCATTCGGAACGTCTGCGCCGGTCGGCTGAGATGATTGATTTTGTTATCCCGTGGACAGTCGACGAAATTGAGGCCGCCAAGGTTGAAGTTCTGGCCGCAAGTGGTTTGTCGGACGCTTATGTGCGCGCTGTGGCATGGCGCGGGGCGGGCGAAGACATGGGCGTGGCATCGGCCCGCAACCCGGTGCGGATGGCGATCGCGGCGTGGGAATGGGGCGCTTATTATGGCGATGCCAAGACGCGCGGTGCCAAGCTGGACATTTCCAAGTGGAAACGCCCCAGCCCGGAAACCATTCCTTGCCATGCCAAGGCGTCCGGTCTGTATATGATCTGTACCATGTCCAAACACGCCGCCGAGGCCAAGGGCTGTTCGGACGCGATGATGTTTGATTATCGCGGCTATGTGGCCGAGGCGACGGGGGCGAATATCTTCTTCGTCAAGGATGGCGAGGTTCATACCCCCGATCCTGACTGTTTCCTGAACGGCATCACAAGGCAGACGGTGATTGGCATGCTGAAGGATCGCCAGATCCCGGTGCATGAACGCCATATCCTGCCGGAAGAGCTGGAGGGGTTCGAGCAATGCTGGCTGACCGGCACCGCCGCCGAGGTGACACCGGTGGGGCAGATTGGCGATTATAATTTTGAGGTCGGGGCGCTGACCCGGGATATCGCGGAAGGCTATGAAACGCTGGTGCGGGCCTGACCCCCGCCGCCAAACCAAATTTGTGGTAAGCCCCGTCTGAAACCAGGGCTTACCGCGCCGTCGGGACCGGAAAATTTCAAATTTCCTGACACGATTTCTTTGAAAGAAATCGGATACGCGCCGCAGACTGCGGTCCGCCTGTCACAAAACCTTTCCCCAACCGTTACATGTCTGAAGCACCAGTTTCACGGAATCAGGCTTTGACCGCCCTACGCTCAATTCGCCCGCCTTTTCGGGCCAGCTACAGGGACAACACCGATGACAAAACTTTTCCGCCCATCCCGCCGTGCCTTTCTGGCAGGCGGCACCGCCTTTGGTGCCAGCCTGGCCATGCCATCGCTTAGCCGCGCCAGTGCGCGCCCGATTTTCACCCACGGCGTACAGTCCGGTGATGTCGACACTATGTCCGGCATGATCTGGACCCGCACCGACCGCCCTGCCCGCGTGATGATGGAAGTGTCCACCACCGAAAGCTTTGCCAACGCCCGCCAGCTGGCGCCGCTGAACGCGATGCCGACCAACGATCTGGCGGTCAAGCGGATGGTGACCGGCCTGCCATCGGATCAGGACATCTTTTACCGGTTCACTGCCGCCGATCTGAACGACATCAACGCCACCAGCCAGCCTATTGTTGGCCAGTTCCGCACCGCGCCCACGTCGCGCCGTGATATCAAGTTTGCCTGGTCGGGCGACACTGCCGGTCAGGGCTGGGGCATCGACGACGAAGGCATGCGTACCTATACCACCATGGCCCAGCACCAGCCTGATTTCTTCATTCATTCCGGTGACACCGTCTATGCCGATGGCGCGATGCAGGACGAGGTTGCGTTGAAAGACGGCTCGACCTGGAAAAACTCGGTTCTGATCGACGAAAAGCGCAAAGTTGCCGAAACCCTGGACGAATATCGCGGCCAGTGGAAATACAACATGATGGACGAGCATGTGATGGCGATGAACGCCGTTTGCCCGACCTTTTTCCAGTGGGATGACCACGAGGTTGTCAACAACTGGTCGGCGTCCAAGGACCTGACAGCCGACGACCGCTATACCGAGAAATCGGTGCATGTTCTGGCCGCCAACGCCGCCCGCGCGTTCCACGAGATGACCCCGATCAGCTATACGCCTTCTGAGCCTGGCCGGGTCTATCGCACCATCAACTATGGTCCGATGCTGGATGTGTTTTTCCTGGATCTGCGCAGCTATCGCGGGGCCAATGGCGACAATCTGGAAGAAACCCTGTCAGATGCCAGCCGCATCATGGGCGCCGAACAGATCGCTTGGTTAAAGCGCGAGCTGGCCAATTCCAAAGCCACCTGGAAGGTCATCGCCTGCGACATGCCGCTGGGACTGGTGGTGCGCGATGGTGAAAAGTTCGAAGCCGTTGGAAACGATGACCACGGTGCTGCCAAGGGCCGCGAACTGGAACTGGCCGATCTGCTGCGGTTCATCAAGACCGCCGGGATCACCAACACGGTTTGGTTTACCGCTGATGTGCACTATACTGCCGCGCATTATTACGATCCTAACAAAGCGCAATTCCAGGATTTTGAGCCATTCTGGGAATTTGTTTCCGGCCCGCTGCATGCCGGCACCTTTGGCCCCAACAAGCTGGACAACACGTTTGGCCCCGAGGTCAAGTTTGTCAAAGCGCCAACCGAAGAACAGGGGGCAAACCTGCCGCCTTCGATGGGGCTGCAATTCTTTGGTCTGGTCGACATCGACGGCGACACCCAGCAGATGAAAATCCGTCTGATGGATCGCGCCGATACCGAGCTGTGGTCAATCACGTTGGACCCTAAGACACCTTCGATCTAACAACGTCGATTGCCCGAACTGAAAGGCCCCGGCAATGTCGGGGCCTTACGGTCAGGTCCCCAGAGCCAAAAGCGGCTGGCTTATGGATGCAGCGGCGTTTCCAAATCGCATATTGTTTGATTGAGATAAGCCCGCTGAAGGCTGCGGCCAAAAATGACAATAGAAACGATGCAATGACAACAATCAGCCCAATTCCGGGGGACGTCATGCTAACAACCGCACCCCCCAAAAGCGCCCCAAGGGGTCGCATCCCGTAAATTGCGGCTTGGATAACGGCATTCACGCGGCCAAGCATCTGCGCAGGTGTCACAAGCTGGCGGCGGAATTTTGCGTGATCCGCCACATCGACGGGCCATATCCCAATAGGAAAAAGGCCGCATAGACACCAAAAACAGACCCACCCTGCGGAATAACATACAGGATTATGACCGATACCCCCGAAATCCCGGGGCCAAATATCAGCAGGAAATTGGGGGCGATGCGCGTGCCGATTTGTTTGGCAGTCCACGTCCCACATATCGCCGCCAAGCCAAACGCCGCCAGCCAATACCAAAGGTGCCAGAGTCCATGAGGTAGAAACCGGTAAGCAGCGGCACCATCACAACCAGAAGGGCCGTAAATGCCAGGTTCCAGAAAATGGCGCATAGTGAGATCGCACGCAGAAATCTGTTTTTAGCACCAAGCCGCCACCTTCCTTCAGGCGGCGCGAAGTCAGGAAGGCGCAGTGCCATAAGAAACGCAAGCGCGGCAGCTGTCGCAGCCGCCAAGAAAATTCAGCTTACCGCCCATTCTGTGATGAATAACCCAACGGCCAGAGGGACGCCAAAAGACACAAGCGTGCGGGGCATTTCTATGGTCGCGTTTACCCTTGCGAGGTCTTTTGATGGGACAGGCACGGGCACAATGGAAAACGCGGACAGGGTGAAAAGAACGACGCCAAAACCGGCAAAGGCAACCATCACTCCGAATCCAAAAATTGTGTCGGCAAATATGCGTGCTGAGACCCCCGAAAACCCGACCATCGAAATAAGTGTGGCTGCAAGAACTAGGGTTCTGAGCTGGGACCGTTCCACCAGAATGCCGAAGGGAAAAGACCCGAATAGATGGGCAAGTGATTGGCAGGCAACAAGTACCCCAATCACCTCGGCAGCGGCATCGGCATCGGCATCGGCATCGGCATCGGCATCGAAGGCAAGTGATGCGGTTAAGGGAACGGAGACCAAGGCGATTTGACCCGCAAAGTGAACGCCAAAAGCGGTGCCCGCCAGTCGGTTTATTGTCGTCATAATTCAGTCTGTCAGGTTGGTTTTGTGACCAGTACTTTGAGTGTGAAATCCAAACGACCCGAAACCTGCGCAGACAAATTCCGACGGCAACAAAACCCGCGCGGCCATCGCTGGTGGGATCATGTCGCGGGGTCTATCCATGATCTGAGGCCCCGGCAGTGTCGGGGTTTTGTGGGCGTCTGGTCGCTGTCTGACGGCGGATCAGCCTTTGGGGTCATTGACCGACCGGGCGCGTCAGTTTTCCAGCCCCCGCGGGCGGTCGCGCCAGATCACCCGAACATAATCAATTGAGGTCAGAACCGGGGCCGGTATTGGAGTGCGACGATGACGCCTTAGAAATCAAGCCCGCGTTGTGCTTTGATTCCTGCGGCAAAGGGGTGTTTGACCTCGGTCATTTCGGTCACCAGATCGGCATAATCACACAGGCCCGGCGGGGCATCGCGCCCGGTAAGGATAACGCTGGTGCGATCAGATCGCGCCTTTAGCCCGTTGATGACATCGTCCACGCAAAGATAATCATAGCGCAGGGCGATGTTGATCTCGTCCAACACGATCAAATCAAACGTGCCGCTTTCCATCATTTCGCGGGCCTTGGCAAAGGCCGCAACAGCCGCGGCAATATCGCGGTCACGATCCTGAGTATCCCACGTAAACCCTTCGCCCATCGTGTGCCATGTCACCCCACCCAAGCGGTCAAAAAACTGACGCTCGCCAGTGATCCAGGTGCCCTTGATGAATTGCACGATACCAACTGATTTCTTCCACCCAAGGGCGCGGATCACCACGCCAAACGCGCTGGACGATTTGCCTTTGCCGTTGCCGGTATGCACCAGCACCAGACCGCGCCCCGGATCGCTGGCCTCGGCCACCTTGTCGCGGTGTTTGGCCTGCATCTTTTGCATTTTGTCTTTGTGTGCGTTGTTGTCTGCCATGGTGCCCCCTGTTCGCGGATAGCCACACTAGAGACGTTTCACCAAAGGTAAAGGTCAGCTTTTGGGGTCGCTGACCGCCCGCGCCTTATCGCGCTCCAATCCCAGCTGGCGTTCGCGCCAGATCACCAGAATATTGCCGACAACCACCAGTGTGGCGCCGATCAGCATGACCATTGTCGGCAATTCCCCGAACCAGAAATAGCCGATCAGGATGGCCGACAGCATCGACGTATAGTCGATTGGGGCCAGCATCGACGCCGCGCCAAACCGGTAGGCCGAGGTGACAAGGATTTGTGCGACCCCGCCCAGAAACCCCGATAGTATCAGCAGCAGCAGTATGTCGCCCGACGGCACCACCCAGCCAAACGGCAGGCTGAGCAAAGACAAGATCGACGCGGTGGCCGAGAAATAGAACACGATGGCGGCTGTGTGTTCGGTTTCCACCATTTTGCGCACATGGATTTGCACCAAAGCGCGCGCCATGGTGGAGATCAGGATCAGTACCGCGCCCAGCGTTGCTGTATCCTGCATCGTGGCGCCGCTGCCCAGCCGTGGCGACAGCATGATAGCGACCCCAACCAGACCCAACAGCACCGCTGTTATCCGGATCAGGCGGATGCGTTCGCCCAGCATGATGGCCGCAAGGATGACGGTGAAAATCGGGGTGGCATAGCCGATGGCGGTGACCTCGGGCAGGGGCAGCATACCAAGGCCCGCAAATGTCATGCCCATGGCGGTGGTGCCGATGACCCCGCGCCAGACATGGCCCATCGGCTTTTTGGAAACCAGCCCTTGGCGCAATTGGCTTCGCATCACCAGCCACACCAATATGACCGGAATCGCAAAGAATGACCGGAAAAACACCGCCTCGCCGGCGGGGACATGCCCCGAGGTGGCCTTGATTAGGGCCGCCAATACGCTGAACATGGATATCGCAACGATTTTCAGCGAAATCGCCAAACCCGGTCGATGCGATGTTAACGACTTGCTCATGCCGGGAACCTGCGCCTCTGGACGGCAAAGATCAACGGGTTGATTTTGCAGCCCCGGTTTGCGCAGATAGGCAGGCTAATAGCGGAGCCTTTTGAATGTCCCACCTCAACCACCTGATCAATCGCCTGCAGGCCGCGTCGTCTGGCCGAGCGGATGATGTTTTTGCCCGGATACCCGGGGGGCAGACCGTGTCTTTTGGCGCGTTGTTTGCGGGCGCACAGCGGATGGCAGCGGCGCTGGTGCAATCGGGCGTTCAACCCGGCGACCGGGTGGCGGTTCAAGTGGCCAAGACGATTGAGGCGGTCGAGCTGTATATCGGCACGGTGATGGCGGGGGCGGTATTTTTACCGCTGAACACCGCCTATACCGCGCCCGAGGTGGCGTATTTTCTGGGCGATGCGACGCCTGCTGTGGTGGTCTGTGACCCGGCGCGTCTGGATAGTACGGTGGCGATTGCCGGCGCGGCGCAGGTTCTGACGCTGGATGCGGGCGGGCACGGGTCTTTGCGCGATCTGGCGGATACGCAGGTCGGGTTTGACGTGGTGGCGCGCGGCGCGGATGATCTGGCGGCGATCCTGTATACGTCGGGCACCACGGGCCGGTCCAAGGGCGCGATGCTGAGCCATGCCAATCTGGCCAGCAATTCCGAGGTTCTGCGCGACTATTGGCGGTTCACGGCGGATGATGTGTTGATCCACGCCTTGCCGATCTTTCACACCCATGGGCTGTTTGTGGCGACCAATGTGGCGCTGTTGGCGGGCTGTCAGGTGGTGCTTTTGCCCGGGTTTGACCCTGATGCGATCCTTGACTCGATGCCCAGCGCCACCGCGTTGATGGGGGTGCCGACGTTTTACACCCGGCTGTTGGCGGACGCGCGCCTGACCAAGGATCGCGCGGCGCATATGCGGCTGTTCATCTCAGGCTCTGCCCCGTTGCTGGTGGACACCCACGAACAATGGGAGACGCGCACAGGCCATCGCATTCTGGAACGCTATGGCATGACCGAGACCAATATGAACACGTCAAACCCCTATGATGGCGAACGGCGCGCTGGCACGGTTGGTTTTCCGTTGCCGGGGGTCGGGGCGCGGGTAATGGCGGATGAGGTCGAGGTGGCGCAAGGCGGAATTGGCGTTCTGGAAGTGCGCGGGCCGAATGTGTTTCAGGGCTATTGGCAGATGCCGGAGAAGACCGCAGAAGAGCTGCGCCCGGATGGCTGGTTCATCACCGGCGATTTGGCGCAGGTGGATAGCGATGGTTATATCTCGATCGTTGGGCGACAAAAGGATCTGATCATTACGGGTGGCTTTAATGTCTACCCGAAAGAGATCGAAAGCCTGATTGATGATCTGCCCGGTGTTCTGGAAAGCGCGGTGATCGGCGTACCACACCCCGATTTTGGCGAGGCGGTAGTGGCGGTGGTTGTGGCCACTGGCCCCGGATTAGATCCTGATTTTATCACGGCAGAGCTGGCGATTCAGCTGGCGAAATTCAAACAGCCCAAGCAGGTGATTGTGGTGGATGAATTGGCGCGCAACACGATGGGCAAGGTGCAGAAAAAGGCGCTGCGCGAGTTTTATACCGGGTTGTTCACCGCCTGACCCTGCGAAGGTCAGGAAGGGTTCAGAAATCAGGCGCGGCGCGGAATTTCAGCGACATACCACTGTCCGGGTGCTTGATCCGCAACTCCTCGGAATGCAGCATCATCCGGTCGGGGTCCCGCGCGGCCCCGGTCGCATACAGCGGATCGCCCAGGACCGGGTGGCCCAGCGCCTGCATATGCACCCGTAACTGATGGGTACGCCCGGTTTTCGGGCTAAGACGCACCCGCGTGCTGTCATCGTTGTATCGCAGCACCCGCCAGTCGGTCATCGCCGATTTGCCAGTTTCATGACACACCATCTGCTGCGGCCGGTTCGGCCAGTCGACGATCAGCGGCAGATCAACGGTGCCTGTTTTAGGCTCTAACCGGCCTGAAAGGCGCGCCACATAAGACTTGCGCGCACTGCGTGTCGCGAATTGCTGGCTTAGGTGGCGTTGGGCATGGGGCGTCAGGGCAAACACCATCACGCCGGATGTGTCGCGGTCCAAGCGGTGCACCAGCAACGTCTCGGGGAAAACCGCCTGCAATCGGGTCAGCAAGCAATCGGCCAGATGGTCGCCGCGTCCGGGGACGCTGAGCAAACCCGCGGGCTTGTTGACCACCACCAGCTGTGCGTCCTCGTGCAGGATATCCAGCGGCTGATCGGGCGGGGTATAGTCGGATGATACGGGCATAGGGCCTGCCTATCTGTTTGCGCTCTGGCCAGCAAGATCACCCCACGTCGTGCTTGCTGGTGCGGGATGGGTTGGTAACCTGAGGTCAGGCAATAGGAGAGACAGCAATGCACCCGACAATCACCAGAATGCAAGACGTGGTCGCCAAGGGCGATGACAGCCTGATCGCCGGGCTGTTGGCCGAAGATGTGCAATTCCTGCCGCCGACCTATTACAAGACCTGGACTGGGCGCGATGCCGTGGCGGCGGTTCTAGGCCATGTCGGGCAGGTGTTCAGTGATTTCAGCTATCGCCGGGTGATGGGGTCGGGCAAGGACTGGGCGCTGGAATTCCAGTGCAAGGTTGGGGATCTGGATGCGGTCGGTGTGGACCTGATCACGCTGGATGACAATGGGCTGATCGCCAAGTTCGAAGTGGTTATGCGCCCGCATAAAACCATCGGCGCGCTGCGCGATGCGATGAATGCCCGTGTGATGACCGACCCCCGGTTCCTGAAATTCCGCGACGCGCTTGGCTAAAGCATGTTGCGTTTAACCGAATCAAAGCATTCTCCTGCCGGGGTGAGGCAGCGTTTTCGAAGAACAACGCGTTCGCCCTGTCAGGTGAATTCCATTGAACGCAACATACTATAGGCGCAACGCCGTAGGGTGTGCATTTTGCGCACCTTTGCCCGGGACGGCAGATAGAAAATGACACCCCTCTTGGCCCCTGATGTCCTTGCCCGGTTCCCGCTGTCGCCCTTGCTGGCCGCGCAAGCGCTTTATGTGCGAAAGCGCGCGCAGATCCTGCCGGAACCACCGGGGCCGCGGGTTGGACGTGTGGGCCAGGGCCCGCCCCTGCGCCTGTTGATCATCGGCGATAGCTCTGCCGCCGGGGTGGGTGCCCCGACGCAAAGCGCTGCGTTTAGCGGCCAGTTGGTGCATCACCTGGCGCGGCAATTCGACGTCGACTGGCAGCTAGAGGCCGCGACCGGCGCCACCACCAAAACCACGCTGGAAAACCTGTTACTGGTCCCCCCTGCCCGGTTTGACGTCGCGGTGACGGCGCTGGGGGTCAATGACGTGACGGGCATGACCTCGCGCCGCCAATGGATCGCCCGGCAACGCGCCCTGCATGATCTGCTGCGCGACCGCTTTGGCGTGACGGGTATCTATGCGTCCGGCGTGCCACCGATGGGCCGGTTCCCGTTGTTGCCAAACCCGCTGCGCTGGGTGTTGGGGCAACAGGCCATCCGCTTTGACCGCGCCCTTATCGGGCTGGTGGCCGGGCAGGATGGCATCCACCACGTTCCGGTTGATTTCCCACACGAGGCGCGGTTTGCCGCATCCGATGGGTTTCACCCCAGCCCGGTGGCCTATACCGATTGGGGCGCGATGCTGGCCCGGTTGATTGCGCAGGCTTGACCATGATCGCCGAGACCTGACAGGGCCGGTCTCGCCAATCGTGCAAGCTGGCGCTAATATGCGTCAATCCACTGTGTAATCCACTGTGTAATCCACTGTGTAATCCACTGTGTAATCCTCCGTTGTGTAATCCATTGTGCCCTGTCTTTCGCGAAAGCCCCAAGACATGCCTTTATATACCCGCCTTAGAAGCACCGCGTTGATTGCCAGCCTTCTGGCGCCGCAGATCGCCTTATGCCGAGATCACCGCCGATGACGTCTGGCAGAATTATCGCGACTATGTATCAGTATTTGGCAGTGATTTTACCGCAACCCCGGTGCGCGATGGCAAGATTCTGACGATTCCCGATCAGTCGCTGCAGTTCACCCTGCCCTTTGACGCCGGTGATTTCACAGTCACCGCTTCAGGCTTTTCACTGACCGAACAAGGCGACGGCACGGTTGCAATGGCCTTTCCCAATCCCATTATCTACGGGATCGCCGCGGACATACCCGATAAGGGAAGGTTTTCCGGCAATCTGGAAGTGTCACACAAAGGGGCGCTTAGTACGGCCTCGGGTGAGCCGGGTGACATCACCTACACCCATATTGTTGATCATATGACAATGGCCCTGCGGGATGTTCAGGCTGGCGACCTCGACGAGGTCGATATCGCCGTCAGCGCCGAGATTTCTGATGTCAAAGGCACCTCGCAGATCACGGTTGGCACCCTTGTCACGGTTGGCGGGTCGATCGATATCGGGGCCGTCACCTAAGCGGCCCAGTTCAAAGACCCCACTGGCGCGGTGGGCAATGCGACAGGCGGCTCGGACAGTACATCCGTGTCAAGTGTCACAACCCTGCCGCGTGGCGGCATGGACATTATGAACATGGCCGCGGCCTTTCGCGATGGGCTGACTGTTCCGGGTGAGTCGCACACAACCGGCTATCACACCAATCAGACAACCACGAAAACCGGCGAAGAGATACAAAGCCAGACAAGCCGCACGCAGGAACAGACGGCGCAGTACAAGGTTGATCAGGCCGGTATCCAGATGTCGGGCAGCGCGCGGGACACTGAGATTTCGGCTCTGTCCCTCAAAGACGTTCCGTTCCCGGTTGAAATGCAAATACAGACGGCCAGTGCTGCGATAACCCTGCCGTGGTCATCCTCTTTGGCACTGCAGGATGTGGCGCTTGCCCTGTCCTTCGAAGGTCTGACCATGGCCGAAGAGATGTGGGCGCTGTTTGACCCGGGACAGGTGTTGCCGCGTGATCCGGTGGTTGTGGTGCTGGACATGTCCGCCAAGGTGAAGAATTTCGTGAACTGGCTGGATATCCGCGCGGTTCATGCGCCGGAGGGCAGCGATGATCATCCGGTGGCACTGCATGGTGTGGCGCTGAACGATCTGACGGTGGATATGGCCGGGGCACGGCTGACCGGCAGCGGGCGGCCAGTTTCGACAATACTGACATGGAAACCTACGGCGGCTTCCCCAAACCCACCGGCGCGCGGATGATGCTGGGCGTGGTCGCCAAGCCCGACCCGGATGCAGGCGAGGATGCGATGAAAACCCGGCTGGAGATCACCGAACAGGGCCACATCCTGGCCAATGGTCAACGCCTGCGGTAATCGCCGCGCGCAACGCCGTAGGGTGTGCTTTTAGCGCACCGTTGCGGAAGGTGCGCAGAATGCACACCCTACGGCGTGTCACATCCGAACACGCGTGGCGGTTGGGTCATAGAGCGGTTTAAGCGACGGCGTTGCCCCAACCCGCGTGCCTGCAACGTCGATCTGATACGACGAGGCCAGCACGTCCGCAGCACTTTGCCCGCTGCAGGGCACGTACCCCATGCCAATCGCTGCGCCCAGGTGGTGGCCGTAAGCGCCCGAGCTAAGGTGACCGATGATCTGCCCGTCCCGCAAGATA
Source organism: Paracoccaceae bacterium (assembly GCA_047639325.1). Classification (GTDB taxonomy): domain Bacteria; phylum Pseudomonadota; class Alphaproteobacteria; order Rhodobacterales; family Rhodobacteraceae; genus NVQY01. The sequence goes on along the minus strand of JBLINN010000034.1, from coordinate 2,069 downwards.
GGCTCGTTGTGGTAAAGCAGCGGTTCCGGGTCATTCAGCAGGAACTGCACCATCCGGGTTTGCAGCCCCTCGTCCTTTTTGCGCAGCACCGCGTCGCGTCCGATGAAATCGGGTTTGGCGGTTTTGACGGCAAAGCCCAGCCCGGCCTCTAGCACGTGATCCTCGCAGGTGATGTCATGGCCGAAATGGCGAAAGCCTTTTTCGATCCGCGCGCTGTCCATCATGTGGATACCACACAGTTTCAGGTCCATATCCGCCCCCGCCTGCCACAGCGTGTCAAACGCATGCGCGGCCATGTCGGTACTGACGTAAATCTCCCACCCCAGTTCGCCCACGTAGGACACCCGGTGCACGCGGGCCAGGCCGAGGCCCAGCTCGATCTCCTGCGCGGTGCCAAAGGGGTTGGTGTCGTTGGAGAAATCACCGGGCGACACAGATTGCAGTAGTTTCCGCGCGTTTGGCCCCATCACGGCCAGCACGCCTTCGCCCGCTGTCACGTCGGTGATCACAACGTGCCGGTCGCCCAGATGTCGCCGCAGCCAGACCTCGTCTGCCAGACGGGTGATTGCCGGGGAGACGACCAGATAGACGGTTTCTGACAGCCGAGTCACCGTCACGTCTGCCTCAATCCCGCCGGTTGGGTTCAGGAATTGGGTATAGACGATCTTGCCCACAGGTACGGACATATCCGCGCCGCAGACATGGTTCAGGAAGGGTTCGGCATCTGGCCCTTCGACGCGCAATTTACCGAAAGACGACATGTCGTACATACCGACATTGCTGCGCACAGCCGCCAGTTCGGCGGCGACGTTGTCAAAGAAGTTCTGGCGTTTCCAGGAATAGCGGTATTCACGCTCTTGCCCATCCCGCGCAAACCAATTGGCGCGCTCCCACCCGGCCAATTCACCAAACACCGCGCCGTTTTCGGCCAGTTGGGTGTGGAAGGGCGAGCGTCGGACGCCGCGGGCGGACGCCTTTTGCCGGTAGGGGTAGTGATCGGCATATAAAAGCCCAAGTGTTTCGGTGACCCGCTCGACCAGATAGCGTTTGTTGCCCTGAAACGGGTGCATCCGCGCGATATCCACATCGCCCAGGTCGAACGGTTTCTCGCCATCCTGCATCCATTGCGCCAGCGCCATGCCCGCGCCGCCTGCTGACTGGATACCGATCGAGTTGAAGCCAGCGGCGACCCAGACATTGTCCATCTCGGGCGCCAGGCCAAGGTGATAGGCATCATCGGGGGTAAAGCTTTCGGGGCCGTTGAAAAACGTGTGAATCCCGGCCTGACCCAGCATTGGCATCCGATTGACGGCCATTTCCAGGATAGGTTCGAAATGGTCGAAATCTTCGGGCAGTTGGTCGAATTCAAAGCTGTCGGGGATGCCATCCATGCCCCAGGGTTTGCTGATGGGTTCAAACGCGCCCAGCATCATTTTGCCTGCGTCTTCCTTGTAATAGGCACACTCATCAGGCACCCGCAGCACCGGCATTTGCGACAGGCCCTGGATGGGTTCGGACACGATATAGAAATGCTCGCAGGCTTGCAGCGGCACGTTTATGCCCGCCATGCGGCCCACATCCTGCCCCCACATGCCGGCGCAGTTCACCACCATGTCGCAGGCGATATGGCCGGGGCCGTCTTTGCCATCATAATCCACGCCGGTGATCCGCCGCCCCTGACGGGTCAATCCGGTGACCTTGGTCTGTTCGGCGATCAGTGCGCCGCGTTGGCGGGCCCCTTTGGCCAAGGCCAGCGCAATGTTGCCCGGATCGCCCTGCCCGTCTGTCGGCAGCCAGACGCCGCCTTTGACGCCGTCAAGGTTCACATGTTCATAGCGGTCTTTGACCTCGGCTGGCGAAATCTCTTCCACCGGCACGTCGAAGGCGCGGGCCATGGCGGCGTTGCGCAGCAGTTCTTCCAGCCGCTCGTCGGTTAGCGCGACTGAGATTGACCCGACCTGCCGCATCCCCGTCGCCAGACCGGTTTCGGCCTCTAGCCCCCGGTACAGCTCGGCCGTGTAGCGCGCCAGACGGGTCATGTTAGACGAGGCGCGCAATTGGCCGATCAG
>JBLINN010000033.1:0-19689 GCA_047639325.1 Paracoccaceae bacterium | reverse complement strand
GCTGGATGCGTTCAACAAAAAACTTCCAGATATGGCGGTGTTGGACATCAAGATGCCGCGCATGGACGGGATGGACCTGTTGCAACGTCTGCGACAGAAAACCCAAATGCCGGTTATCTTTCTCACCTCCAAGGATGATGAGATTGACGAGGTTCTGGGCCTGCGTATGGGCGCGGACGATTACGTGAAAAAACCGTTTTCCCAACGGCTTTTGGTGGAACGCATCCGTGCGTTGCTACGGCGTCAGGAAGCGGTGGCGGGCGATGCCGCCGGAACCGGCCCCGAAGCCAAGGTGATGGAACGCGGTCAGCTGCGCATGGATCCGCTGCGCCATTCCGTGTCTTGGAAAAACAATGACGTGTCGCTGACAGTGACCGAGTTTTTGTTGCTGCAGGCGCTGGCGCAGCGCCCCGGCTTTGTCAAAAGCCGGGATCAACTGATGGATGTGGCCTATGACGATCAGGTCTATGTGGATGACCGGACCATCGACAGCCATATCAAGCGTCTGCGCAAAAAGATGCGCACCGCCGATGACGAATTTTCGGCGATTGAGACACTGTATGGCATCGGTTACAGGTATAACGAAGACTAACCTGCTCTTAAAAGAGCTTGGCCGAAAGGATGTTTGTGCGCGACACCGCCCCCCTTCAGGACGACCCCAGTGGCGATGTAGTTCTGGGCGACGATTGGGTCGCACCTAACAGGACGGTCCAACCGGAGTTCCAAAAGCATCAGGCACGTCGTGGGCTGTTTTCTCTCAAGACGTCGCCTTTGACGCGCAAGATCATCACGTTCAACCTGATTGCGCTGAACATTATGGTGGCGGGCATTCTGTATCTGAATGCATCGCGCAGCAATCTGGCCCTGCAAAGCGCCGGTGCGCTGGTGGGCGAGGCAGAGCTGATCGCCAACGTGTTCGAGGCACAATTGCCCAACGGCCCGGTAAACTTGGCAACGGGTGATGGCGTAGATGTGCAAGGCACGTTGTCTGGGCTTAGCCTGCGCAACGGGGTCGAAGTCTTTGTGTTTGATGCGACACAAACACTGGTCGGTCGGACCCGGGGCACCAACCAAAGCAAGGCAGTCACCGCGCTGACGGCCAATCGCGGCGAGCGCACTTTTATCAGCGACGGGCTGACAGCAGTATGGAAATCAGCCGCAGCGCTGTTTTCCCCCACACCATCGGCCGCCCCGCCTGAACTGGAAACCCAGCTGCGCGGTCTGGTTCCCGCAACCGTCGCCAGCGGAACTCAGGTCAAAACCGGGATGCACACCGCCGGAGGCATCGTTTTTTCTGCCACAGCCCCCATTCTGCTGAATAACGGTGCGGTGGGTGTCGTGGCTGTTGCCAGCCCACCGGGCGAAATCGACGCTATGGTGCGCCGAGCGCGCGAGCAAGTGTTGCAGATGTTCCTGATCGCCATTCTGGTGTCCGTCGGGCTTAGCCTGGTGCTGGCCTCGACCATCGCCAACCCATTGGCCAGCCTGGCAGAAGCCGCCGAGTTGGGCCGTGACCGCAATGCGCGCAAGATGCATCCTGGTCGTATCCGCATTCCCGACCTTACGGCCCGCCCAGACGAAATCGGCCATCTGTCGCGTGCCCTGCGCGGCATGGTGGCTGCACTTTATAACCGGATCGACGGCAATGAACAATTTGCCGCCGATGTGGCGCATGAAATCAAGAATCCACTGGCCAGTCTGCAATCAGCCGTGGGCACGCTGCGCATGATCAAACGCGAAGATCAGCGCAACAAGCTGCTGGACGTCATTGAACATGACGTGCGCCGCCTTGACCGGCTGGTCAGCGACATCTCGAACGCGTCGCGGCTGGATGCTGAATTGGTCAAGGAAGAAGAAGAGAGCTTTGATCTTCTGCACATGCTGGGCAATCTCAACCAGTATCTGGGCGAAGATGCGCGCGCCAAGGGCATCGACTATATCACCGATCTGCCCACAGAACCGATCACGATTGACGGGCTAGAGGCGCGGTTGGCGCAGGTTTTTGTGAACCTGATCACCAACGCCATTTCGTTCTGCGAAGACGGCGACGCGATCAGGGTCTGGGTGCGCAAACGCAAAAACCGGGTGCTGGTGGTGGTCGAAGATACCGGGCCGGGCATTCCCGATCAGGCGCTGTCGAAAATCTTTAAGCGGTTCTATTCGCAACGGCCCGATGAACACTTTGGCAATAATTCCGGTCTGGGCCTGGCGATCAGCAAACAGATCGTCGAGGCGCATGGCGGCGTTATTTGGGCCGAAAACATCCGCCCGACAGAGGCCGATGTAACCTCGGACCCGCTGGGCGCGCGGTTTGTCGTAGGCCTGCCCGTCTAAAACCATGTCAGGCGCAAACAGACCCGCCGGTGACCCACAGACCTCGCCCGCGGCTTGCGGGCCGGACCCTAAAACCGCCATAGATCAGACCATCCTGCATGCCAGCTGTGTTTCCCTTCATGGGCGTGGCGCGCTGATTTTGGGGGCATCAGGCAGCGGTAAATCTAGTCTGGCGCTGGGTCTGATGGCCCTTGGCGCGTCACTGATCGCGGATGACAGGGTGTGCCTGACCCGGCACGGACAGGCAATTATCGCCTGCGCACCACCGCCCCTTGCCGGTCTGATCGAGGCGCGCGGCATCGGGCTGTTACACGCCGATCCGGGCGACCCGGCTGCTATTGCCTGCGTTATTGATCTGAACCAGACCGAAACCGACCGTATGCCGCCCCCGCGACACACAATTCTACTGGGTCAAACTGTGACCTTGCTTTTCCGGGTCGAAACCCCACATTTCCCGGCAGCGCTGCTGCAGTTCCTGAAAGCCGGACGGCACGAAGTATGATACCATGGCCAAAGAGGAAAAGATGACGGACCATCGGCCATCAACAACCAAGCTGGTTCTGATAACCGGCCCTTCGGGCGCCGGGCGATCAACGGCGATCAATGTGCTTGAGGATCTGGGGTTCGAGGCCATCGACAACATGCCCATCAGCTTGTTGCCGCGCCTTCTGGATGGCCCCGCGCCACACCGCCCCCTGGCCTTGGGCATCGACACCCGCAACCGCGAGTTTTCGACAGCGGGTCTGCTGGACCTGATCGACCAATTGACCGCACGGCCCGACACCGATGTCACCACCCTGTTTCTGGATTGCCGCAGCGACGTTTTGATCCGCCGTTACTCCGAAACCCGGCGCCGTCACCCGATGGCGCCTGCCGAAACCCCCGAGGCCGGGGTGCGGCGCGAACAAAGCCTGCTGGCCCCGATCCGCGACCGTGCCGGAACCCTGATCGACACCTCTGATCTGAATGTGCACCAGCTGCGCGAGGAAATCGAACGCTGGTTCGCGCCGACGGCGGGCAAAAACCTGGCCCTGTCGCTGCATTCGTTTTCCTATAAACGTGGGTTACCACGCGGCATCGACATGGTGTTTGACTGCCGCTTCCTGGCCAATCCCTATTGGGTCCCCGCGCTGAGATCTCTGGATGGGCGCGATGCCCAGGTTGCGGCCCATATCGCCGCAGACCCGCGGTTTAAGCCGTTTTTTGACCGGGTACTGGATTTGATCCGCCTGTTGCTGCCCGCCTACGAGGACGAGGGAAAATCGCATCTGTCGATTGCGTTTGGCTGCACCGGTGGGCAACACCGTTCGGTGATGTTGGCGGAAACCCTGGCCAAGGCCCTTGCGGAAGACGACCCGCAAGTGTCTATAAGGCATCGTGAGCTGGAAGGCCGCAAAGCGGATGAGAGGCCGGTTTGATCGGAATTGTAATCGTGGCACATGGCGGGCTGGCCAGGGAATACTTGGCCGCGATGGAGCATGTGGTGGGCAAACAGCCCGGTCTGGTGGCCATTGCCATCGAGGCCGATCACGACCGTGATTCCAAACAGCAGGAAATTTGTACCGCCGCCGATGCGGTGGATACCGGCGATGGCGTGGTTCTGGTGACAGACCTGTTTGGCGGCTCGCCGTCCAATCTTAGCCTGCGGGCCTGCCGCCCGGAAAACCGCCGCATCCTTTACGGCGCCAATCTGCCGATGTTGATCAAACTGGTAAAAAGCCGCCATTTGCCGGTGCCCGACGCGGTACGCTGCGCCATGGAAGCGGGCCGGAAATATATCAACACCCAAAATGTCAGCCCTGATTAAAGGCCGTTTTACCCATATGACCCAACGCACATTGAAAATTGTGAACCAAAAGGGCCTGCATGCCCGTGCCTCGGCCAAGCTGGTCGAGGTGGTTGAAGGGTTTGACGCCCGCGCCGAGGTATCGCGCGATGGCTTGTCCGCCTCGGGCGACAGTATTATGGGTCTTTTGATGTTGGCAGCATCCTTGGGAACGACTATTGACGTCCAGACCTTCGGACCGGATGCTGAGGCGTTGGCGGACGCGCTAGACGCGCTGGTCGCAGATAAGTTCGGCGAGGGTTTCTGAGCACCCCCAGCCGATGTGAAGAACAGGATAGGCACGTTGGTTAATACCGCTCACGACAGCGACGCAAGCCGCAGGCAGGCGACTGCCCAGCAGCAAAAGGGCGAGGTCTATGACCGGCGCACGCTGACCTATGCCAATTCCTTTGACGACCCTTGGACATCCTTTGGCATCCGGGCCATCGAATGGTTCACTGGTAAGCTGACCATTCTGCGGATGGTCAACAAGTTTGAGAAAACCAACGCTGAGTATCGCGGCCAGAAATTCTGGCGCGGAGCGTTGAATGTAATGGGGATCGAGCTGAAGACCCCGATCGAGCAGTTGACCAACATCCCCAAGGACGGCCCGGTTGTGGTTGTCGCCAACCACCCACACGGCATGGTCGACGGAATGATCTTTGCCGATTTAATCGGCCGTGTTCGCCAGGATTATCGCATTCTGACCCGGTCAATTCTGACCGGGCTGGACGAAGCGGCAACATCCTTCATGATCCCGGTGCCCTTTCCGCACGACCCGGACGCGCAACGCAAGATGGTCGAGATGCGGGCCAACACGATGGCGCATCTGGGCGAGGGCGGGGTTGTGGCGTTATTTCCGTCAGGCGTCGTAATGTCGTCGGAAACCTGGTTTGGCCCGGCGGTTGAAGCTGAGTGGAATGTGTTCACCGCCAAACTGATTCGCCGGTCGGGCGCGCGCGTGGTGCCGATATTCTATCCCGGCAGCAATTCGCGGGCCTATCAGATCGCCGACAAGATTTCCCCTACGCTGCGGCAGGGCCTGTTGCTGCACGAAATCGTCCGGTCGTGCAACAAGCCACAAGCGCCGGTTGTTGGCGCGCCGCTGACCGACAAACAAATGGCACAGCTGGAAACCGATCCGCGTGGATTTATGGCGTGGCTGCGCGCCCATACTTTGTCGTTGGGTGATGAACAAAGCTGACCGTAATCCAAATGAGCGCCTGCGGCGCGCTGGATAGATGATTGGCCCGTGCCCTGTCTGGTCCGCATTAATCTCATCGGCGCCGGTATTTGGCACCGATGGATTTTGAGTATTTGGAACAAGAAAAAGCGCCAGTCGTGGTTAACGGGTCGGCACCGGCACGTCACCGCGGTAGTCGTAAAATCCACGGTCGGTTTTACGCCCCAGCCAACCGGCCTCGACATATTTGGTTAGCAGTGGACAGGGGCGGTATTTGGTGTCCGCCAATCCGTCATGCAGCACATTCATGATGGCAAGGCAGGTGTCCAGCCCGATAAAGTCGGCCAATTCCAGCGGGCCCATCGGGTGGTTTGCCCCCAGTTTTAATGACTGATCGATAGAGAGCACGTTGCCGACACCTTCGTAAAGCGTATAGACCGCCTCGTTTATCATTGGCATCAGGATACGGTTGACGATGAAACCGGGAAAATCCTCGGCGCTGGCGGCGGTTTTTCCCAGACGGTCCACAACAGCGTGGCAAGATTTATAGGTCGCTTGATCAGTGGCGATACCGCGGATCAGTTCCACCAGTTGCATCACCGGGACCGGGTTCATGAAGTGGAACCCCATGAAGCGTTCTGGCCGGTCGGTGCGGCTGGCCAGTCTGGTGATCGAAATTGACGATGTGTTGGATGTCAGGATCGTGTGCGGCTGTAAATGTGGCTGCAGGTCTTCAAAGATCGCCTGTTTGACGCTTTCGCGTTCGGTTGCGGCCTCGATCACCAGATCAGTGGCGCCAAGGTCGGGCAAGGACAGGGTGGTTTCGATCCGTGCCATGGCCGCGTTCATATCGCCTTCGGAGATTTTGCCGCGCCCGGCCTGACGGGCCATGTTGGCGTGGATCGCTGCCACTGCATCGTCCAGCGTTTGCTGGCTGATATCCGTTAGCAGGACGTTATACTGTGCCAGCGCCATGACATGGGCAATGCCGTTGCCCATCTGCCCTGCCCCGATCACGCCGATAGTTGATATGGTCATGCGCCAGCCTTTCCGTTTCCTGAAACATATCCCCGCAGGCCCCCCAGTCACAAGGGGCCGTGGGTCGAGAACCGGCCAATCTGAGGCAAATTCGCTTGTTAGCCGAATCGTAAGGGTTTCCGGCAAAAGCTGGTGTCGGGTGAGAAAAAATTGGTGGGTGATATGAGCTTTGAGCTAGCAGGCGCAAATGCGCCTGATGATCTGCCCTGTCGGTACGGGGCATCAAAACTGATGTGTCGGGGGCCGCGCAGGGCGCTGGAACAGCCTTATGTGGCGTTTCTTGGTGGTAGTGAGACCTATGGCAAATTTGTCAGTCAGCCCTTTGTGGCACTGGCAGAGCATGATCTGGGTATAAATTGCGTCAATCTTGGGTCTGCGAATGCCGGGCTGGATACCTTTGTGCAGGACCTGGATATCCTGCGCATCACGCAGGCCGCAAGGTTGACGGTGATACAGGTGCTGGGGGCGCAGAACCTGTCCAACCGGTATTACCGGGTGCATCCGCGCCGGAATGATCGGTTTTTGGCGGCCTCGCCGATGTTGTCGACAATCTACCCGCAGGTTGATTTTACCGAATTCCATTTCAACAAGCATCTGCTTGGAACCCTGAAAATGGCCTCTCCGGAGCGGTTTAGCATTGTTCGGTATGAATTGCAGCAGGCCTGGTTAAGCCGAATGCGCCTGTTGATTTCGGCGCTGAATGGCCAAGCCATCCTGTTATGGCTGCGCTATGACGAAGAGGATATCAGCGGCACCGGACTGGGCCCCGAGCCGCTGTTGGTGGACCGGCAGATGTTGGATTCACTGCGCCCGGATGTGATCGGGATAACCGAAATCCGGGTGGCCCCGGCGGGTAAAACCGGCGAGTTGGCTGATATGCAGTTTGGCCCGATGCAGGCGCCGGCCGCAGAGCACCTGATCGGCCCCGCAATGCACCGCGATATTGCGGTCCAGGTGCAGGCAGCCATCCGGCCCGAGATACAGAAAAAGGCCCGCCAATAACGACGGGCCTTTTGGGGTTTGCCGTAGGATGCGTTTTTAACGCACCTTTGGCTTACAGTTTTTCGATCAGCTCGGGCACGGCGGTGAACAGGTCAGCAACCAGTCCGAAATCGGCGACCTGAAAGATCGGCGCCTCTTCGTCCTTGTTGATCGCCACGATCACTTTGCTGTCTTTCATCCCGGCCAGGTGTTGAATCGCACCTGAAATGCCGACGGCAACGTAAAGATCGGGCGCCACAACCTTGCCGGTCTGGCCAACTTGCCAGTCGTTCGGCGCATAGCCGGAATCGACCGCCGCCCGCGACGCGCCAACGGCTGCGCCCAACTTGTCGGCCAGCTTTTCGATCAGCGCGAAATCTTCTTCTGATCCGACACCACGACCACCAGACACAACCACGCTAGCCGACGTCAGCTCGGGTCGGTCAGAGGCCGCAACCTTGTCTTCGATCCATTCCGACAGGCCGGGGTTTTCAACTGCACTAACGGTTTCAACCGGGGCAAAACCACCAGTCCCGGCTGCGTCAAAGGTCGATGTCCGAATGGTCACAACCTTTTTGGCGTCCGAAGATTTCACCGTCTGAATGGCGTTGCCCGCATAGATCGGACGCTCAAACGTCGATCCATCAACCACACCGGATACATCCGAAATCACCATCACGTCCAGCAACGCAGCCACGCGGGGCATCACGTTTTTGGCGTCGGTGGTGGCAGGGGCGATGATGTGTTCATAATCGCCCGCCAGCGACACAATCAGCGCCGCCGTGGGTTCCGCCATCCGGTGACCCAAAGAGGGATCTTCGGCCACCAGAACCTTGGCCACACCGTCAATCTTGGCAGCCGCAGCGCCCGCAGCGGCGGCAGAGGCGCCACAGCACAGGACATGCACATCGCCCAGACCAGCAGCGGCAGAAACCGCCTTGGCAGTCGCGTCAAAGGCCAGTTCACCATCGGTCACTTCGGCAAGGAGAAGAACAGCCATTACACAGCCCCCACTTCTTTAAGTTTCTCGACCAGCTCGTCCACCGAGCCAACGATGATCCCGGCAGCGCGCGTCTCGGGCTCGGCCGTCGACGTGATTTTCAGCCGTGGTGTGACGTCAACGCCGTAATCGGCAGCGGTCTTTTCGTCCATCGGCTTGCGCTTGGCCTTCATGATGTTGGGCAGGGACGCATAACGCGGCTCGTTCAGGCGCAGATCGACGGTGATGATGGCAGGCATCGTCACCTTGATGGTCTGCAAACCGCCGTCAACTTCGCGGGTCACAACAGCATGGTCGCCGTCAATGTCCAGCTCAGACGCAAACGTGCCCTGAGACCAGCCCAGCAACGCCGACAGCATCTGGCCGGTGGCGTTCATGTCATTGTCGATCGCCTGCTTGCCGCACAGCACAACACCGGGCTGTTCTTCGTCAACAATCGCTTTCAGGATCTTGGCAACCGCCAGCGGTTCGATATCGGTGTGCACGTCATCGGCAGCAACCACCAGAATGGCGCGGTCGGCACCCATGGCCAGTGCGGTCCGCAGGGTTTCCTGCGACTGCTTCACGCCAATGGACACGGCGATGATCTCTTCCGCCTTACCAGCCTCTTTCAGGCGAATCGCCTCTTCGACGGCAATCTCGTCAAAAGGGTTCATCGACATTTTCACATTTGCCAGATCGACACCGCTGCCATCCGCTTTGACGCGGACCTTCACGTTATAATCGATCACGCGTTTGACAGGTACAAGGACCTTCATGGGCGTTACTCTCCTTAGACAATCCAAGCCGCTGATCGACTCGGTCCAATTCCGTTCTCGCAGTTGATAGCGGGGTCAAGCGCGCAGAAACAGGGGAAAATCGTCACGTTTTGGCGCTCAGACGTCGCGTTTGCCCGCATTGCCGGGCGTTGGTGTCGCCCATCTTCCCCAAGTTTCGAATGTTTTCGCCACCATTGCTAGCGGTTGGCACCAGGCACCCACAGCACGTCATCCTTGCCGTCATTATTGGCCATCCGGGCCGCAACAAAGAACCAATCACTTAGCCGGTTCAGGTATTTGGTCGCTGCCGGGTTGATCTGTTCGGTCGTGGCCAGCGCAGTTGTCAGGCGTTCGGCCCGGCGTGCCACGGTACGGCAAACATGCAGATGCGCGGCCAAAGCCGACCCGCCGGGCAGCACAAAACTGCGCAGCGGCTGCAATTGGGTGTTCATCACGTCAATCTCGGCCTCTAGCCGGTCAACCTGCGCGGTAACCATCCGCAAAGGCGGGTATTCAGCCGCAGCGTCACTGTCCAAATCCGGGCGGCATAGATCCGCGCCCAGATCAAACAGGTCATTCTGGATGCGCATCAGCGCGGCATCCACATCGCCCGCCGCGACAAGGCGCGCCACGCCAACAAAGGAATTCAGCTCGTCCGAGGTGCCATAGGCCAGCACCCGCGCGTCATGTTTTGCCACCCGGCTGCCATCGCCAAGCGCTGTGTCGCCAGCATCGCCAGTGCGCGTGTAAATCTTGTTCAGAACAACCATTTCGCCCTACCCCCCCTGCCCGCGCAAGAAGACATAAAGCAGGATCAACGCCACCGCGACGGCCTGAAACAGCAATCGCAGGCGCATCAACAAGTTGCCATATTTGCGGTTAAAATCCCCGCCCAAAGCAAACCCGCCGATGCCGATTGCCAGAACCACCACAACCGACAGAACCGCCAGAATTACTATCACAAACAAAGGATCGTCCATCATCGCCTCGCGCAGATTACCCGTGTGTGCGGTGATCTATCCCGTCCCTTGGGAAAAAGCGAACCGGTTTTTACCCAGCCCACGGATCCGCGTGATAATCTACCTGCCGCTGATCGCCAGATCGGCTATGTAGGGCGCGATGCTGGCAATCAGAATTTGCGGAACCTCATGCAAAGCAACACCTTCATGGCCATCGGCGAATGTATGCTAGAACTGTCCGGGGTCGGCCCCGGCCTGTGGCGGCAGAAATTTGCGGGCGACACGTTTAATACCGCTTGGCATTTCCGGCGTGAGACGGGCGAAGACTGGGAGGTTCAGTATTTCACCGCCGTGGGCGACGATCATGCATCGCACGCCATGCGCGATTTTATGAACGCCCAGAAAATCGGCACAAGGTTTGTGCAAACCGTCCCCGGCAAGGCGCCCGGTCTCTATATGATCCATGTGGACGAGGGCGAGCGCAGCTTTTCCTATTGGCGCGACCAGTCGGCGGCGCGCGATTTGGCCGACGATGCCGCGGCGCTAAAGGATGCCTTTTACACCGCCGACGCCCTGTACTTTTCCGGCATCACACTGGCAGTGCTGCCGCCAAAGGGCCGCAAAAACCTACTATCAGCCCTGGCCGAGGCGCGCGGCATGGGCAAAACCGTGGCGTTTGACACCAATATCCGGCCCCGTCTGTGGCAAGGCCCTGACGACATGCGCCAAGTGCTGATGCAAGGTGCGGCGGTGTCGGACATCGTCCTGCCCGGCTATGACGATGAGGCGCTGGCCTTTGGCGACGCCACCCCGGCGGACGTCGCCCAACGCTATGCCGCCCAAGGCGCAGGCGAGGTTGTGGTCAAGAATGGCGGTGCCGATTGCACCATCCTGACGGGGGGCGACGCGGTTGTGGTTCCCGGACAATCCGGGGTCGAACTGGTCGATACCACCGGCGCTGGAGATTCGTTTAACGGCGGCTATCTGGCGGCGCGTCTCAGCGGCGCAGACCCGGTTGAGGCGGCGCAAAAAGGCCACCGCCTTGCCGCACGGGTCATCGGATCTTCGGGCGCGTTGGTCTAGGGATCAGCCCGGGTCGCGATGGCGATCCAGGGCCGCACCTGTCACTTGTCGCCGTTGATTTTCAGCACCGAATCAACAAGTTCCGGCAGAAACTTATCCGCCATCCCCATATCAACACTTGTGTTCAACAGATCAACCACTCCGCTGGAAATGGTCCGATCCGCCGATAATCCTTTGGCCATGCGGGTGTAATATCCGATGTCTTTCTGGCAATTCCCCAGCGAGAATTTGTGCCCATTGGGGTCGCCATCACAGACATATTTCGAAAAACTCTCAAAATTCCCGCAGATCATGCCAGAGTTACGCACCAGCTCGCGCAACACATCCGGGGCAACATCCAGCTTTTTCAGCGTCGCATAACATTCCGACCACAGCGCGGCATAGCCGATGGACACAAGGTTGTTCACCAACTTGATCGCATGCGCCGTGCCAACATCGCCGCCAACCGGAATAATCGCAGCAGCCCAAGTGCTTAGCAGCGGGCGCAATTTGTCCACCTGTTCGTCGGTCCCGCTGACAAACGTGGTCAATTCCCCATCCCAGGCATGCGACGGGGTGCGCGACAATGGCGCGTCCACCAGCGTTCCGCCCTTTTCCGCCAGCAATGCCGCCAGCCTGCGGGTCGAATCCGGCTCGGCGGTTGATGTGTCGATAACCGTCAAACCCGGGCGCATGGATTGCAGGATCAGGGCAATGTTTTCTTCAACCTGCGGTGACCCAGTGACGCATAAAACGATGATATCCGCCGTTTTAGCCATCTCTTGAACGCTGGCGACTTCAACAGCCCCGCGCGACACCAGATCGTCCACAGCCTCGCGTTTGCGATGTGCCACGACCAGCGTCGAAAAGCCCTTTTCCGTGGCGTTTTTCGCCATCCCCCAGCCCATCATACCCACGCCAACAAAGCCCACTTTCGGTTTTTCACCCATCACAAACCTCCCCTTTTGTTTGGTGTTAGATTTAGGTCGCAATCTACCCTGAATGCGCTAAAATGACACGGGAAAACCCGCGATTTTACAAAAGGATAGGTGGATATGGACGATCTTGTAGTGGTCGGGCCGATGATACCCAGCGTGATGCGGTCGGTGGCGGAAAATTTCCGCGTTCACCGCTTTTGGGAAGCGGACGACAAACCCGCATTTCTGCAAAAAACCCAAGACACGCGGTTTCTGGCAACTGACGGGCATCGAGGCTGTAGTGCAGCCACCATGGATGCCCTGCCAAACCTTGAAATAATTGCCTGTTACGGCGTCGGAACCGATGCAATTGATCTGGACGCCGCCAAACAGCGCGGCATCCGGGTCACCAACACCCCCGGCGTTCTGTCGGACGCAGTGGCCGAACTGGCGATGGGGCTGATGTTGACCTTGTGCCGCCGTATCAACGACGCCGACCGGTTTATTCGCGATGGAAAATGGCTGAACGGGGGCTATCCGCTGACCGGCGAATTGACCGGCGCGACCATTGGCATTCTGGGCCTTGGCCGTATCGGCAAGGAAATCGCGCGGCGCGCGCAGGGGTTCAAGATGCAGGTCGTCTATCACGGGCGCACCAAGCAGCCGTTCGAACCCTATCCGTTTTACGAAAATCTGGAAGAAATGGCGCGCGATGTCGACTGGTTGGTTTCGGTTGTACCTGGCGGCGAGTCGACCACCGGTTTGGTGAATCGTCAGGTATTGCAGGCGCTGGGGCCAAAGGGTGCCGTGGTTAATCTGGGCCGTGGATCGTTGATTGACGAGGGTGCGATGATCGAATTGTTGCAGTCTGGGGAATTGGGCGGCGCGGCGTTGGATGTGTTCGAAAAGGAACCCGCAATGTCCGAAGCGTTGTGGTCGATGCCCAATGTCGTGTTGTCGCCGCATCAAGCCAGTGCAACCGAAAAAACCCGCTGGGCGATGGGTGATCTGGTGGTGCGCAATCTGCGGGCGCATCAGGCTGGGGCCCCGGCGATCACACCGGTTGTGTGATGCCCGGAAAAATGGACCGACCCTGACATGCTGACATTCACCCTTGCAGTTTTTCTGCTGCTGATCACCCCCGGCCCCGGTGTTTTATCCCTCGCCGGGGTGGGCGCCGCCTTTGGCACCAAGGCCGGGACTCGCTATTTCATCGGGCTGTTTCTGGGCACCAATCTGGTGGCGCTGGCGGTTGTCTCTGGTCTGGCCGCCGTGCTGTTTGCCGTGCCGATTGTACGTCAGATCCTGTTGGTGGCGTCGGCGCTTTACCTGATCTATCTTGCCTCGCGCATTGCTTTGGCGGGCAGCAATATCGCCTTTATGCGCGCCAAGACCCAGCCCGGCATCCTTGCAGGGGTCCTGCTGCAAACCATCAACCCCAAGGCCTATGCGGTGAATACCACGCTGTTCACCGGTTTTGCCTTTCTGCCCGATGCCTTGCTAAGCGAAACGCTGATCAAATTTGCCATCATCAATATCATCTGGGTGCCGATCCACCTGTTATGGCTGGTCGCGGGCAGTTCCCTGCAGCGGCTGGATCTGGCGCCAAAGACCCAGTTTCGGATCAATCTGGCGATGGCGGCAGCGATGCTGGCGGTTGTGGCCTTGGCTGGGTTTTCCTTGATCTAGAGCAATTCCAACCTGACTGAAGTCAGGAATTCTCCCAACTTCCCGAGACAGCGTTTGCGCAACACGACGCATTCTGGATGTTGAATGGATGCGATTGGATTGGAAATGCTCTGACAGTCAGACCGGAAAAACGATATCATCCTCAAGGAAATACCGCACGTTATCGGCGAATGATGCGTCCACCTTGAACCCCAGCGCCAACCCTTTTTCCGGCGCAAACCGCCCGCGCCAGCCCAGAACGATTTTCTGCAACACTGCGTCGGGTTCCCAGGTAATTCGGCCTTCGGCATCCGGCCCGGCGACGGCGGTCATCGCGTCGATCATTTCACCAATTGTGTCGGTGCGCCCAGGCAGGTTCAGATTCCGATCAAAGCCAAACGCCGCTGCCGGGATGCTGGCCGCATGCATCAGGTTATCAATAAGTGTTCGCGGCGACGCGTGCCAAACCAGAAAGTCGCGGCCCACCGGGCAATTGGCGGGATCGCCCTGCAAGGTATCGCGGAAAATCGACGACATAAAAGACGACGCCGCTGCATTGGGTTTGCCCGGGCGGATCGTCACCGTCGGCAGGCGCAACCCGCGCCCGTCGATAAACCCTTTGCGCGAATAATCCTGCAACAGCAATTCGCCCATCGCCTTTTGCGTGCCGTAACTGGTCTGTGGGTTCAGCAGATCGCCATCGCGGATCACGTCTGGTGCGTCGCCACCATGCACCGCGATGGACGACGAAAAGATCACCATCGGTGTCTTGCCACTGCGTGCGCCACTGCTGCGCGCAGCCTCCAGAATGTTCATTGTGCCCGCCAGATTGGCACGCATGCCTAGGTCGAAATCGGCCTCGGCCGCGCCCGAGACCACCGCCGCCAGATGGTAAATCACGTCCGGGTTTTCGGCAAAAAGCGCTTCAACTGTTGACGCGTCACTGACATCTGCCGTGACGCAATGCACTGGAAACGAGGCCGGAACGGGCGCGGGTTGGTGAATATCCACCAGCGTCAACCCGGTGATCGCGGCCCCGTTCAGCCCCCCCGTTTCACCCAGCTTTTTCGCCAGTTTCTGGCCGATAAAGCCACCGCCACCTGTGATCAGAACCCGCATCAGATCTCCACCCTATTTCTTGAACAACTCAGCGAACCAGTCGACCATTTCCGGCACCATGTGGTCGCCAAACCCCTGCGCCTTGGCCACCCCCAGCACGTTCTTGGCCGCCCCGCCCATCTGACTGGGCACGCCAAAGTCATCCGCCATCTTGCCGTAATAGCCCACATCTTTACCCGCATTGGCAACCGAAAACGCCAGTTGCATGTCACCATCCACCGCATGCGCCTTGATGAAATCCATCATCCCGGATTTCAGCGGGCCTGCCGACATCACTTCGTAAAGTGTTTCGCGTTTCAACCCGGCCAGATCGGCCATCGCAAACGCCTCGGACATCGCCATCGCCGTGGTCATGGCATAGAAATTGTTGATCAGTTTCAACGTGTGACCCGCGCCCAATGGCCCGACGTGAAACACGTTTTCACCCAGGTCATCCAAAACCGGTTTGGCGCGCGCATAGTCCGATTGATCGCCTGCGCCCATGATGTTCAGCTTGCCCTCGCGCCCGTGGCTAGGGGTGCGGCCCAGCGGCGCATCCATGTAGTGAATGCCCTTGGCCGCCGCATCTTCGCCGATCTTTTTGGTTGATCCCGGCAGCGAGGTGCCAAAATCAATGATCAGCGCGCCCTCGGCGGCACCCGCCAGAACGCCATCTTCGCCATAAACCCGCGATTCGACGCTGTGCGACGTATCCATGCAGAACATGATGATTTCCGACGTCGCCGCCAATTCGCGCGCGGTTTTCGCCTCGGATGCACCACGGGCCACCGCCTCGTCCACATAGGTGCGATTGCGGTTGGCGATCACCGTCAGGGAATATCCCAGGTCGATCAGGCGATGCACCATAGCGCCGCCCATCAGGCCAAGGCCGATAAATCCGATGCTGGGTTTGGTCATGTTGGTATTCCTTAAGCGGTTTGCATTACATTACGGCCCCGATTTGCCAGGGGACGAATTCATAATCTCCAAGGCCCTGCGCCTCGGATTTCGAAGGGCTGCCGGATGCCACATCCAGCAACATTTGATAGATCTCGCGCCCCACGGCATCGATGCTCGCGCCATCGGTCAGGATGGTGCCGGCGTTGATATCCATGTCCTCGACCATCCGGTCATACATCCGGGTATTGGTGGCAATCTTGATCGACGGCGACGGTTTGCAGCCAAACGCCGATCCGCGCCCGGTGGTAAAGGCCACCAAATTGCACCCGCCCGCGATTTGCCCGGTGACCGAGGCCGGATCATATCCGGGGCTGTCCATAAAGGTGAAACCCTGCGCGCGCACCGGTTCGGCGTATTTGTAAACGCCGTTCAGCGGGGACGTGCCGCCCTTGGCCGCCGCCCCCAGGGATTTTTCCAGAATGGTGGTCAGCCCACCCTTTTTGTTGCCGGGACTGGGGTTGTTATCCATCGTGCCCTTGTTGCGTGCGGTATAATCCTCCCACCAGTGGATCAACCCCACCAGCTTTTCGCCAATCTCGGGCGTCGCGGCGCGCCGGGTCAGCAGATGTTCGGCGCCATAGATTTCCGGCGTTTCCGCCAACACCCCGGTGCCGCCCTGCGCGGTCAGCAGATCGCACGCATAACCAAGTGCCGGGTTGGCGGTAATCCCCGACCACGCGTCCGAACCCCCGCATTGCAGCGCCACCATCAGGTCCGAGGCCGGGCAAGGCTCGCGCACCGCCTGATTGGCCAGTGGCAACATGGCGCTAACCTTATCGACCCCCAATTCGATGGTCTTGCGCAATCCCGCCACATCCTGAATGTTCATCGCCTGAAACAACGGGCCAGGTTTGATGCCCCAAGCCTCTAGCAGCCAGTCGATCTGGTTCATCTCGCATCCCAGACCCACCATCAGTACGGCGGCAACATTCGGGTGGCGCGCGTACCCCCACATGACACGCTGCAAAGCCTCGAACCCTTCACCGTCGCCCGCCATGCCGCAGCCGGTGCCATGCACAAAGGCGGCAACCCCGTCGACATTGGGATATTGCGCCATGATTTCAGGCGTAAAGTGGTTGGCAATCATCCGCGCCGCCGTGGCCGAGCAATTGACCGAGGTGATGATGGCCACATAGTTGCGCGTGCCCACCTTGCCGCCCTCACGCCGGTAACCCATGAATGTATCCTGCGCAGTAGCGGGCGCAACCGGGCGCAGATCTGTGCCAAATTCGTAATCCTGATCAACGGCGCTGAAGTCCAGATTATGGGTGTGCACATGGTCACCCGGCGCAATGTCACAATGGGCGCGGCCAATCACCTGGGCGTATTTCACCACCGCCTCGCCGGTTTTAACCGGCTTGATCGCCATCTTGTGACCGCGTGGAATGGCCTGCCCCGCGACAACCCCGTCACACATCATCCCACCCGCAATCTCGCTGATCGCGGTCACCACATTATCTGCCTCGTCAAGGCGCACTGTCACACTCATTTGATCACTCCCTTAAGATCTGCCCCCTGTTATACACGGAGCATGGGTCGGGTCTCAGAGGAAAACGGAAACCGGATTTGGCCACATCAACAACACCAACAACGCCAGCAACTGGATGCCGATAAACGGCAGGAATCCCTTGAAGATGTCGGTCAGGAAAATATGCGGCGGCGCCACCGATTTCAGATAGAACGCCGCCGGGCCAAAGGGCGGCGACAGGAAACTGACCTGCATGTTCATCGTAAAGACCACGCCAAACCAGATTGCCACGTTCTTCGGGTCAATATGACCGATAAAGCCCAGCTCTTCGTCCGGCAGTAACAAGACGATCGGCAAGAACACCGGCATGATCAGCGCCAGGGAAATCACAACCACAGCCGCCAGTCCCGGCAGGTCAGACACCATCCCTAGGCGGATCGGGTCGGCGCCCTCGACAACTTTGTTCCAGCCGGTGGCGGTGAAAAACAGCGCCTTGATCGAGGTTTCGGTGATCAGACCATGGAAAATCAGCACAATCGACGGCGGGATCATCGTGCCCAGTGACCCACTGGCGCAGATCGTACCAATCGCCAGGTTCTGGTTATAGCCCAACCGCAACATCTGTGGCAGCGCGATCAGGCCCAGCAGGACCACTTCGCCGCCGATGATGCCAGACATCACCGCAATGATCACCGCCATGATCGACGTGACAATGGCGATGCCACCCCGGGTGCGCGACATCCAGATGTTCAGCGACGAATACATGTCCTTGGCAATGCCGGACCGTTCCAGCAGCGCCGCCATAAAGATGAATAACGGCACCGATATCAGCACGTAATTGGACATTTGTCGGTAAAACGCTTGGCTTAGCAATGCCAACGGCCCACGGCCAAAATGCCCAAACAGCAGTTCCGGCCCGAATTTCATCACCAGCACAGCCACCGCCAGAAACGCCGAGGCAAACCCCAACGGCATGCCGATGGCCAGCAAGAAAAACATCCCACAGACAATTCCCGCCACCGCCATCATCGCGATGCGTCCCAGAACCAGACTGACGATATCGAAAAAGCCCGACGGCGCGGCTTCAATTGCGCCGCGCGTGTCTGACAGGAACATGCCCGTCGACAGGGTTGCAATGCCCATCACGATCAACGTCACAAGCACCGGGGTGGCGCCGACCAGCAGCTTGAATTGCAGAAAAGCACCTTCGTCGCGCCCGGTATCAACCCCGGCAACAACCAGCCAGGCAACCAGCGCCACCGTCAGCGCGATAGAGCCAAGCATGACAACGCGAACACGTCCGCGCAGTGGTCCCAGCCAAACGCCGGAATTGGCCTGTTGCATCAACGCTGCCCCCAAAATTGGTCGTGAAGTCAGGTAAAAAGGGCGAGCCCCGGTAAGGCTCGCCAAAATTGTGTCAGATCAGATGGGTTCCGTCGATCCGGCCCAGACGGCGCAGGAAGGCACGGTGCGAATCAATTAGGGCTGCGGTCTCGGGTGTCTTCTTGGCCCGACCATCCCAGGCACGCTGTGCGCCTTCGCGGAAGGTGCGGCGATCTTCGGGTGACCAGTCATAGAACACCACACCCTTTGCCTTCAGCGCAGCAGCGGCTTCCAGATTGGCGATGTCGAAGGTCAGCGTTGTCTGCAACGCCAGCTTTTGCGTCGCGACTTCGATGATCCGCTGGATGTCCTCGGGAAAGCCATTCCAGACGTCCAGGTTGAACGTCACGTGGTCCATCGGCATCAAATGAAAGCCCGGAAAGGTGGTGTGGTTCACGATGTCATAAAGACCCAGGCCGACATTGTCGGCCAGCGACGACGCGTCCGCGCCATCAATCACCCCGGTTTCAAGCGCGGTAAAGATATCGGTGAAATCCATCACGATTGGGGACGCACCCAGTTCCTGGAAAATCTCGGCCTCAAGACCCGGAGGCAAGCGGAATTTCCAACCCTTCAGGTCCGCAGGACCGGCCAGCGGTTTGCCCGAAACCATCGCTTCGTGGCCCGCAGCCCGCCAGCCAACCAGATGCATGTTGAACGCTTGGTACAGCTCGTTTGCGGCCTCATCGCCGCCGCCGTTATACAGGAACGAATACATCTGCCAGGGGTTGTCATAGGCGCCCATCGGGTCGCTGACGAACTGGAACGCCGGGTTTTTGCCAGTCTGATAGGACCCGCCATGCATCTCGCCGTCCAGAATGCCGGTGGCGGCGGCGGAAAAGCCTTCGACCGTGGCGACAACCGATGACGACCAGAACATTTCAATCTCGACCCGACCGCCCGACATCACCTTTACATCGTCGATGAAAGACTGCGCCAGCTTGCCCGAAACCGTATCAGGTGCGTAATGCGTCTGCATCCGCACGTCGAATTCCGCAGCAAACGCGCTTGTCGCCATAAGCGCCGCAGTGGCAGCTCCCGCGACCAGAATCATA
>JBLINN010000032.1:0-19948 GCA_047639325.1 Paracoccaceae bacterium | reverse complement strand
AGAAAAACGCCCGTCTGGGAACCCCAACTCGGCCGCACGAGTCAATCCGCCGCACCAGGAACCGGCCAATCAGCCCGGGGTTTTGCCCCTGTTACGTGATTTGGTGGGTAAAAGTATAAATGGTGCGGGTGAGAGGACTCGAACCTCCACGTCTCGCGACGTCAGAACCTAAATCTGGTGCGTCTACCAATTCCGCCACACCCGCAGTGACGCGGTGCATAGCAAATCCTCTGAGCGGATGCGAGGGAAATCCTCGTCCCAATCGCCTGTCCCGTCCAGACATAACAAATTTTAGAAAAACCCAAGGCGAATAATTTGCCCGGCGCCGAAAAAAGTCACGACAATCGCCTGTTTTTGCCATATTCTTTTGAAAAAAATACCGAGGCAATAAGAGCGAGAACGCCATGAAACCGAATGCGGTCGGGCGTGTAGGTGGACATAGTCCGCAGGCGCACCCTGTTTTTACACCCGGAAGAAACCCCGGATTTGTGTCCGGAACCATTTTGTTGTCACAAGACGGCGAGATGCCGGTGGAATTTCTGTCGCCCGGCGACCGGATCATCACCCGCGATTCTGGCATGGTCCAGCTGCAGGCGATCCGTCGCCGCCGGATCATCGCCCGCGCCATTTCCTTTGCCGCTGGGTCGCTGGGCCATACCCGCCCCGAACAGGACCTGATCTTGCCCGCCGGCCAGGTGGTACTGATCCGCGATTGGCGCGCCGAGGCGATGTTTGGACGCCCCCAGGCGATGGTGCGCGCGGATGCACTGGTTGACGGGACTTTCATCTGCGATCTGGGCCTGCAAAAGATGACCCTGTACCAACTGCAATTTGCGGATCTGCATGTGCTGTATGTTGGCGGAATGGAAGTGGCCTGTGCCACAAAGGAACCGTCACAGCTGTGCCCTGCTGCCTAAAGAGCGTCCGGTAACGGCCTGTGAACACCTATTTTTCGTGAATTACCTGGTTGGCGGGGGGCTCTGCAAAAAGGCCTCGGTCGCGCGGCGATCAGGGCAGCCTTGCCTGCCGCCAAATTGCGTGCATTTCAAAGCTGCGGCTGCGTTGGCAAATATCATCGCCTCTGGCTCGGGGCACCCTTCGGCAAGGCGCAGGCAAAACGCGCCATGCCAGACGTCACCCGCTGCCAGCGTGTCGATGGCGGTGACGGCGAAGGCCGGGATATTCTCAATGGTGTTTCCCACACCAAAATAGACGCCGGACGCCCCGTCCGTGACGCAAACCCAGGCGGATGTTTGGCCCATTACTGCCTTTATCGCCGTGATCATGTCCGCCTCCCCGGTCCAATCTGTCAAACCCTGACGCGAAAACGCGATATGCGAGGCGGCGTTAACAAGGCCCGGGCTTACCGGCGCTTCGGCGTCCAGAATCCCCGGAATGCCCCGCGCTTTTGCGATATCCAACGCGTTCTGCGCCCCTGTGACCCACCGCGTATCTGCCAACACAACATCGACCGAGGCCGGGATGTTCTGAAACGGTGGCGTCTCATCCAATCCCGCCCCTCGAAAATTGACAATCTGGCGGTCGCCATTGCGCGCCACATAGATCGACGAAAACGCCGACATCGCCGCAGCGGTTTGGTGAATGGGGTCAAGGGCGACGCCTTCGACCCGTAGGTCCGCCAAGATCATGTCGCCCACCGCGTCATCGCCGATCTGTGCGGCAAGGCTGGCCTGCCCCCCAAGGCGCGCCACAGCAACGGCGGCATTCGCGGCCCCGCCGCCGCCAACAATCGCCACATCCTGCGCTTGATATTTCTCGCCACCTGTTGGCAGATCGTCCATTTGAAACACAAAATCCAGCGCGGCCAAGCCGGTCACAAACACATGCGCCATCAAACCTGCCCCGGGGCTTGGGTCAATTGGCGAAAAACACGGGCAAACCGCTGCGGGTCTGCGTCGTGCCCGGTGAACAATTCAAACGCGTGGACCGCCTGCCAGATCGCCATGGCAGAGCCGGGCATTATGCGGCACCCAATCCCCTGCGCCGCCGCCAACAACCGTGTTTCCAGTGGAAAGTAAACGGCATCCGCCACCCACATATCCGGCGCCAGCAATGGCAGCGGAAAGGCCGATCCCGGGTATGCCTTCATGCCGAATGGGGTCGCGTTAACCAGGCCGTTTAACCCTTTGGCCATTGCCTGATCGGGCGCGTCGACCACCCTAACATCAGGTCCGGGATAAAAAGCGCGCAGCTTTTGCAACAAATCCTGGGATTTTTCCGGATCGGGGTCGTGGATCAGCAATTGGCGCACGCCGCAATCCACCAACGCAAAAGCAATCGCCGCCCCTGCCCCGCCCGCGCCCAACAGCAAGACCCGATCCTTGGGCGCATCCCCCATCTGTTGGCGAAATGCGGCGGCAAAGCCGGTATAATCGGTGTTATGGCCAATCTTCGCCCCATCGCGGAACACCACGGTATTGACCGCCCCCAGCTTGCGGGCATCGTCAGACAGATCATCCAGACAGGCAATCACCTCCATCTTGTAGGGGTGGGTGATGTTCAGCCCAGCCAACCCATCGGCCTGCGCCGTTTCCACGATCTCTGGCAACGCGCGGCCCTGATGTTGCGGCGTTACCGTATCCGTCAAGCCATAGCTGTAATCCATCCCCAACGTCCGCCCTTCGGCCATATGCATGGCTGGCGTCAGCGAGGCCGATATCCCCTGCCCGACAAGTGACACCCGCACGCCGTTACCCGCCATAGCCAAGCAACCGCGGCAGCCACAAAACGATCTGAGGCACAAAGGTCATCGCCAGCAAGGCGGCGATCAGCGCCAGCAGAAACGGCCAGATCTCGACAATCATGTCGCGCATCGGCGCCCCGGTGGTGGCGTTGATAACAAACAGCAAAATCCCGTAAGGTGGCGTGATCAGCCCAATCATCGTGTTGACGACCACCACCACGCCGAAATGCACCAGATCAATGCCCAACTCGCGCGCGGCGGGCAGGAACAGTGGCACGATCACCAGCAGGATGGTGGTGGCATCCAAAATGCAGCCCAGCAACAACAGGATCACGTTGACCATCAGCAAAAAGGCAATCGGTGACAGATCAATCGTGCGCAGAAACGCCGCAACCGTGTTGGGGATGTTTTCGCTGGCAACGATATAGTTAAAGATCAGCGCCCCGCCGATCACCAACCCAACAGCCGCCGAGGATCGGGCAGAGTTTGACAGGATGTCATACGTCCCACGCAGCGAAATTGCGCGGTAGAATATCGCTGCCAAACAGAACGCATAGGTGGCGGCCACGGCGGCGGCCTCGGTTGGGGTGGTGGCGCCCCCGTATATGCCAAACAGCAGGATCACCGGCATCATCAATGCGGGAAAGGCGTTGAATGTCAGGCGGGGCATGTCGCGCAACGGTGTCGGGGGCTCCAGCGCGAAATTGCGTTTGCGCGATATCCGCGCCACCATCACCATCAGCACTGCGCCCATCAACAGGCCGGGCGTTATGCCGCCCAGAAACAGATAGCCAACGGACGTGTCCGAGACCAACGCATACATCACCATCGGGATCGACGGCGGGATCACCGGGCCAATGGTGGCCGAGGCGGCGGTGATCGCGGCCGCAAATCCAATCGGATAGCGCCCGTCTTTGGTCATCATCTGGATGATGATCTTGCCAATCCCGGCGGCATCGGCGATGGCCGACCCGGACATGCCGGAAAAGATCAGGCTGGCCACCACATTCACATGCCCCAACCCGCCGCGAAACCGCCCCACGGCGGCGACGCAGAAATTCAGCAACCGGTCACTGATGGTACCGGCATTCATGATGTTGGCGGCGACGATGAACAGCGGCACCGCCAGCAAGATAAAGCTGTTGTACAGCCCCTGCAGGATCTGTTCAGACGCCAGCGCCAGATCCTGGCCGACCATCCCCAGATAGGCGATCGCCGCGACGATCATCGCCAGCGCAATAGGCGCGCCAAAGGCGGACAGTCCAAACAGGATGGCCAGACACACCAGAAACGCGATGCTCATGACGTGTCGTCCTTGTCGCGCCCGCGCAGAATTTCGACCAACCGCCAGACATAGCGGGTGATCATCGCCACCGAAAAGATCAGATAGACGCTGAACACAAAATCAAACCGTATTTTCAGCAGCGAAGTTTTTTCGATTTTCATGAACATTACAAAATCAACGGTGGCGGGCAGCGCCGCCCCCAATGCCCCCACCGCACATAACGCGGTGATGATCATATAGACGCGCCGCACACCGGGCCGCGCGATGTCGTTCAGAACCGTGAACCGCACATGGTCTTCTTCTTTTAACGTAAAAGCCGTCGACCAGAACACCAGCCACACCCACGCCAGCAAACAGGCCTCTAGCGTCCAGCCCAGCGGCTGGCGGATGATATAGCGGCTGACGATTTGCAGGATGAACGACAGGAATATGGCGGCGAGAAGCCCCACCGCCACATTATCAGCCCGTCGCTGTAGCCAGCTTATAACCTGATGCATTACAGGAGGTTACTTGACGGCATTGATCCGGTCCAGCAGGCCTGCTGGCCAGTCTTTTGAAAAGTCAGACTCCAGATACATATCTTGGGCGCGTGTGCGAAACGCATCGACGTCAGGCGTGTAAACCCGCAGGCCTTCGCCCTCAAAAAATGCCACCAACTGCGCCTCGTTATCGACAATCGACGCGGTGATCGACGCCATCGCATCCTTGGACGCCTGCATCATGGTGGCCTGTTGATCCGGCGTCAGCCCGTCCCAGACGGTTTTGGAAAACGCCAAAAAGTTCATGTCTACCAGATGCCCGGTCAGCACGATCTGATCGGTGACCTCGTAGAACTTTTTGTCCTTATCGGTGGGCATCGGGTTGTCCTGCCCGTCAATCGCCCCGGTTTGCAGGCCGGTATAGACCTCGGTAAAGGCCATCGGCGTCGGGTTGGCCCCCAGCGCTTTGCCCAGGAACTGCCAGGCATCGGTGCCGGGCATCCGCAGGTTGATCCCGGCCATATCCGCAGGGGTTTTGATCACCATATCGCCGCGCAGGTTCAACTGACGCGTGCCGAAATACATCACCCCCAGCAGCTTGACGTTCAGCTTTTCCTCGACCAGCGCGTACATCTCGGCGCCAATGTCGCCCTCAAACACTTTGCGTTGATGTTCCGGGTCGCGCATCAGGTAACCGGCGGTAAAGATCGACCATTCAGGGATCAACTTGGCCAGTTCCTGGGCCGATGTGATCGACATATCCAGGTTGCCCCGGGCAATCGCCACCAGTTCGGTGCCCTGCTTGAACAGCGTGTCATTATAATGCGGCTGATACGTCGCAAATTCGCTGACGCCTTCGGCAAACACCGTGGCCAGCCCTTGCGAGCGGAAATCGGTTTCCGTGGCCGGTGTCGACATCCGCAGCGTAATCTTGTCCTGCGCCAGTGCCGTCGTGGCCGTCGTGGCCGTCCCGGCCAGCGCGGTTGCGGCAATCGCGGACAGCAGTATCCGGCGTGAAAGTGATACAGACATTTTATTCCTCCAGTTTAGTCAATCGTCCCGTCCCGGCATGGGCAGGTATTTTTTGCAGGTTTAACGAAACACCGGCTGCCTACGGCCCAAAAGCCCGAAAACCGGCAGCATATGGCGGCAAAAATTCACATCCCTCCCCGGATAAAATTTTTAGGCATATCCAACCAAAACCGCCCCTTTTGGGGTCGATCCGGGCTGCCCAAAAACCACGCACTGCCCATCCTGCAACACTACGTGATGAAAGCATACAGATTTTTCAATTGCAAGAACTAACATGTTAGTATAAAATTCCCGGCGTTACCCCCGTAAATTCGCTGTGAATCTACAGGTGACCCCATCAGGAGTTCCGGGATGTTTGGTATCTCAGCCGCCCTTACAACACCGGTCGCACCTGACGGGTCTGTCGATCATGCCTGCCTGAACGCGCATATCGCAACCGTCCTGTCCGAGGCCTGCACATCCGTCACCCTGTTTGGCACCACCGGCGAAGGCGCTTCGGTGGCGCAGGATGCCCGCATTGAAACGGTGCATGCGGTGATTGATGCCGGGATTGACCCGGCCAAACTGGTCCTGACCCTGCATGGGGCGGCGGCGGATGATGTGGCGCGACAGGCGGCAGCGGCGCTTGATATGGGGGTTGCGCGGTTTCTGCTGCCCCCACCCTGTTATTTCAGTCAGCCGTCCGATGCCGGGTTGTACAACTGGTTCACCCAGGTTCTGTCGCCGTTTACGGGCACTGGGGCGCAGTTCATTTTATACCACATTCCGCAGGTCATCGGGGTTGGCCTGTCGATAGATCTGATTGTTGCGCTAAAGGCGGCTTTTCCTGCGCAGGTCTTGGGGGTCAAGGATTCCTCGGGGGCATTGGAAAACACCCGCAACCTGTTGCAATTGCCGGGTTTAGAGATTTTGGTGGGCGACGAGCGCTTGTTGGCGACTTGCGTCAAAGATGGGGCATCCGGGTCGATCAGCGGCATCGCCAACCTGTTTTCCACGCGTCTTGCGGCGGTTCTGGCAAGTGGGGTTGATGACCCGGGTATCAACCACCTTGTTGACGCGGTGCTAAAAATGCCTGTCACCCCTGCCATCAAAGCACTGGTTGCCCATAAATATGACACGCAAGCCTGGCGCAAAACTTTTGCGCCGCTTGACCCGACGCCTGACGCAGATATTGCAACGCTGACCCAAGCCTATGATAAGGTCGCGACATCTGCATGAAAGAACCGGACATCACATGAAGCTTAGGGATCAAGCCTACGACAGTTTTACGGAAAACCTGTTGTCACGCCGGATCCTGCCCGGCCAGTTCATCACCCAACGAGAGCTGAGCGCAGTCACCGGCATGCCCCTGGGCGCCATCCGCGAATTGATCCCCCGGCTAGAGGCAGATGGGTTGCTGAACACCGTGCCTCAACGTGGGATGCAGATCACCCATATCGACCTGGACCTGATCCGCAACGCGTTTCAGCTGCGGTTCATACTGGAAATGGAAGCGGTCGAACAATACGCCCTTCACGCCACCGATGCAGAACGCGCATATCTAGAGAAAAGCCACCGTGACATTCTGGAAGAGGCCAAGGATGGCATCACCGACGCGCTGGTGGAACGGGCGCAGAATGTGGATTGGGCGTTTCATGACGCGTTGATTGACCATCTGCAAAACAAAATAATATCAGATATTTACCGGGTGAACGCCATCAAGATACGGCTGATCCGGCAAGAGTTGATCCGCATTCAGCCGGAAATCGTGCTGGCAGTGATTGGCGTGCATCTTCAGATTATCGACGCGTTGAACGCCAAAGACCCGGCCAAGGCCAAGATGGTGCTTGCCGAACATCTGGAAACCTCGCGCGCGCGGGCGTTGCGGCTTTAATCCATTTCACAGCGTAACCGTTTCGCCGGTTGCACCGGACCGGGATATCGCCTGAACCACCCGCAGCGTGTGCAGCCCGTCTGCCCCTGATACCAACGGTGGCTCCTGCCCCCTGATCACAGCAACAAACTGCTGGATCTGCGCCTCTAACGGGTCAATGTCTTCAACTGCAATCGTCTGACGGTCCAGCGGTGACAGCCAGCTTGGCGGCCCATCGTGGCGCCACAAGGACAGGTCCGGCACCGACAAGGCCGCTTGGGTGCCGCCAATCAGGTAACAGGCCTGCGGCGTCGCCGGAAAGGCCGGGTTTTCGCCCGATGTCGTCTCCCAGCTCCAGGGCGACACGGTTGTGTCCGATACAGTCATTGTGCCCAGAACGCCGCTGGCAAAGCGCAGCAGGATAGCGGCGGTATCCTCGACCGCGCTGCCGCGTATCCGGTTACTGGTGATCGCCTGCACGCTGGACACATCGCCAAACAGGTACAGCATCGTGTCGATATCATGGATCAGGTTGATAAAGACCGGCCCGCCCCCCGGCTGACTACGCCATCTGACATCAAAATAGGCATCCGGTTTGTGAAACCAGCAAGTGCCCTGAAAGGTGGTGACGGTGCCCAATGTGCCGCCGTCGATCAGCGCCTTGGTTTGCTTTAGGATCGCGCCATGCCTGCGGTGATGCCCGGTCAAAACGGGTATGTCGGCGCGACGGGCGTGTTGCACCAGCTGTTCCGCCTCTGGCACAGTTGTGCACAGCGGTTTTTCCACCAGCACCGGGCAGCGGTTATCAATGCACACCAACGCGCCGTCTGCATGCATCTGGCTGGGGGTTGCCAGAATGGCGCCGTCGATCTGCGACGTGGCAAACATCGCCTCGATCGACGCAAACCAGTCCACACCGCAGCTATCTGCGAAACGGTGTCCTTCTGGGGACGGATCGACGATGCAGGCCAATGCGGCGGCGGTTGTCGCCTTGATCGCGTCAACATGACATCTGCCGATCAGCCCTGCCCCAACCACGGCAAGTCTTACATTTTCTGCCACGTCCATTTCCCCCATTTGTCCCGGGCCGACTAAAGGCGCAGCGGGTCAAATGTTCAAGCGGTGCGCGCCACTTTTCGAAGGCCCGGCGCAGTGGCCGTAAGGATTGTCAGGACGACGCAGTCTATGGCTGGGCAAACTGCGCGCAGGTCTCGAACGCACGCAGGACCGGGCGACGCAGGACCGGGCGGACGCAAATCTGCCCGAGTACTGACATCGGCGCCGTGTCGCCAAACGGCGCCAGGGCTTCCGGTCTCACACTGTCAGAGCGTTGGACGCCAAACAGAAAATGCGCAATCCAATCCGAGATATCTGCTGCAATGGCCCTTTCGGGGCCGATTGGGAAATCGCCTTGAAAATCGCGGTTCTACCCAGCATGTTTCACGTATGAGGTGCTGTGAATTGACAGAGATTTGGGTCGATGCAATCGGCTTTCTCCTTCATACGAATCACCCGGTGTGATGGTTCTGGACAAGGGGCGGCAGGACGGCACGATTGATGACTGTCAGAATTTCGTGAAACTCGGGCAACCCACGCCTTGGTTGGGACGAACAAGCGGAAATCGGCATACCCAAACGTGCCAATACCCGCTGGAAGGTGGTGTTGACCATCTATCAAACCCCGCCGATGGATGACGCCATCAATGGTGCGCTGCGGGATTATGTGGCGCGCAAGAAATCCACGATGCAAGATGCCTGATATTAAGGGGATATACAGATGACCACTGACCCACTGCTGCAGCCCTATCAACTAAAGCACCTGACCCTGCGCAACCGCATCATGACCACCAGCCATGAACCGGCCTATCCCGAAGACGGTATGCCCAAGGACCGCTATGCCGCCTATCACGCGGAACGCGCCAAGGCGGGCGTGGCGCTGGCGATGACCGCCGGGTCGGCCGCCGTGTCGCGGGATTCTCCGCCGGTTTTCAACAACATCCTCGCCTATAAAGACGAGGTGGTGCCGTGGATCAAGAACCTGACCGACGCCTGCCACGACCATGGCTGTGCGGTGATGATCCAGCTGACCCATCTGGGGCGGCGCACCAACTGGAACAAGGGCGATTGGTTGCCGTCGGTGTCATCGTCAAAGCACCGTGAACCGGCGCACCGGGCCTTTCCCAAACTGATCGAGGATTGGGATATAGAACGCATCATTGGCGACTTTGCCGATGCCGCCGAGCGGATGCAGGCAGGTGGCATGGATGGGATTGAATTGCAGGTTTATGGCCACCTGCTGGATCAGTTCTGGTCACCGCTGACCAATGATCTGGAAGGAGCGTACAGCGCCGAGACTCTGGAAAACCGGCTGCGCTTTCCCCTGGATGTAATGAGTGCGATCCGCAAACGGGTGGGTGACGATTTCATCGTTGGCCTGCGCTATACGGCGGATGAGGCCGCCGATGGCGGGATTTCTCCCGAAGAAGGTCTGAAGATATCGAAAGTGCTGGCCGATACCGGTCAGGTTGATTTCCTGAACGTGATCCGGGGCCGTATTCACACCGATCCGGCGATGACCGATGTGATCCCGGTTCAGGGCATGAAAAGCGCGCCGCATCTGGATTTCGCAGGCCAAGTGCGCAAAGCCACCGGCCTGCCCACATTCCACGCCTCGCGTATTGCGGATGTGGCCACTGCGCGCCATGCGGTGGCTGCCGGACTGCTGGATATGGTGGGCATGACCCGCGCCCACATGGCCGACCCGCATATTGTGCGCAAGATCGTTGAGGGACGCGAGGACGATATCCGCCCCTGCGTCGGTGCCACCTATTGCCTGGACCGGATCTATCAGGCGGGCGATGCCTTGTGTCTGCACAATGCCGCCACGGGCCGCGAATTGACCATGCCGCATGACATCCCCGAGGCGGACAAACCGCGCAAAGTGGTGATCGTCGGCGCTGGCCCCGGCGGACTGGAAGCCGCCCGTGTCGCGGCCGAGCGTGGCCATGACGTAACAGTGTTCGAGGCCGCCGCCGATCCCGGCGGACAGGTCCGCCTGACGGCGCAAACCCCGCGTCGACGCGAGATGATCGGCATCATCGACTGGCGCATGGCGCAATGCGCCGCGCGCGGTGTCGTGTTTCATTTCAACACATGGGCCACGCCCGACGACATCACCACACTGGCCCCCGATGTGGTGATCATCGCCACTGGCGGCCTGCCCAATACCGAGCTGTTTGAATCCGGCCATGAACAGGACATGGTGGTCTCCAGCTGGGACATTATTTCAGGGGATGTAAAGCCCGGACGCCACGTGCTGATCTATGACGAAAGCGGTGACCATCCGGCGCTGCAAGCCGCCGAGATCGCCGCAAATTCCGGCGCCAAGGTTGAGATCATGACACCCGACAGGGTGTTTGCCCCTGATATCATGGCGATGAATCTGGTGCCTTACATGCGCAGCCTTCAGGACAAGGATGTGACCTTTACCGTCACCCGCCGCCTGCTGGACGTGGCGCGCGATGGTAACCGCCTAAAAGCCACTATCGGCACCGATTACAGCGATCTAAAGACGGACGCGAGTTATGATCAGGTGGTGGTGAACTACGGTACCCTGCCGCTGGCCGATCTCTATTTTGACCTGAAGTCGCTCAGCTCCAATGGCGGTGCTGTGGATCACGACGCGCTGATCGACGGGCATCCCCAAACCGTTATCCGCAACCCGAATGGTGCGTTTCAGCTGTTCCGCATTGGCGACGCGGTCAGTGCCCGCAACACGCATGCGGCGATCTATGACGCGCTGCGCCTGATGAAGGATATCTAAGATGCGAATCGGGATTATCGGCACCGGCACCATCGCCAGCGCGGTGGTGCGGGGCATCGCGCTTGATGGGCACCAGATCACCGTGTCGGAACGCAACGCAATCCGCGCTGCGCAACTGGCGGCGGATTATGACAGCGTGACAGTCGCGCCCAATCAGACCGTTCTGGATCAAAGCGATGTGATCTTTCTGGGCACCACAACAGACGTTGCCGATACCGTGCTAACCGCCCTGACCTTTTCGCCGCATCATCGCGTTATCTCGCTGATGGCCGGGCCGTCTTTGGCGCAGATCGCCGCCATGGTCGCCCCCGCCCAGGCCGAAGCGCTGATGATCCCGTTTCCGGCCATTGCCAGTGGAAACTCCCCCATCCTGGTTTGCCCGGCCAGCCCGCTGTTGCAGCAAATATTCAGCGCCCGTAACACCGTGATCCCTTTGGCCGATTCGGCGGATATGCACAGCTACCTAGCCGCACAAGCCGTCCTGTCGCCCAGCATCAAACTATTGGCGGACACGGCGAAATGGCTGGGACAGCGCATCAACGACCCGACACAAGCCGAGGCATTCTTGCGCCAATTGATCGGCGGCAGCCTGCTGGCCGCCCCGCTGGAAGCACCCGGCGTTCTGGACCAAATGATCGCCGATCTGAACACCCCCGGCGGGCTAAACGCCCAATTGCGGGACTTCCTGCAGGAGAGCGGCACGTTTCAGGCCCTGCAAGACGGGCTCGACCAGTTGGAGGTCCGGACGAAGGGTGACACCGCCTGATTCAGACGGCACAGTTGCAGGCATGCTGAAAAGGATATCCCGATGTCGCATGTGTTCCCCCGCCACACCAAATCCCCGCCCCCGACGGCTGTCGGCGGTCAGGGCTGTTATCTGATCGACGCATCGGGCAAGCGCTATTTTGACGGCTCTGGCGGTGCGGCTGTGTCCTGTCTGGGGCATGGCGACCCGGAAATCATTGCCGCCATTCAGGCGCAGGTCGCCAAGCTGGCCTTTGCCCATACCGGCTTTTTCACCTCTGACCCCGCCGAACAACTGGCCGATCTACTGATCGCCAACGCACCGGGCGATCTGGACCGGGTTTATTTCGTGTCGGGCGGGTCCGAGGCGACCGAGGCTGCGATCAAACTGGCCCGGCAGTATTTTGTCGAAATCGGCCAACCCCAGCGCCGCCATATCATCGCCCGCCGCCAAAGCTATCACGGTAATACACTAGGCGCGCTGGCGATGGGCGGCAACGCTTGGCGGCGCGAACAGTTTGCGCCGCTTTTGGTCAACGTATCCCACATCGCGCCCTGCTATGAATATATTGACCGCGCCGAGGGCGAAAGCAGCTTTGACTACGGCCAGCGCGCCGCGCAAGAGCTGGAGGATGAGGTTGTGCGCCTTGGCCCCGACACGGTGATGGCGTTTATCGCCGAACCAGTTGTTGGGGCCACGTTAGGCGCGGTGCCTGCGGTCGACGGGTATTTTGCGCGTATTCGCGAGATTTGCGATCAATATGGCGTGTTGCTGATCCTGGACGAGGTGATGTGCGGTATGGGCCGGACCGGGTATCTATTTGCCTGCGAGGCCGATGGTATCACCCCGGATATTCTGTGTATTGCCAAAGGCTTGGGGGCCGGGTATCAGCCGATCGGCGCGATGCTGTGTACCGCGCATATCTATCAGGTGATCGAAAACGGCTCCGGGTTTTTCCAGCACGGCCACACCTATTTGGGCCACCCGGTGGCCACCGCGGCGGGGCTGGCGGTGGTAAATGCCCTGCTGGATCGCAAGCTGATCCCACGGGTGCGCGACATGGGCGACAGGCTGCAATCGGCGTTGCAGGCCGGGTTGGGGCAGCATCCGCATGTGGGCGACATTCGCGGGCGTGGCTTATTTCGCGGCATCGAACTGGTCGAAGATCGCGGCAGTAAAACGCCGTTTGACCCGGCGCGGGGACTAGCCGCCAAGATCAAGGCGGCGGCGTTTGAGGCCGGGTTGATCTGTTACCCGATGGCCGGCACCCGCGACGGCAAATCCGGCGATCACATCCTGTTGGCCCCGCCTTTTATTCTGGATGACGATCAGGTTGCTGAGATTGTCGGTAAATTATCCGCTGCCATCAACACTGTGCTGCAAACCGCCTGACCTTAGCCCTTTACTGGCGCACCAATGGACGGGTCGCCGCATCTTCGTCGCGCCACGCTTTTAACCCGCTGCGGATACCTTTGGCCATTTCCGCGCGCCACGCCGAATCTTGCAAGTTCTTCAGATCACGCGGGCTGGATAGAAAGCCGATCTCGACCAGCACTGACGGTATATCCGCCGCCTTCAGCACCGAAAACGCGGCTGACCGCAGGGGCCGGCGGTTCATCGGCCCGCCCGTTTGGGTCATGCCAACCACCAACGCCTTGGCCAGCGCCTCGGTCCGGGGTTGGGTTTCCTGTCGGGCCAGATCCAGCAGAATCCCAGTTACCTGATCATCCACCTCGCTTAAATCTGCACCGGCCAGCAAATCGCTTCGATCATGCCGCTCGGCCAGTTTGGCGCTGGCAATATCGGATGCCTCAGGCGCCAGCACATGCACCGTGGCGCCATGCGCCAACCCTTCGGCCAGCGAATCCGCGTGCAGCGAGATGAACACATCCGCCCCCGCCTGATGCGCCAGCGATATCCGCCGTTCCAGCGACACAAAATGATCGCCATCGCGGGTCAGCACCACGTCAAACCCACCTGCCCGCACCAGCAATTCGCGCAACTCGCGGGCGAATGTCAGCATCAGGTTCTTTTCGCTTAGG
This sequence comes from Paracoccaceae bacterium, assembly GCA_047639325.1. GTDB lineage: Bacteria > Pseudomonadota > Alphaproteobacteria > Rhodobacterales > Rhodobacteraceae > NVQY01. The sequence continues at coordinate 5,987 of JBLINN010000032.1, read as the reverse complement.
TCATCCTGCTCGGCGCCCGGATCAATGCCGCCATGGCCCGGGTCCAGCACCACCACCAGCGGCGCGTCCGGTCCCTTGTCCGCTGTCACGCCCAGATCGGCAGGCGTCGGCAAATCCCAGCGCGGATCATTGGGTGGACCCGCCTGGGCAGCAAAACCTTCCGCCGAGACCGGTTCAAGCGTTAGCGTCAGCTGCGCCGATCCACGCACCTCGTCCACTTGCAACGCCACGGCATCAACCCGCATGGGTTGGCCCAATTCAGCCACCAGCCGCGACCAACCGGGCACATAGGTGCCAAATTGCACCTGGGCGATCCTGTTGGTGGTCAGCAGATCACCGGCAGTCAGCCCGGTCCAGTCCACTTCCTGAAAGTCCAGAACCAACCGTGGCGGGGCATCCAGCGTGAACACCCGGTAAGGCACCCCTTGGCTAAAGCCCAGGTCGATCTGAACGCCGTTTTTCCCATGATCGGCAATCCGGCTTTGCGCCGCATCAATGCGCGCCAAGCCGCTGAATTCCTGCGCCAATGCGGGAAAAGACAGGGCCCAAAAGGCGGCCAAAACTGCAAAAAACCTGCTCATCGTCTATCCACACCGGTTTGCGGGCCTTGTTCCCGGCCCTGTTGCCGCGAACCCTACCGCAGTGTGGCGCGCTTGCAAATATCGCAATACGCTTAATCCCGCCCGGCCATGAAATCGGCCAACCGCGCCAGACCTTCGGTGATATCATCCGTCGCGCGGGCATAGGAAAACCGCAGCCACGACGCGCCACGCTCGGGGTCAAAATCCAGGCCCGGCGTTACCGCCACCCCAGCCTTGTCCAGAATTTCGGCTGCAAAAGCGCGGCTGTCTGTCGTCAGGTCCGACACATCGGCATAGACGTAAAACGCGCCGTCCGGCGGCGCGATATTGGTGAACCCGGCCCTGGGCAGCCCGTCCAGCATCAGCGCACGGTTGGTGCGGTAGACCGCCAGATTATCTTGCAATTCATCGTCACAATCCATCGCCGCCAGCGCCGTTACCTGGCTGGCATGGGGCGGGCAGATGAACATGTTCTGGGCAATCCGCTCCAACACCCGCACATGCGGTTCCGGCACAACCATCCAGCCAACCCGCCAGCCGGTCATCGAATAATATTTGGAGAACGAGTTGATCACATAGGCCTCGTCCGTCAGTTCCAGCGCAGAAACGGCTTTGGCCTCGTATTCGATGCCGTGATAGATCTCGTCCGAGATAAACGCCGCCCCCTGCCCGTTTGCGGCATCAATCAGCGCGCCCATTGCGGACCGGTCCAGCATCGTGCCGGTCGGGTTCGCAGGCGAGGCCACCATCAACCCGGCCAGATCCATACCGGCAAAATCGGCTGGCACCGGTTGCAGACGGTTCTCCGGCGCGGTCGGCAGATCGACCGGCACCAGATCAAGCGCGCGCAGGATTTGGCAGTAAGACGGATAGCCAGGCGCACCGATACCAACCCGGTCGCCTGTGTCAAACAGCGCGGTAAACGCCAGAATAAAGCCACCGGACGACCCCGAGGTCACCACGACCCGATCCGGGTTCAGATCAACATTGTAACGTTCGCCGTACATCTGCGCGATGCGACGGCGCAAAGCGGGCAGACCCAGTGCCACGGTATAGCCCAATGCATCACTTTGCAGCGCACGGGTCAGCGCCGCAGTCGCGCCTTTGGGCGCGCCAGTGCCGGGTTGGCCGACCTCCATGTGAATGATCCGGCGCCCGCCTTCTTCGGCACGGCGCGCGGCCTCCATTACATCCATCACAATGAAGGGATCGACCTGTGACCGGGTTGAGTTTCGCATGGCTTCCTCTCATGGTGTGGCCATGTTTATTGATCCTGTCCGCAGGCTGACGTCAATCCCGGCTTTGGTCCTTTCACTGATGCTTTATGCGGTTTCAACGCTGCCTGCGGCGGCGCTCACCCTGTTGCGCGATCCCGGGATCGAACATGGGTTGGCGCAGCTGGCAATGCCGGTGTTGCGCGCCGCTGGCCTGAATGCGTCGCGGGTGCGGGTGCTGGTGGTGAATGACAGTTCGTTCAATGCGTTTGTAATCGACAGCCAGACGATATTCCTGAACTACGGCCTGATCCTGAAGGCGCAGAATGCCCGAATGCTGCAGGCGGTTATCGCGCATGAGGCGGCGCATATTTCCAACGGCCATATCGCGCGGCGAATGGGCAATTTCCAAAATGCCAGAACCCTGGCGGGTCTGGGTGCCGCGCTGGCCGTCATCGCCGCCGCCTCGGGTGCAGGGGAGGCTGCGGCAGGAATTGCGCTTGGCACGTCGTCTTCGGCGCAGCGGATTTTCCTGAAACACACCCGCGCCGAAGAGGCATCAGCTGATCGTTCTGCCGCCAGTTATATGCGCCGCGCTGGGGTCAGCCCGAAGGGGCTGGTTGAACTGCACGAGGCGTTTCACGGACAGGAATTGCTGAGCGTCAGCCGTCAGGACCCTTATATGCAGTCGCACCCCCTGTCGCGCGACCGGATCCGTGCGGCCAAGGATTACCTTGCCGCCAATGGCGATAACGCGCCTCCCAATCCAAATGCCGATTACTGGTTCGCCCGGGTGCGTGGCAAATTGTCGGCGTTTATGCGCTCGCCCAAATGGACGATGCAACGATCCGCCAAAGAAAGCGCCAAAGATATCCGACAGATGCGTCAGGCCGTGGCCTACCACCGGCTGAACAATCTGACCGCTGCGCGCACCGCCATCAACGGCGCCATCGCGATCCGGCCTGAAGACCCATATTATTATGACCTCAAAGGTCAGATCGAAATGGAAAACCGCCGGTGGGGCGCTGCACTGGCCGCTTATGGTACGGCGCAGGAACTGGCGCCACGGGAATCGCTGATCATGGGTGGCTATGGCCGCGCGCTGCTGGCCAGTGGTCAGTCCAAAGCCGGGTTGGAAGCGCTAGAAAAAGCCCGGTCGCGCGAATTCCGCGACGCCCGCCTGTTGCGCGATCTGGCGATCGCCTATGCCAAGACTGGACAGAATGGTATGGCAGCCCTTGCCACCGCCGAACGATATGCCCTTGAAGGCCAGCTAAGCGATGCCGGGTTGCACGCACGGCGCGCCATTGCACAGCTGCCAACCGGTTCTGCCGCTTGGCAGCGGGCCGAAGATGTGCTCATAGCCTCTGAACGATATGAAAAAGGAAAGAAAAAACGATGATCCGCTTTGTCGCCCCCGCCGTGATGGCCCTGACCCTGATATCCACACCTGTGCAGGCGCTGGACCTGACTTCCATGACCGATGCTGAACGCACGGTGTTTCGCGCCGAAGTGCGCGCCTATCTGATGGACAATCCCGAAGTGATCATCGAGGCGGTGAACGTTCTGGAACAACGCCAGGCGGTTGCCGAATCCACCGCCGATCAGGCGCTGGTGATCCAGAACGCGGCAGAACTGTTTGATGACGGGTTTTCCTGGGTTGGCGGCAATCCTGATGGCGATATCACCCTGGTCGAATTCCTGGACTACCGCTGTGCCTATTGTCGCCGGGCGATGCCCGAGGTGGCGAAACTGTTGGCGGCAGATGGCAACATCCGCCTGATCGTCAAGGAATTGCCGATCCTTGGGGATGATTCAATCCTGTCCTCACGGTTTGCTATGGCCACCAAACTGGTTGCAGGTGGTGATGCCTATAAACAGGTGCATGACGCCCTGATGGCGTATACGGGCGATGTCAGCGAGGTGGCCCTGCGCCGCGTGTCTGATGGACTGGGCCTGGATACGGATGCAATCATCGCCCGGATGGAGGACGAAGATATTTCCAACGAGCTGGCCCAGACCCGGGCGTTGGCAAGCAAGTTGAACATCTCGGGCACACCAACCTTTGTGCTGGAAGATGAACTGCTGCGCGGCTACCTGCCTGCGGATCAGATGGCGATATTGGTCTCGGATAAACGCGACGCCAAGTAGGGTGTGCATTTTGCGCACCTTCCCTGCCATAGCAAAACCCCAAGGGTGCGCAGAATGCACACCCTACGGCGTTGCAACGGCCTGACAGGGTTGAAAATCAGTCGTCAGAGGTCGCCTCGATTTCGGCGACCTTTCTCTCGACCTGTTCGACGATGTGATCCACCAACTCGTTATTGCCCAGCTTGTGGCTTTGCTTGCCTGCTAGGTACACCATACCCGACCCGGCCCCGCCGCCGGTAAAGCCGACATCGGTCATCAGCGCCTCGCCCGGGCCGTTCACCACGCAACCAATGATCGACAGGCTCATCGGAGTGCGGATATGCGCCAGCCGCAATTCCAGCGCCTCGACGGTTTTGATCACATCAAACCCTTGCCGGGCGCAGGACGGGCAGGAAATGATGTTCACCCCGCGATGCCGCAGCCCCAGCGATTTCAGAATTTCAAAGCCAACCTTGACCTCTTCCACCGGATCCGCGCTGAGGCTGACACGGATCGTGTCACCTATCCCCATCCACAACAGATTGCCCAAACCAATCGCCGATTTGATCGTGCCGGACACAAGCCCGCCCGCCTCGGTGATCCCCAGATGGATCGGCGCGTCGGTGGCATCGGCAAGGCCCTGATAGGCCGCCGCCGACATAAACACGTCTGACGCTTTCACGCTGATCTTGTAGTTGTGAAAATCGTTGTCTTCCAGAATGCGGATATGCTCTAGCCCGGATTCAACCATCGCCGCCGGGCAAGGCTCGCCGTATTTTTCCAGCAGATGTTTTTCCAGCGATCCAGCATTCACCCCGATACGGATCGAACAATTATGGTCGCGCGCCGCCTTGATAACCTCTTTGACGCGGGCCTCGTTCCCGATATTGCCGGGATTGATCCGCAGGCACGCAGCGCCTGCTTCGGCGGCTTCGATCCCGCGCTTATAATGGAAATGGATGTCGGCGATGATCGGCACCGGGCTTTCGGCGACGATCTGTTTCAGCGCCTTTGACGACCCTTCGTCCGGAACCGAAATCCGCACCAGATCGGCGCCGGCTTCGGCCGCGGCCTGCACTTGTGCCACGGTACCGGCGATATCGGTGGTCAGGGTGTTGGTCATGGTCTGGACGGCAATCGGGGCGTCGCCGCCGACGGGCACATTGCCCACCATGATCTGGCGCGATTTGCGGCGCTGGATGTCGCGCCATGGGCGCAAGGGGTTATGCGACATAGAAAATACCGGGTCCGTCTGGCTGAATGTTCCGGGGACAAGTGTTCAGGCGGGTGATACGCCGCCAACCGACCCGCCGCAATGGGGCGGAATTACTGATTAACCGGCTGTGTCTGTGCCTCGGCCACGATTTTGGCCAGATCACCGTCTTGCTGAAGGTCGGCCACAGTATACCGCTCGGTCACTTCTGGGATCGACAAGGGCAGGTTTGATGTCACTTCACCCCGGTTGCCGACAGGGCCATAATGCTGACCGTTCAACGCAAAATAAATCGCGCCGGATTCGCCGGTCCGCAACGTTGGCGGCTCTTGCATGGCTGGCACATCGTAACTCTGGCCTTTTTCCAGGATAGCTTCGAATATCACTGTCCCGTCAGCCGCGCTGACCCGCACCCACGATTGCCGTACGGCCACCATTTGCAATTGCGGCGCGGCCAGTTCAACAACCTGCGGAACCGCGTTTTCACTGCGTGCGCCGCTGGCCAGTTGCACTTGCGGCAGTTGTGGCGTGCGGAACGTGCCGCCGCTTTGCGGATCAAGCGTAGAGATCGGCGCGTCGCGGGCGACCAGAACCGGCACATCCAGCGCCTGAGGGCGATAGAGACGATCCAGCGCCTCTATGCTGGGGGCGGTCAGACCGGCAAGTTGGCGCGGGTTTTGACCCAAAGTCTGGCCCGCATTTCGACTTGAACTGCGGGAGGCAGAATTCAAAGGATCAAGATCCGACAGCACAGACGGGGCCTGTTCGACCGGCGCAAACTGAACTTTCTGCACTTCTTTCAGAACTGACCAGCCGCCATAACCAATGCCGCCAATCAACGCCAACAAC